>PLJR01000089.1:0-4505 GCA_003140295.1 Acidobacteriota bacterium
CCTATTCGATCGAAGCGATGATGGGCGACGGCAAGGCCTTGCAATCCGGCACGTCCCACAACCTGGGCCAGAATTTCGCGAAAGCCTTCGAGATCCGCTACCTCGACCGGGCCGGCGCGTTGCAACACTGCTGGACGACTTCGTGGGGCCTTTCCACGCGATTCATCGGCGCCATCATCATGGTTCACGGCGACGACCAGGGCCTGATTCTGCCGCCGCGCCTTGCGCCATTCCAATTGGTGATCGTCCCGATCTTCAAGACGGAGGACGAGAAGGCATCCGTGCTCGAAAACGCGCGAAGACTTCGCCAGGAACTTACGAGCGCAGGAATCCGCGTAAAGATGGACGAGCGCGAAGGAATGAGCCCGGGCTTCAAATTCAACGATTGGGAGATGCGCGGCGTTCCCCTGCGTATCGAGATTGGGCCAAAAGATGTGGCGAAGGGCAGCGTAGTGCTGGCGCGGCGCGACAAGCCTGGCCGGGAAGGCAAGTCGTTTGTGCCGCAGGAGGGATTGCCTGAGGCGGTGCGGACGTTGCTCGACGAGATTCAGAAGGCGCTGCTCGAACGCGCGCGCGCCTTTCGCGACGCCCATACGCAGGAACCCAGAAACTACGAGGAATTTAAGGCTGCGGTGGAAACCGGATTGGCGCTGGCCTTCTGGTGCGGCAGCAGCGAGTGCGAGGCCCGCATCAAGGAAGAAACCAAGGCCACCATGCGCTGCATCCCGCTCGATCAAGCCGGCGGTAAGGGCGTATGCATCCTTTGCGGGCAGCCAGCCAGCGAGCGCGGAATCTTCGGCAAGGCCTACTGAGGTAGCGACTTAACGGAGCGCGTATCGAGTGCTTGTCGGGTTATTTATCGAGGGGGGGGACGTTACTGCCACGTACCGCGGGCGGCGCGAAGGCTCGACACCCCCGCAAGTGCCATGTAGCATTCGTCATTGTTCAGGAGTCTTCATTAAGCGGCCCGTTAAGTGGCCCGTTAAGTGGTTAGTCGAGGGGTCTGAGGTTTTTGCGAATGCTAGAAAATGGGCGCGATGGCAGCGAGCGGGGAGCCGGCCGGCTGAAGGCTATCGTTTGGCTCGCCATCCTGGGAACATTCGTCTACGTATGCATCAAAGTGGTGCCCATCCTCTATAACGAATACCAGTTCCAGGATGCCATGCAGAGTACCGCGCGATTTGCGACGATTAACCGGCAATCGCCCGATGAAATTCGCAAATCGCTGGTGCAAGAGGCGCAGGCGAAAGCCATCCCGGTGAAGCCTGAAGACATACACATAACGGCCGAATCCGGCAATGTGAAGATCAGCGCCGACTACACGATTATCGTGGACCTGCAAGTCTATCAACTCACGCTTAATTTGCATCCGAGCGCCAGCAATAACGCGCTCTAGCGATTTGCGATTCGCGACGGTCGCGTTGCGGAGAAAGGCTCGCGTTCACCGACCCGCTTTGCAGGCGCCGCGTTCGGGCGTTCAGGCTTTTCCGACCCTTGAGCACTCTGCTTCAGCGGCGCGGTTCTCATAGTTTTTGGGTATGGGTGAACCGGCGTCATTTGGTAAACTTCATTTGGTGAATTTTGTCAGCCGAGATCGTTCATCACGGATCGTTCGTCACCGGCCGGTCATCACTGATCATCGCTAGGCATCCATGATTAAATATCGATCCATGCGCAAGAGGAATTGGTGGCGTGTTCGGCTGGAACCGGGATTTTTTACCTCCGTTCTGGCGCTCACGGTGGCGGGAATTCTGTTGGGAATATTTGTGATTGCTTTGGGTGTGTACAGCTATTTCTGGTTTTCCTATGGGCGCATGATCGATCAGCGGCTAGGCGGGCACGTCAATCCCACCACGGCGCGTATCTACACGGCTCCCACGGAGATATTCACGGGCGAGTCGCTGCCCGAATCGCGGCTGGTCGAGGATCTGCAACGCTCCGGCTATAGCCAATCAAAAGGCGGCGACGCCCCGGGGTGGTTCGCGATGCAGGGCAATGCCGTGGAAGTGCATCCCGAGCAGGAATCTTATTTTGCGGGGAAGAATGCGCTGCGCGTGGAATTCGCCGGGAATGTGGTGCGGCGCATACGGCTGCTTGATAACGGCTCGACGCCGGACAACGCGCAAATCGAGCCGGAGCTGTTGACAAATCTATTCGACAGCTCGCGGGAAAAGCGGCGCAAGGTGCGGTTTGACGATATACCCAAGGTGCTGGTGGACGCGGTGCTTTCGGCGGAGGACAAGCGCTTCTTCGAGCACCCCGGCTTCGACATCGTGCGCATTCTGGGGGCGGCCTGGGCGAACGTGCGGCATGACGCGAAGGCGCAGGGCGCGAGCACGCTGACCATGCAAGTGGCGCGCAGCTTTTTCTTCACGACCGAGCGGACCTGGCGGCGCAAAGCGGCGGAAACGATGGTTTCGATGGAACTCGAGCATCGTTTCAACAAGAAGGAAATTTTCGAGCTGTACGCCAACGAGATTTACCTGGGCAATCGTGGGAGCTTCGCGATTCACGGCTTCTCGGAAGGGGCGCTGGCGTATTTCAATAAGGACATTCACGATCTGACGCTGAATGAGGCGGCGTTTCTGGCGGGCATCATACGCGCGCCCAACCGCTATTCTTCCGCCGATCGGAGACCGGATCGCGCCGATGAAGCGCGGGATCGGGTGCTGAACCAGATGGCGGATAACAAGTTTATTACGGTGCAGGAGGCGCGGGACGCCAAACGCACGCCGCTGCACCTGGTGTCGGGCGGGGTCGGGGGCAGCGACGCGCCGTACTTCGTGGACATGGTGAAGGATCATTTGCTCGACCGGTACTCGGAGGCGGAGTTGCTGTCGCAAGGGTTCCGCGTGTATACGACGCTCGACCCGGATCTCGAGCACGCGGCTACCGAGGCAATAGCGGTGGGCGTGGCGAGCGTAGATAAGCAGCTTGCGCGCCGCTACGCTGCCGATCGGAAAAAAGGACAGCCGGCGCAGGTGCAGGTGGCCATGGTGGTGCTCGATCCGCACAGCGGAGAGATTCGCGCGCTCGTCGGCGGCCGCGACTACGGGCAAAGCCAGCTCAATCACGTGCTGGCGCGGCGGCAGCCGGGATCGGTTTTCAAGCCCTTCGTTTACGCGGCGGCGTTTGACGACGCCGTGGACGGCGTGAATCCCGTCATCACACCGGCGACTACGGTGGTGGACGAACCGACGACGTTTGATTTCGACGGGAAGGAATACACACCGAACAATTACGGCGAAAATTTTCACGGCACGGTGACGGCGCGGGAGGCCCTGACGCTTTCGCTGAACGTAGCCACGGTAAAAGTGGCGGAGATGGTGGGCTACGGACGCGTGGTGCAGGTCGCGCGAAAACTGGGCCTCGAGAACGATATTCAGGCCACACCCGCAGTGGCGCTGGGCGCGTATGAAATGACGCCGCTCGAAGTAGCAGCGGGATACACGGTATTTGCGAATGGCGGCATCCGGGCGGAGCCGCTATACATCGATCGCGTGCTCAATGCGGGAGGCTCATCGCTCGAGCGCGGCGTGGTACGCACGCGGCCGGCGCTCGATCCGCGGGTCGCCTACCAGGTAACGAGCGTGCTCGAGGACGTGGTGAATCGCGGCACCGGAGCATCGGTGCGGGCTCGGGGATTTAAGGGGCCGGCGGCGGGCAAGACCGGAACTTCGCGGGACGGGTGGTTTGCGGGNNACCTCCTCGGCGGCGCCGATCTGGGCGGAGTTCATGAAGCGCGCGACAGCGCTTCCGGCATATCACGAACTGCAGGAATTCGACGCGCCCGAGGGCGTTATCGAAGTGCAGATCGACCCGGAGAGCATGCAACTGGCCATGCCCGCCTGCCCGATGAAGCGCACGGAAGTGTTCATCGCGGGCACCGAGCCAACCGAATATTGCCAACTGCATGGCGGAAGACTGACGCAAAGCTCTAACGGTTCCTGGTTGTCGCGCTTACTCGGCGGCCGCGAGGAGGAGCCACCCCCATCGGCAACGGGGTCGCCAGTGGACGGCCGGGCGGCACGTAATGGCCAGCCCAGTGGTTCCGGTCCAGCATCGCGAACCGCGGGCAACGAGCCACCGGCCAGCGATACCGACAAGCCGCCGGAAACGGAAAACAAAAACGGGCTGCTGCACCGCATTTTTGGTATCTTTGGGGGCAGCAAACCCGATCCGGACAGNNCAAGTAGAGCCCGCACCCGACCAGGGAGGAGGGCCATCGTGACGAGAATGATTTTCCACACGCGATCGACGTTCCGATTGATGTTCCGATTAACGGCCCGACTAACGGGCCGCTTGACCCCCTTATTAGCGGTGACCGCCGCGATGCTGTTTTTCTTCGCCTCGGGATTGGCGTGGGCGCAACCCAGCGATCCGCAGGCGGCAGCAGACGAGAATTCCGCGCCTACGACGCCACGCGGCAAGGAAGAATTGCACGCGCGCATCCTGATGGCCACCAAGCAGTACCCCGAAGCGCTGAAAGCCTACGCGCAGCTAGC
>PLJR01000089.1:4565-8354 GCA_003140295.1 Acidobacteriota bacterium
GCCCTTTCGATGGAAGCCCAGACGGCGGGTTTTTACAGCAACCTGGGCTACGCGTATTTCGGGGAGAAGCGGTACCCCGAGGCCTTCAAGTCATTTCAAAAGGCGATGGCCCTCGATCCGAATACCTTCCAGCAAAACGACCGCAACGGCGCTTTGATGCAGTACCGTTCCGTTGCCGATCACGGGCTTTTCGATTTCATGCTGGCGAAATCGTACGCGCAGATGGGCGACGCGGGGCACTGCGCCATGTACCTTCGGCGAGCGATCGACGAGGGCTACAAAGAAGTGGCCTCGGCACGCAAGGACCCGGCGTTTGTGAAGGTACTCGCCGATCCGGACGTGAAAACGGTGCTCGACCAGGCTAGCGAAGCCGATGCCAAGGCTGCCGCGGCGCCGCCGGGTGTGTAGGCAGCGCCGCGTTTATTCTACCCAGGGTGCGCCTGGTTACCGATTCGTGAGCGCGAGCCGTGCCGGGCCGCCGTTCTGTTACAATAACGCCGCAATGTCGTGCCGCTGTTCTCTCCGTCGGCTGGTTCGCGGCTGCTCCGATGGCCTTCCAAGGCTAAGACTCTCCGCGCCTGTTTTCATTTCTGTTATATCCCTGGGGCTGGTGACGGCGGCCGCGCTATTGGCCGCTGGTGCGATGCACGCGGCGCCGCCCCAGACCTCGAATACGCCAGCTGGCACTCCGCCTGCTGCGGGCACGGCTGCTGCTAATGGCGGGCGCGCGCGGGTGATCGAACTGCGCATCGGCGACGAAGTCGAGCCTATACTGGCCGAATACATTAACGGGGGAATCGACCGCGCGGCCAGCGAACACGCCAGCCTGATTTTGATCACGATGGATACGCCGGGGGGCCTCGAATCGTCGATGATGGCGATCATCCAGCACATTCTCGAGTCGCCCGTGCCGGTGGTGGTGTATGTGTCGCCCACGGGCGCGCGCGGCGCTTCGGCGGGATTTTTTATTTTGCTGTCCGCCGACATCGCGGCGATGGCGCCGGGAACCCATACGGGCGCGGCGTCGCCGCTCGAGGCGGTGGGCGGAGTACCGATCAGCGTGGACGACACGCTCAAGAAAAAAATTCTGAACGATGCCTTGGCCTACCTGCGCAGCTACGCCGAAAAGCGCGGGCGTAACGTCACCGTAGCGGAGACCGCGGTTACCGATGGCAAGGCCTTCACCGAAACCGAAGCGCTGAACGACAAGCTGATCGACGTGCTCGCCAAGACGCCCGAGGATTTGCTGGGGCAACTCGATGGCCGCACGATCACGCGGTTCGATCGGTCGAGCGTGAAGCTCGAATTGAAAAATCCCGAACGCGTGCGCGTGGACATGACCGCGCGGGAGCGCTTTTTGGCGCGCGTGGTGCAGCCGGATGTGTTTTTCATTCTGCTGATCGTGGGCGTGCTGGGCTTGTATGCCGAATTCACCCATCCCGGCGCGGTGGCTCCCGGGGTGGCCGGGGCGATCGCCATGATTTTGGCGCTGTTCGCGATGCACATTCTTCCCGTGAACTTCGCGGGGCTGCTGCTGATCGTGGTGGCGATGGCGCTATTCGTTTTGGAGGCGAAGTACACCAGCCACGGAGTTCTGGCGATCGGCGGCGTGATTGCGATGCTTCTCGGGGCGTTGATGCTGATTCGCTCGCCGATGACCGGCTCCGGGGTGAGCCTGGGCGTGGCGCTGGGGGTGACCGCGCCGTGCGCCGCGGTAACCATCGTGCTGATGCGGCTGGTGCTGCGTACGCGGAATTGGAAACAGACTACGGGCCCGGAACAAATGATCGGCTCGCACGCGGAAGTGACCGAGGCCATCGAGTCGGCCGTGCCTTCCGCGGCAGGCGCAGACGCGGCGGGTCTCTCGTCCGCTCACGTGACCGGAGATGTGCAGGGGCGGCAGGGCGCGGGACAGAGTGCTCACGAATCGCGATTTGCGGGTATGGTCCGCCTGCGCGGGGAACTGTGGCGCGCCGTTGCGACGCAGCCCATCCCGGCAGGAACAAAGGTTCGCGTCCTGCGCGTGACGGGACTGACTGTGCACGTTACTCCGGTGGAGCAGGCGGCGAGGCACAACCAGCAAGATGCCGCGTAGTTGTTGCGACGACCAACACGGGGTTCAGGAACGCAAGTACCGGGATTTCGGAGACTGCACCGGCCACGGGATGGCAGCGGCGGGTCGCTGGCGTCCTAGAGGAGAGAACGATGGATATTGGTTTCACCGGAGCGTTGATAGCGGCGTTGATCATCCTGATCTGGATTTGGAATTCTCTTTATGTGATCAAGGAGTGGGAGCGCGGCGTCATTCTGCGCCTGGGAAGGATGAAGCCGGACGCGAAAGGGGCGGGGCTGCGGCTGGTGTTCTGGCCGATCGAAACCCTTTACCGGATATCCATGCGGATTGAGACGCTGGACGTGCCTTCGCAAGACATTATTACTCGTGACAATGTGTCGGTGAAGGTGAACGCGGTCTGCTATTTTCGCGTGGTGGATGCCAACCTGGCGCTTTCGCAGGTGCAGAACTATCTGTACGCCACGTCGCAGAAAGCGCAAACCACGATTCGCAGCATCGTCGGGCAATTCGAGCTCGATGAAATTCTAGCCGAGCGGGAAAAGGTCAACGCCAAGCTGCAAGTTATTTTGGATCAGGACACCGAGCCCTGGGGCATCAAGGTGAGCAAGGTGGAAGTGAAGCAGGTGGATATTCCCGAGCAGATGCAGCGCGCGATCGCCCGGCAGGCGGAGGCGGAACGCGAACGGCGCGCGAAGATCATCCATGCCGAGGGGGAGTTTGAAGCTTCGACGAAGCTGGCGGAGGCGGCCGGCGTGCTGGCTACGCAGCCGGCGGCGATTCAGCTGCGGTATCTGCAGACGCTGACCGAAATTGGCACGGAGAAAAATACGACGATCGTGTTCCCGCTGCCGATTGACGTGATCGGGGAGTGGGTCAGGTCGCTCGGAACAGGACGCTAGTGGCTACCGGGAATAAAAAGAGCGGCGGCGAAATGGTGCTCGCAGGCCGCCAGATGGTGGGCATTTTTGCGCTGCTGGTGGTGATGCTGGGCGTGGTGTTCACGCTGGGTTACGTTTTGGGACGCAGCGAGTATGATACGTCGATTCGCGCTGCGGCCAGTTCGATTCCTCCGAAGACGGCGGGGGCGACTGCGAAGGAAAATTCGGCGAGCGGCGCTGGCAAGAATAGTGCCGCGGGGAAGACTGCCAGGGCGCCCGCGCCGGATTGGGACTTCTATCACGCGGGGGAACCTGCGAAGCCGGTGGAACGCGTGGGCGCGGCATCGGGCCCGGCCGATCCGGCGAACCCGGTCGACGTGGTTTTCGCGGTTCCCGTCATGGACGCGTCCGGCGCGTCGGCCGGAGTCCTGGTGGGCCGGGCCGACATCGCCAACAGTCCTCTCATGCAATCGGTGACCAGCAGCCTCAATGGGCTGGCGAATGGCCTGGGGCAGGGGTTTATCGTCGACGACCGCGGCGTGATCATTTATCACCCTGATCCCGCCCAACTACTTGGAACTTTCAGCCCCGAACAGTCGGCTACGCAGCTTCAGACCAGCCTGGCTGGCGCGATCGCCTACCAGGACAAGGCGCCCGATGGCACGCGCCGGCTGGTGTTGTATTACCCGGTCCCTGGCCATCCGTGGAGCGTGGTGATCATGGTGCCAAACTTCGTGGTCCTGGCACTCGCGGCACAGATCGCCACTCCCGCCATCATTCTCTTGCTGCTGATCGGGCTGATTGGGCTGTTGATCATTTCGATCATCGCCGGTCGCG
>PLJR01000152.1:0-269 GCA_003140295.1 Acidobacteriota bacterium
TCGATGTGGATGTCGCTCGCCCCGCGCTTCACCGCATCGGTCAGCACCAGGTTCACCAGCTTGATGATGGGAGCTTCTTCGGCGGCGCGTTCCAGCGTCGCCAGATCCATCTCCTGCTCTTCCGACGCCAATTCCAAATCCTCGGCTTCTGCCGCGCCAAGGTCCTTCATCACCCTCGTAAGCTCTTCGACGCTCTGCACCTCGCCGTAGAACTTTGCAATTGCTTCATTGATCGACGTTTCCGACGCCACCACGGGCTCGACGTTGAA
>PLJR01000152.1:309-4734 GCA_003140295.1 Acidobacteriota bacterium
ACCTCGTAATATTTCAAATTAATGGAAGGCACCCCGTACTGCCGGGAAAGCACCTCGGTGATCTCATCGTCGGTGATGAACCCCAGCTTCATCAGGCTCGTGCCCAGCCGGCCCCCGTGCTGCCCTTGGTGTTCCAGGGCGAGTTTCAGCTGATCTGCGGTGATCAGGCTCTCTTTCACGAGGATTTCGCCCAGGCGGACAGACATATAGGATCGGAAGAGTGTTCCCCCGAACTTAAAAAGTTAGCAGAAGCGTGCGACCCCCACGGGAAGCCTTTTCCCAATCGTGGTGAAAGCGCTAATACCTAGAGTTTCCGGCCCTTCCAAATCGCCCGATTTAAACCCTCGCCGCGTTCCATTCTGCTGGGGTGTGGCAATTAAGCCACAGGCATCCTTGACTGCGTGCCCGCTACTCGTTATCGTGCGAAGGAGATGAATGATGCCACCCAATCCGCCCGCAGCCGCCTGCCCATTCCGGTATCGCAGCCAGCCGAACCTCCCGAGCCGCTCGCGGAAGCTTCCGCGGTCCNNCAGCGGTCCCCGCCAGCACCGATCTGGCCGCTTATTTCGCCACACTATCGAAGGCGCTAGGCCCCATGCACTGGTGGCCCGCTCGCACTCCCTTCGAAGTAATCCTGGGCGCGATCCTGGTCCAAAATACGGCTTGGTCCAACGTCGAACGCGCCATCGCCAATCTGCGGCGCGAAAAACTGCTGACGCCCCGGGCCATCGAACGCGTTCCGCTCGCGCGGCTAGCCTTCCTGGTGCGCTCTTCCGGATGCTTCCGTCAAAAGGCCAGGAAGCTCAAATCCTTCGTCCGTTTTCTCCGCCACACACATGGCGGGTCGTTGGCGCGGATGTTCCGCGCGCCTACCCTCGAGTTGCGCGCGCAGCTTCTTGCCGTCCACGGAATCGGCCCCGAAACCGCCGATTCCATTCTCCTCTACGCGGGCGCGCACCCGNNTCTTTGTCGTGGACGCGTATACGCACCGCATCCTCGAACGCCACGGCCTGCACGCAGGCAGGCCCGATTACGAGCGCCTCCGCGCGCTGTTTGAAGCCCGCCTGCCGCGCGATACTCGCGTGTACAATGAATTCCACGCCCTGCTGGTGAATGTCGGCAAGCGTTGGTGCCGCACGCGGAATCCGCTCTGCGAAGAATGTCCCCTGCGCGCCCATCTTCCCGCGCCTCTTCCCTACGCAGCCGCAATTGAACCGCCCCCATCTGAAGCCCCCTTTTCTGAAGCGCTGTCTCCTGAACCGGTCACTTCCGCGCGTGGCTTCATTCCCNNGGGTCTGGGCTCTACTTGGAGCCCGCTTAATTAAACGATGCAGCGTTCTCGCAAATCGCGGCTGTGGCTCGGATTCGGCGGCCTATTCTTGGTCTTGCTGCTGGCCGCGGTGTTCACCCTCGGGTCGCTCAGCCTCCCGTTTGAGCTTCGCGCTTGGGACGAAGTTGTCGTCCTGTACGCGCTGTCCACCTTCATCGTTGCCGCGCTCATGGTCTTCGGACTAATCCTTGGCCGCACGCTGGTGCACCTCTGGATGGAGCGCCGCGCTGACCAGCTTGGCTCGCGCTTCAAAACCAAAATGGTCCTGGGCGCCATGGCCGTGTCCCTCTTGCCGCTGGTTTTCCTTTTCTTTATCAGCTACGCGCTCATGAATCGCACCCTCAATCGCTGGTTCCCCCATTCGCTCGAAACCGCCAGCGCCGAAATGCAAACTCTCCTCCGCGAAAGCCATCGCCTCGAATACCTTCGCCTGTCCGCGCTGGCCAAGCGCGTCGCCAACGAAGCTACGGAGCAATCCCAGCGCGATCCCAACACCCTTATCGAAACCGCCGCGCGCCTGGCCGCGCAACAGGGCGCCGAAGGCGTATGGACCGTCAGCTCTGATGGCACGGTTTTGCCTGCCGGCGATCCGCTGGCCTCGCCTTTGAAAGTCGACCCCTCGCTCAAGCTCGCTCGCGAACTACCCAGCGGCGCCGAGCTCTGGGAATCGCGCGCCACCTATTTCCTCGCGGCCCGAGCGCCATTCGGTCCCGGTTACCTGGTTGTCGCTCATCGCCTGCCCGCGGATTTCCTCGGCCTCTATAGCAATATCCAGTCTCAAACCAACGCCTACGCCATCGAGCAACAGCAAATTCGCACCTTCAAGCGGCAGATTTTGCTCACTCTTTCGCTCTTCACACTTTTGCTTCTTTTCGCCGCCACCTGGTTTGCGCTCTATCTCTCCAAACAAGTGACGGTGCCCATCCAGGCGCTCGCGGAGGCCACCCGCGAAATCGCCGCCGGCAATTTCGATGCGCAGGTCCACGTGCAGGCGCAGGACGAGCTGGGCTCGCTGGTGCGCTCCTTCAACGCCATGACGATCCAACTGGCCGATAGCCGCCGCCAGATCGATGACTTCACGCACAACCTTCAACAGGCCGTGCAGGAGCTCGATCGCCGCCGCATCCTGATTGAAACGGTCCTCGAAAATGTCCCCACTGGCGTGCTTTCACTCGACGCGCAGGGCCTGATCCTGCGCATGAATTCCGCCGCCCGCCAGCTCTTCGGTGATGCCGCGCAGGACGCGGTCACGCTTTCGGGATTGGTCGGCAATGCCGCCGCCCGCGACATCCAGCATCTCGTTCGCCGCTCTCTGCGCATGGGCCCGGCTTCCAAGGCGCTCGACTTCCGCTTGGGCGGCAGAGTGATGCACGCCGCGGTCACCGTCAGCCCACTCGGACCGCGCCGTGCCGAAGGCGGTTACGTCGTCGTGATTGATGACTTAACCGAATTACTGCGCGCGCAAAAAGCGGCGGCCTGGCAGGAAGTAGCCCAGCGCATCGCTCACGAAATCAAGAACCCGCTCACGCCCATCCAACTTTCGAGCGAGCGTCTGGCGCGCTATCTCGAACGCCACCGCACCGAAGACGCCGCGCCCGAGCTCACCCGCCTGGTCGCCGAATGTTCCGCGTTGATCGGACAGGAGGTTGGAACGCTCGAGGGCCTGGTCAATGAATTCTCCCAGTTCGCGCGTTTTCCCGTCGCCCACCTGGAGCCGGTCAACCCCAACGCCATCGTGCGCGAGGCGCTCGAGGTGTTCAAAGGCCGCCTCGAGGGCGTGTCGATTCACACCGATTTCGCGGCGGATCTGCCCTCCATCAGGGCCGACGCGGAGCTCTTGCGCCGCGTGATCGTCAATCTGATCGATAACGCCGCCGAAGCCATGGAAGGTTCATCGGCGCAGCATCTCGAACTCGCCACGCGCTGGCTTCCGGCGCATGACACTGTCGAGATCTCCGTCTCCGATACCGGCTACGGCATTTCACCCGAGGACAAGGACAAGCTTTTCTTGCCCCATTTTTCCACCAAGGATCGCGGCACCGGTCTGGGCCTGGCCATTGCCAGCCGCATCATCGCCGAGCATCATGGCCTGATTCGCGTCGACGACAACGCTCCTGTAGGCGCGCGGTTCGTGATCCAGCTTCCCGCGGGCGAGGGCGCGCCAGTAGGTGTCGCCTCCGAGGGTTAATTCCCTACATCGGCCATCGCCCCACTCAATCACCAGGACGACAACCACCGGAACGACGCCCAGACATGGCTCACTCCATTCTCATTGTTGATGACGAAGCCGGGATTCGCCACTCACTCACCTCCATCCTCAGTGAGGAGGGTTACGTGGTCGAGTCGGTGGCCGCCGGCGAAGAGTGTCTCGCGCGTCTCGCACGCGGCCCTGTCGACTTGGTGCTGCTCGACATCTGGCTGCCAAAAATGGATGGCCTCGAGACCCTCGAACGCATGCGCAAGGAAGGCCACTTCCCCATGGTGGTCATGATTTCCGGACACGGCAACATTCAGACCGCGGTACGCGCCACCAAATTGGGAGCCTTCGATTTCGTCGAAAAGCCGCTCTCCCTCGAAAAAACCATTCGCTCGGTAAAAAAGGCGCTCGATTTTTTGCGTCTGGAAGAGGAAAACAAGCGGCTTCGCGCAGAACTGGGCCGGCGCTATCACGTGATCGGCGAAAGCGTCCCGATGAAGGCCCTGCGCCAGCAGATCGCTCTGGCCGCGCCGACCAACGGCCGCGTCTTAATTTACGGTGAAAGCGGCACCGGAAAAGAGCTCGTCGCGCGCGCCCTGCACGCCGCCAGCCTTCGTAGCCATCAGCTTTTCGTCGAGCTGAACTGCGCCGCCATTCCCGAAGAGTTGATTGAATCCGAACTGTTCGGCCACCTCAAGGGCAGCTTCACGGGCGCCAGCGAAGATAAAGTTGGAAAGTTTCAGAAGGCCGACAACGGCACTTTGTTCCTTGACGAAGTAGGCGACATGAGCCTGCGCACGCAGGCCAAGGTCTTGCGCGTCCTCGAGGAGCAGCGCCTCGAACGCGTCGGCTCGAACCAGCCCTCCGCCGTGAACGTGCGCGTCATCGCCGCCACCAA
>PLJR01000158.1:0-3610 GCA_003140295.1 Acidobacteriota bacterium
AGCACACCAGGGCGTGGGGTGACGCCAGAGCCGCGTTCATTTTTTAGCAGCTTTGCACTTGAACACTCGCATGGATGAATTTCGCTCCACGAACGATCGCTCCTTCGGGCGCCGCTCCAAGGCCGGCAGAGCGCGTCACCAGGATCCGGCGCGCTGGGCGGTCGGTTTCTGGAGCTTGATCGTCACGCAGTTCCAGGGAGCCTTCAACGATAACGCGCTCAAATTCCTGGTTATTTACCTGGTGGTTGATTTAGGTCTGCCGCAGCAGCAGCGCGATTGGCTGGTTCTGGTGGTGGGCGCCCTGTTCGCCCTTCCCTTTATTCTTTTCTCGATGACTGGAGGTTTTCTCGCCGATCGGTACAGCAAACGCTCCGTCACCATCGCCACCAAGTTTCTCGAACTGGCCGCGATGTCTTTCGCCTTGGTGGCCCTGGCGCGCGGCAGCTTTCTACTGGAAACGATTGGCGTTTTCGTTATCAGTTCCCAGGCCGCTCTGTTCGGGCCCTCGAAATATGGTCTGTTGCCGGAAATTCTTCCGGAAAAGGATCTGTCCTGGGGCAACGGCGTCATCGAGCTGGGTACATTTCTCGCGGCCATAAGCGCGACAGTCGCCAGCGGCTATCTCGCGTTTTATTTTCGCGGCAAGCAGGAATGGTCCGGAGTGTTTCTTCTGGGCTGCACGGTCTTGGGACTCGCGGCCAGCCTCGGAATAAGCCGCGTGCCCGCGGCCAATCCCTCGCGCAAATTCAACGCCAATCCTCTGGGAGATCTCTTCGAACAGATTGGCGTGATTCGTGCCGATCCGGTCCTGCGCTGGGCATTCGTCGGCAACATGTATCTGTGGTTCCTGGCCGCCTTACTACAATTCACGATCGTCGTTTACGGTCACGACATCCTCCGCATCGACGAGCGCCACATCAGTTACCTGCAGGCCGCCGTAGCCATCGGCATTGGCACCGGCGCCTTGATTACCGGCTATCTCTCGAGCGGCAAGATCGAATATGGGCTGATCCCGCTCGGCGCCGTGGGCATGACCGTCTTCGGATTTCTCTCCGCGGCCCCAGGACTTTCGCTGGTCCGCGTAGCCGTTTATCTGGGGCTGCTCGGCTTCTTCGGTGGATTTTACGCGGTTCCGCTGCAAGCTTTGATCCAGCACCGGCCCGATCCTGCGCGTAAGGGCGGCGTGATCGCCGCCGCCAACCTCGTGTCGTTTGTGGGTGTTTTTCTGGCTGCCGGCGTCTATTACCTGCTTGCCGAGGGTCTGCATTTGCGCGCCGACAGAGTGCTCTTTGCGGGCGCGTGCATGACGTTGGCGGCCACCTTCTACGCCGTGGTGCTCCTACCGGATTCCTTGCTGCGCTTAGCTTTGTGGACCCTCACACACACGCTCTACCGCATTCGCGTGGAGGGACGCGATAACATCCCCGAGCGCGGTGGCGCCTTATTTGTTGCCGGCAGGTTGACGCTGCTCGAAATCGTGCTGCTTAGCGCTTCGACCGACCGCCGCATTCGATTCGTTTTGACCGACAGCGCCGGTGTAAGCGCGCCGACGTTCGCGGAACGCGTACTGCGCATCACTTGTTTTTCCGGCTCTTTTCCCACGTCTTTTCCGGCATCTTTTCCGGCGTCTTCTTCCGTGCACGGGGAATTGCGTCCGGCGAAAAATGGCCAGCCGGTGAGCTTCGCGGCAGACTCCGAAAAGATGCGCGAGAACAGGCTGGAGGAACTGCGAGCCACCGCCGACGCTGCTTTTCGAGCCGATGAGGTCATATGCCTGGCAGGTGCGCAATCCGTCGCGCTGCTCACGCAGGATGGTCGAGCCCGCGCCGGCCTTGCAGCCATGCTTACGAGCTCGGGCGCGCCCATCGTCCCCGTGGCCTTGCAGGACACGGTGGGCGGAGCCCTGTGCAGCAATGAAGAGCGCAGTAATGAAGGGCGCAGTANNGACCGGCGCGGTGATGACCGGCGACTATCGTGGAAAATGCCCTCGCGCATTCCCTGTCGGGTAACGGTGCGATTTGGAGAGCCGCTGCCGCCGGCGACGCGCCCTTCCGAGCTGCAGCACGCCCTCGATGCGTTCCTTATCGAAGACGCTGCCAGCGCATTGCCCGTGACGCAGGACTAGAAGATAGAAAACTTCACATGCAGAAACTTCTTTGGATTCGTGCGAAAGTCACCGGCCAGCAGGCGCAAATCCCCCGCCAGGCCGGTCATATTGTCGTAGAATTGCGGATCGGAAAAAATCTTTCCCGCCGTACCCTCGTTGGAATCGAGCTTGGCGGTGGCATCCTTAACCTGTTCCACCGCTTGGCGCAGCGTCACGTACAACGAATCATCGGTGACCAGCTTACCCAGGGTTCCACGACCTGCGCGCACGTCCGACACCATGCCGTTGGCATTCGCAATCAGCTGGTTGGCGTTGTCATGCATTGCCGGATCGTAGACGAATTTTCCTAGAGCCCCTTTCTGTTCCTGCACCGCCGCCAATACATCATCCACGCGGCCGGTGACTGAATTCACCTTTCCGTAAAGCTCGTCGGAAGCCACCAGCTTCCCGAGAGTTCCCTGCCCCTGCTGAATAGACCCGGTGATCTGCTCGACGCGCGATAATGTGGCGTTCAGGTGATCGTAGGCGGTCTGATCCACCAGTAACTTGCCAATAGTTCCCTCGCCGCGCTGAATGTGGTCGACAATTGATCCGAGCTGTGTCGACAGCGCGGTAAGATTTTGCATCATGTCGGCGCCCCGCTCGACGATTTCCTTCATGGCTTTCTCTTCGACCCCGCGAACCTCCTGCCCATCCTGCAACACCGCGCCCGTATATCCGCGCTGCACGCTCACCACGCGATTCCCCAGAAACCCTTCGGTGTAAAGGCTGGTGGTCGAATCGCTGCGAATATTGTTTTGAAAGCTCCGGTTGATGCGCATCACTACTTCGACGCTGCGATTAACATCGGGCGGCTGTCCGGGCTTAAGCGGTGCCATGCGGATAGCGTCCACGTTGCCGACTTCGACTCCGTCGAGAGTAACCGGCGCCCCGATGGTCAGCCCGCTAACTTCGGGCAGATACGCCACCAAACGATACTTGGCGCCCAGTGCGCCCGTGCCGGTGACGTAGAATATGCCCAGTCCAACCACAATAATTCCCGCGAGCACAAAAATTCCCACTCGCAGCTCGTTCCACGAAAGTTGCTTGCCCTGCGCCATGGCCCACTCTCCTGCGGGGACTCGCTCAGCGGAGTTTGCTCTTACCGCCCCCGGCTAAACTAGAAAACGCCTCAAGTAATCGTCTTTTGATTCCAGCACGGCCTTTTGTCCACCCTCGAAGTACACCTGGCCCTCGCGTAAGAAAAGGATATTCGTCGCGGGTTCGCCNNTTCGCGGAAGGCGGCGGAGCCGTGGATTGCGGCGGCGAACCCGGTCCGGATACCGCTTTGATTACGCGGTTTTTTTCGGCATCAAACCGGTAATTTGCCAAGCCAAAGGCATCTTGGAGGCGGTGCGTGGCCAAAACGGATGTGACTCCCAAGGAGTCACGCAGCCGCAGGATCAAAGTAATGATGGTCTGCGAGGTGACCGGGTCCAGGCCGGCGGTGGGCGAATCGTACAA
>PLJR01000158.1:3712-4420 GCA_003140295.1 Acidobacteriota bacterium
AGCGCTCCCTCCTGAAACACGAATCCAATCTGCCGGCGAAACGGCAGTAGATCGTCTTCGCTCATTGCTCCCAGATCTTGCCCCAGAACTCGGACGTGGCCGCCTCCGGCCTTCAACAGGCCTGCGGCGATTTTCAAAATCAGCGTTTTGCCCGTGCCGGTTTCACCTACCAGTACTTTGGTCTCGCGCGGCGCGACTTTGAAGCTTACTCCGCGAAGGATATCGCCCTCGTCAAAACCGATACGGACGTCTTCAAACGAGACGACGGGTTCGGTTGTGGCGGCATTCATCCGGGGATGGAGCGCGGCAAGATGATCCAGGGCATCTGTTTATTATAGATGGAAACGCAGGTGGGCCGCTCCGAGCGATTGCGAAAATCGTGACATACGTCCCGTCCTTTCCCGCGGCCGCAGCAGCGGGCCTGGCAATAAGCTCCAGCACCAGAAGGGTCAAAAGACGCGGCCGCCAAGAAAAAGAGCCAGCTTGGTAAGAAAGAAATTCGACGTCAGAATAATCACGGAAGATACCACGACGGCTTGAGTCGTTGCGCGNNCCCACACCCTGCGTGCCTCCACGAACGGAAAGGCCTTGATAGCATCCGACGGTGGCGAGAATAAAGGCGAATGCGACCGGCTTGGCCATGCCCTGCATGAGATCGGCGAATTCCAGCGCGTTGAGCGCCCGGGTCCAAAACTCCACCGCTCCAAT
>PLJR01000158.1:4497-4721 GCA_003140295.1 Acidobacteriota bacterium
TCGGTCACTTGCATCGATCCAAGTTCCGAGGCCATGCCGGATGCATTGCGCCCCGCGACCAATAGCCCGGTGATGGTGGGTCCCAACTCCCGAACCAGCGCCAGGGACACGACATCGCCCGTGAGCGCCGTTTCGCCAAAGCGCACGAACTGTGCAGCGGTCTGCAAGACCATCACCGCGCCCATGAAAAAACCCGTCAGCAGCACGATCGGCAGCGAACCTAC
>PLJR01000195.1:0-34881 GCA_003140295.1 Acidobacteriota bacterium
TCGTCGAGACATTTGAAATGTAACCGAAACTGGAGATTGGCCGCCGTCGCCGTGGCTGTGTAAAAGTGGAAATCGCTTCTTGATTTCCAAGCTCGCGGAGCGAGCGTCTTTTGCACAGCCATCTCTCCGCCGCGTGCGTCGGCTCGAAGCCGTTTTCTGCACCTCTTTCGGACTCAGGCGGTGATTGGCTCGTCGATAGATCCCCTCCAGCTTGCGCTCGATCGTCCTTGCCAGCTGAAACGGGTCTAGCCGCTTTCTGAGGTCCTCGAGCCGCGCCACGTGCTCCCGATCCGCTTGCCCACACGCCCGCACTCGCTCGAACGGCGTTCGCGGCCCGTCATAGACCCGCCGCACTTTTGATCCCACGCGCACCTTCTTGAGCAACTTCACCGAAGGAAGAAACAGGTTCAGCCACAACCGCAGCTCGTGGTAGAGATCGTTGATGGCCTCGACCGCCTCGTGCGTGTCGTAGCGTTCCCAACCCAGCAGCTTCCGCACATGCGTCCAGTTCTTCTGCTCGATGTGTGCGTTGTCGTCTTTCTTGTAAGGCCGCCCCCGCGTGAGTTGGATGTCCTTCTGCTCGCACCAGCGCTTCAGGTGCCAGTTGATGAACTCCGAACCGTTGTCGGAGTCCACTCCCAGCAGCCGGAAGGGCAATACCCCGGCGATCTCGCTTAAAGCCCTCTGTACGGCCCCTTCGCCGCGTCCCAGCACCGCTCGTGATTCCGTCCAGGTCGTATGAATGTCGGTCACGTTGAGCGTGTGCGCGAACTCTCCGCTGGCAGAATTGCCAGAATGCGAGACCAAGTCGACTTCCGTGAAACCGGGACTCTGCACGTCCCAGCGATCCGTCTTCACTGGAATGTGGTGCTTGAGCAGATAGCCCGGTTTGGTGCGCCCGTAGATTCGTCGTCGCTTCTGCGTCTTGGCCGCTTTCAGCCTCCGGTCGATTTGCCGCGCGCTGATTTTCAGCAACTGTTTCTCGACTTCCAACCGCAGACCAAAGCGTTTGCGGATCCACGGCATCCACGAAGGCAACAGCGCCTTCAGCCGCACCGACCAGGGATAGCCAGCTGCCTCCCACACCGCGGTCAGCACGGCCAGGGTTTCCCGGTCGTAGCTCACCCCGCGTTGCCGGGGAGGTCTTCGTCGCTTCTCAGGCCGCGGCCCGTTCAGCAAACGGATCGCATACTTCCGGTTGTATCCAGTGTTCGTGCAAAACTCGTTCAAAATCACTTTCTTGCTCTTCCGTCCTACCGTTTGGTAACGCTCATAGATCGCTCGCAGATACTCCCACTTCCCCTTGTTCCCCAACCTGACCTCCTCGAAAAATAGCTCTTTGGTTGGGTTACATTCTAAATGGCGCGACGTTTCAACCTTCGGTTACATTCTAGACGGCTCGATACGCGCTGCGCCATCCAATCCGTAGTAGAGGTATGATAGTTGGCTCAAGCTTTCTCTGAACGATAGCGGTGTGCTTATGAAACCAGCCAAAGCATCCGTTTTTGACGCCCAAGGTTTTCTAGATTCAGCCGGTGTAGCCCGAAAGATTGTGGAATTTCGCAGAAATGAGACCATCTTTGCGCAAGGGGATGTCTCCAACCGCGTAATGTACATTCAACAGGGCGGTGTGAAGCTCTCGGTCGTCAACGGAACCGGCCGGGAAGCCGTGGTTGCAATCTTGAGAAGCGGTGACTTTTTCGGGGAAGGCTGTTTGGCGGCGCAACCCCTGCGTATGGGAGCAGCGACGGCAATTACCGCGACCACCGTGCTGGTTATCGACAAGGATGAGATGGTGCGCGTCCTTCATGCCGAACATGAATTTTCCGACCGCTTTATTTCGTACATGCTCACCAGGAACAGCCGCATTGAGGCGGACTTGATCGATCAGCTGTTTAATTCTACCGAGAAACGGCTGGCGCGCGCTCTTCTGTTGCTGGCCCGGTACGGAAAAGATGATCAGCCGCACAAGCTGCTTCCCAAGATATCGCAAGAAACGCTGGCTGAGGCGATCGGGACGACGCGCTCGCGTGTCAATCTGTTCATGAATAAATTTAAGAAAATGGGATTTATCAAGTACAACGGCGGCCTGCAAATTAACAGCTCGCTTCTGAGCGTTCTCCTGCACGAATAACCACGAATAACCAATAATCGATGCGTTTGAGGCGGCTGAAGCAGACAAGCCCCGTGCGGGCTTGCGGATTGGCGCCGGCATAGCTGCCCGCAGCAGTCGGAATTCCCCTATTACCCGAGAGGGCAGATCGGCTGGCGTGCCGCTGATAAAAATAGCGGGTGGCGGCACGAACTCCTTCTCCTGCGCCGGGCCCGTCGCCACTAAAACAATTTAGAAATTGAGTTCAAAGTGGATGACATCGTGAACCCGGTAACTGTTATCGATGAGGCAGATATGTCCGCCGAGTAGCACGTAGCGGTAGCCGCGAGCGGGAGGCGGCAGCTGGCGATAATAATCGGAGGGAACAGCGTGAATCTGGGTGCGCATATCCCCGTTCAGCACCATGCCTTCGCGAAGCTGGGATTCGTACTGGGGAGTGAGGCGGTCGCGATCTCGCAGTCCCACCGGTGGATGGTCGTGGTGGTTGTTGTACCAATCGCGTGAAACCTGGCGATCGTGGTCGTCGAATCTGGAACGGTCTCGGCCGCGTTGCGCGGCCCTTTCGCGGTCACGTTGATCCTGATCTCGGCGATCTTGATCGCGGTGATTCTGATCTTGTTCATGCTCCTGCGCCCGCATGGCAAAGCCGCCAATCGCAAAAAGCAAAAGTGCGCTGCCAGTCATTAATAATAAACGAGCGTTCATAGACAGTCTCCCATTCAGTCACACCTATTCAGTCACACTGGCGACAATGATTTTTGCTAGTCAAGAACTGCGTGCTGCGGTGCTTTAAAGGCGTTCGCCTGCCAGGCCCCGGCTTCAACCAACTGCCGGGGCCTTTTGCTTGGCTGCTCGGACGGGCTTTATGGGCGGGGCATGGTCAGGGAAACGACGCCGATGGTGGTGCCGATCACTTCGCCGGAGACCACCAGCTCCACGCGGCGATTTTGTTGGCGGCCTTCCGCGGTGTCATTGGACGCNNCCCACGCTATCCGTGTTGCCTTCAATGGCGAGCCTGAGGTCGGGGTAGGCGAGAACAATCCCCGATATCTTAGCGAGCTTCTCGCGTGCCACCGGTCGAAGCGTAGCCTTGCCGGAGTCGAACAATACATCCGACAGGTTGACGATCAGACCACGCGCGGTGTCCCGAGTGGTGAAGATGAGGTTAAACTGCGCCAGCAACTTGGCGCGCAACTCTTCACGATCCTTAACCGCAACCTGGAGCTGCTGATCGGAGGATTGCGCGGCGAGCCGGTTGCGATCCGANNTCATTGGCGGCGGACCGATTGCGGTCCGACTCCGCCTGGGCATTCTGTTGCTGGCGCAGCGACTCGGCCGCCGCGTTATCGGAGGATTGAGCGGCGAGCCGGTTGCGATCCGATTCGGCTTCCGCGTTGCGCTGACCCTGTTGCGCATTGGCTGTGGCTTGGTTGGCGTCATTGGCGGCGGACCGATTGCGGTCCGACTCCGCCTGGGCGTTCTGTTGCTGGCGCAGCGACTCAGCCGCCGCACTATCGGCGTCCGCGCGGCGGCGGTTCGCAGAGGCAGTTTCCGCTTCGGCAATCTTACGGCTCTGCGTTTCGGCTTCAGACCGGGCGCGGGCGTTGGCCAGCTTCGCTGCTTCCTCGCTCTTTTCGGCATTCGCGCGATCTGCTTCCATGCGCTTCACGGATATTTCCCGGGAGTCATCCGCGGTTTGCACAACTTCGCGCGACACGGAGATCAGATTTTTCGTCTGACTATGCTTCATCGTGGCCAGATCATCAGCTTGCTTCATCTGGCTTACGGCCTTTTCGTAGCTCTCGGAGGCATAAGTGTCGGCGCTTGCTGATTTAGCGATACGCACCGCATTGCGGGCCTCAAAAAACTCGAGGGGCAGCTTGGCATTCAGGACCACTGGGTCGAAGTGATAGCCCGTGGGAATGTATCCGCCGCGATCGATGAGCTCATACTTGGCGTCCACCGCTTCGCTGGTGCCGATGGTGTCGGGGCGAATGACGTTTTCCGCGATCACCACATTGCTGGGACGGTGCACCGCATAGTAAGGCTCCGCAGTTACGATCAGCGCAAAAGCCTGAAGATCCGTGGTGACCGCGAGCTTACTGCGGTGGTTATTGCCCACCAGGACTTCGCCCAAGTTCACGGGGCGGCCTTCAGGGGAGATGGCCCACATGACGTAGGTCAGATACTCGGTTCCAAATGAGGTTGGCTTGCTGAGGCCGTTGAATTCAACTTCAATGGCCAGGGCGCCGCGCTTGCTCTCTACTTTCGCTTCGCCGGTTACACTCGGCATCAGTTCAGTGCCGTGGAAATCGATTTTCGTGGAGCCGCTGCGGTGCTCGTATTTCACGGCACGCGTCGTGCGGCTGACTACGTTCTCGCCGAACACCGGTGAAGATTGGGCCTGCGTCATCGTAGACGCTCCCAAACACACCAGCACTGCCCAAAAGATTGTGGAGCTTTTCACGGTTGTTCTCCTTGAGAAACTGCGATTCTGTGGCCAAAGTATTAGCTTTGGCGAATAGGAATACTGTCCGCTAACGGACGTTTACTGCGAATTGTCGGCGTTTAGGAGCCGAACCGGGTGCGCCAATTGGGGTGGCCTTTGGGATTTCCCCACACGGGAGGCTGCGAAAAAATCTATCCTTCGAATACCACCTAAAGCCGTGATCGCGGTCGCGATCACGGCCTTGGTGGTGCTTGGTTACCGCTTGCCCGCTGATTCGTTGTGCGGTGAATTCTTCTGCAGTACACGGACGAGATGGCGCCCGGACACAGGAACCGCTACGTTCTTGCCGAGAACGATTTCACTCGCTGTGATCTTGTGGTGATAGATGGCTTCATTCGCGTCGTTGTCGGGACGAAGCGTAGAACCCTCCAGCGATATGCCCGCGAATACGCCGCGTGAACGGGAGTAACTGAGGATCTCCGCGCGCAAGTAGGCGTCGGTATCGGCAGAAGCATCGCGACCTTTAGGGCCGGCCGCAATCGAAGCATCCGCGCCTAACTTCACCTTACTGCTTAGAATGGAACTCGCGCCCCGGTTGTTCATGACCAGAAGAATGAGGTCGGTTGCTTGTCCACCGATCTGAAACCCGACGCTGCCCCCTTCCAAGGCGTACATCGACGGAGCGCCCCAAGGCCCCTTGAATCCTGGGCCGGTACGGCACACCATCGCTCCACGTCCGTAACTTCCGCCAACGACAAAGGCGGCCTTCAGGACAGAAGGGAACACGATGACGCATTCGGCCTTTTCCAACACCTGTTGTGGTATGTTCTCCGGAGTATTCATCACCTCTTCCAACACCACACCGCTATTTTCGAGACGTTTTTGTTCATTGTCAGCCGCGCGCAGCCCGTGCGCGACAAATAACATGCAGAGACCTAAAAGCATTTTACGAATCATCGGTAACCTCACTTCAGTTTCTTTCTTTGTTAGGATTTACGTGCTCTAATTTCACAAATGCCGGGAAAAGCAGCCAACCTCAGCGGGTTTTCTGCGCCCCGACGATAAGAAGCGCCGCCCCCGCGGCCAACGCCATTCCCCCCAATATCGGTGGCATCGGGAGCCTCTCATGAGTTTCTGTAGCCACATGGAGCGGCCCAACGTCCAACACGTCTCGCCGCCGGTTGTAATTGATACCCTGATAGGCAAGCGCCAGCGCACCACAAACTACCAGCAGAATACCTAGGAGAGAAATTGGCTTCATGCTATGACACGTATCAAGAAGCGACCCTTCGTCGTTGTATGACGCGAATCAAAACTGTAATGACGGCCAGGACCAGTAGAATGTGAATAAATCCGCCCAAACTGTAGGACGTGACCAACCCCAAGACCCAAAAGACCACCAAGATCGTGAAAACGGTCCAAAGCATGCTACCCCTCTGTCCACAAGCGTCCCTGTTTTACCGCTGAGAGGAGCGGCTACACTGAGCGGACGATTGATTTGCGGGGCTGTTCTTTTTTCCCACAAAACCATACTAATCGTCTGGGCGGTGAAACATCTGTCCCATAAGAGACACTTCCGTTCAGAGGGTTGGTACGGAAGGATTGCGCGGGGATTGCGCCTACGTTTAGGTGCATCTAGGGCGGCGCACGGTGGAGCACAAAGTTCGATACTTGAAATGTGTTCGTGTCAGTGGCCTCGTTTTGGCGCCACGATTCAGCATACAACTCTTTTGATTCGCACGAAAATCGACCGTCACATCAATACATGACCAGGTCCGAGTACTCCGGGTGCCTGGATACGTACTCTCGCACCGTCGGACAAACAATATCCACCTTGAAGTTGTGCTCGCGAGCCCACTGGAGCGCACTTTCCGCCAGGGCGGCTGCAAGGCCCATGCGGCGTATTTTTTCAGGAATTTCGGTATGGATCAGCTCCAGGATGTCTCCGCTCAAACTGTATTCCAGATAGGCGACTTCACCGTTCCGCTCGATTTCGAAGCGGCCAGTCGTTATCTCTTGTGGCGGTAAAGGAGGCTTACGGCGAAAGATTCCCCACANNCCTCCTGCGCCCAAGGCAGGCGCGCTACCAGGCTGCGCTACGCCCCGACAGTCGGCAGAATGTGATTTTACTGTACTTCGCATCTTGCCGCGTACTTTTTGAGCGGAGTTGAAGAACACCGTGTGTTTTACTCTTCCACACTTACTCATGCAGTTAGTCGGTGCACCAATCCGCCGTCTACCGAGCTCATGAAGGCAGGCCGAATGAAAGCTTCGCTCACGCGCTGGCTGCGGCATAGAGCGATGTCATTTTCGGTGCCCAAGAAGGTCGACGCAAAAAAGCGGTTCCCGCCAAGACGAAGCCACGCAAAAGCGCGCGCGCGTCAGAGTGGGTAATGTGAATCGGCTGGCGTCCCCTTTCGGGATAAAAGTGAATGCACGAAGCGCCATCTGGTTTTGAAACGCACGGACATCTAAAATTTCTTACGCTTTTGCCTCAAAGACTTAAAGCCACTTAATTACCACTCCTCAGAAGAAAAAAATCCGCAACCACCTTTGGCTACGGCTTTGCAAGGATAACCACGGATTTTCCGTGTGACCGTTGCGTGCAGCGACATAAAAAATTCTGTGAACAACGGAATTTTATGAACAACGGTGCAATCGCGTTATCTCACCAGCCTTGGGTGAGCACCGGCGGAGCTACAGGGAAGCGCCATTTGAGCGGCTTATAGGAGAAACAGATGCGTAATTCAGCAACTCGAAAAATCTGGATCTTGGCGTTCCTGATGGCAATTTGTGTTGCCGGGTGCGGCCGCGAGCAGACCGTCAATCCGGCTCCTTTGCTCGTTTCCACTCTGCCGGCAAATGGCGCCACAAGCGTGCCCATCAAGCAGGTCGTTACCGCCACGTTCAATATGGCCATGAACTCTACGACCATAAATGCGTCGACGTTTACGATGGCGGGCCCCGGCGGTACGGCCGTTGTGGGGGCGGTTACGTACTCCGGGGTGACGGCACAATTCACACCCGCTGTGCCGCTTCTGCCCGGTACCGTGTACACCGCGACGGTTACCGTGGGCGCGCAAAATGTTAGTGGCGACGCTCTCTCACCAAACTATGTATGGACATTCACCACCGGAACGATTCCCACCGTAACCTCGACAGTCCCCGCAAATGGCGCCATCAATGTGCTCGTAGGCCAGCCAATCAGCGCAACCTTCAGTGAGGCCATGAACTCCGCAACGATTACCGCACCGGGAACATTTACGGTGTCGGTGGCGGGTGTCGGCGGAGCAGCCGTATCCGGCACGGTGACCTATGCGGCGGCGAGCAACACGGCCACATTTACGCCCACCTCGAATTTGCTTGGCAGCACCGCCTACACGGCGACCGTCAACACCGCGGCCCAAAACCCAGCGGGCAATTCGCTCGCCGCCAGCAGCGTGTGGGCCTTTACGACGGCAGCCGTTCCTACGGTCCTTTCCACGACACCGGCGAACGGCGCGATTAATGTGCCGGTAACCCAGAAGATTACAGCCACTTTCAGCCTGCCCATGAACGCCGCGACGGTTACCGCTTCGGGGACTTTCACCGTGGCCGTGGCGGGTCCCGGGGGTGCGGCGGTGGNNAGTGGGGGTGCGGCGGTGCCCGGCACCGTGACTTATGTGGCGGGGACGAACACCGCAACTTTCTCGCCCACGTCCAATTTGCTCGCGAGCACGGCCTATACCGCCACCATCAACACCGCAGCGCAGAGCGTGCCAGGCAACTCACTGGCCGCCAACTCCGTATGGAGCTTTACGACGGCGGCCATTCCCACGGTTATCTCCACGAGTCCTGCGAACGGAGCGACCAACGTACCGCTCAACCAGAAGATTATCGCGAACTTCAGCATAGCCATGAATCCGGCGACAATTTTGGCTCCGGGGACATTTACGGTAGCGGTGGCGGGTGTCGGCGGCGCGGCGGTGCCGGGAACCGTGACCTACCTAGCGGCAACCAACACGGCGACGTTCACGCCCACGGTGAATTTACTGGCCAGTACAGCCTACACGGCAACCATCAGTACGGCGGCGCAAAGCGCAGCCGGGAATTCCCTGGCAGTCAACTACATCTGGAGCTTTACCACCGGCCAGACAGCGAATACCACGCCACCACAGGTGTTGAGCACCGATCCGATCTCCGCAGCTACGAACGTGCCCGTCAATCAGAAAATAGCGGCCACCTTCAGCGCGGTTATGGACCCGGCAACGATCACCGCGCCGGGGACATTTACCGTGGCCGTAGCTGGCGTGGGGGGTGCCTCCGTACCTGGAACCGTCACCTATGCCGGATCCACGGCGACCTTTACTCCTACCGCGAATCTTGCGGCCACCACTCAGTACACGGCCACGATCACCAATGCCGCCACAGACCTTAGCGGCAACGCGCTCGCGGCCGGTCCCGCACCCAACCCCTGGAGCTTTACCACCGGGGCGGGTCCCGACGTCACGCCGCCAACCATTACGCTGACCAGCCCTGCGAATGCCGCGATTAACGTGGCGACCAATGCGACCGTAAATGCGACCTTCAGCAAGGCGATGGATCCCGTCACGCTCACCGCCCCGGGCACCTTCACGCTGGCCGTTTCAGGAGCCGGCGGCGCTGCCGTGGCTGGAAGCGTTGCCTACGATTCGGTAAGTCACATAGCCACTTTCACACCCGCGGCAAATCTCACGGCCAGCACGCAATATACGGCCACCATCACCAAGGCAGCCAAGGACCTGGCGGGCAATGCTCTGGCTGCGGGAACCACCCCGAACCCCTGGACCTTCACCATCGGTGCGTCGGCAGGACCCACAGGCCCTAACCTCGGTGTAGCCGCAACGTTTGGGAGTTTCGGAGGGAGCGCGGGCGTTACCAATCAAGGGATCAACACAATAATAAATGGAGACCTGGGGACCACTGGAGCTTCCACGCTCGTTACGGGTTTCCACGACGCCGGTCCGGGATGCGTCTATACGGAAACGGGAAGCAACATCGGGACGGTCAACGGAAACATTGACACGGCTCCTCCGCCTCCGACTGGTGGCTGTCTGACAGAAGGAACCGCAACGACCTTTGCGATTGCGACGCAAGCCGCCACCGACGCGCTCGCCGCATACAACAACCTGGCCCCCGCCTCGCGGCCTGGAGGCTCTGATCCGGGCGCAGGCCAGCTCGGCGCACTGGTCCTTCCTCCAGGCATATACAAAGCCGCCGGCGGATCTTTCCTGCTAACCGGCTCTGACCTCACGCTCGACGGCCAAGGGAATACGAACGCCATCTGGGTATTTCAAATGGCCAGCTCCCTCACCGTGGGTGATCCTGGAACACCTCGTAGCGTCATTTTGGTCAACGGAGCCCAAGCCAAGAACGTGTTTTGGCAGGTAGGCAGTGCGGCAACGATCAACCCCGCAGGTGGCGGCACCATGGTCGGCACGATCATCGCCTCCGCCGGTGTCACGTTCTCTACGGCAGGTAATGCCGCGATAACCACCCTGAACGGCAGGGCCCTGGGGCTCAATGCCTCGGTGACGATGGTGAACACGGTGATCAACGTACCCGCTCCGTAGGCAGCGCGTTTATTTCGGAAGCTAGTACGAACCAGATTGAGGCGAAGTGGGGATGTGCGGCCCGCTTCGTCGCCAGGCAGGCGCGATTCAGGAGGCACCATGAGGTCAGCTGTGCGATTTATCGCCGCATTGGCGATTGCTATTGTGATGGTTCCGGCAATGCGTGCGGACGACACACCCAACCCCGAAGGCAAAGCCGCGAGGGACAAAGTCGCCGCTTCCAGCATCCCGCCAGCGACAATCGCCACGCCGAGGCCCGCCGCCAAAGGGCTTCCAGCTGCATCGGCGACCGGCCGTCCATCGCAGGGGACTCGCTCCCGGCCGGCCGGCAGTTCCCACCGCTGGGATTGGTCGGACGGCTCTACGCCCAGGGTGGAGTGGTTTTTGGGATATTCGTTTTGGCGTGCGCTGCCCACTGACCCGGCTAACCGCATGGGCTATCTGCATGGAGGCAGCACCTCGCTCGCCTTTAACCTCAATCGGTACGTAGGACTGGTTGCCGATTTCGGGGGCTATGACGCCACCAAGCTGACTCTCTTCAGTCCCAATGGAAAACAAACGGTGGACGCGGATGGGGCTGCCTACACATATGTTTTTGGTCCGCGCTTTTCCTATCGCAAGTTGGGGAGATTCACGCCGTTTGCTCAGGCGCTGTTCGGCGCCACCCATGCTGGCCCGGTAACGATTTCCGGTTGTTCGCGAGGCACCTGCGTGCCGTTGGGCGGCGAGAATGCTTTGGCCGCCATGCTCGGAGCCGGTTTTGACATTCAGGTAAGCCGGCACATCGCCCTGCGGCCTTTTGAAGGTGATTTCCTGCTGACCCATTTCAAGAATGTGTTCAACGGGCAGCCGGATTGGCAGGACAACGTCCGATTATCCGCGGGTATCGTGTTTCGCTTTGGCGGCGACTCCCGGCCGGCACCGCGCGCGGCCATGGCGGCTTCGTGCTCGGCCGATAAAGACATGGTCTACGCGGGATCCGGTGACTACGTGGCCGTGCGCGCGCAAGCCAGTCCGGACAACACTTCCTTGAACTATTCCTGGTCCGCAAGCGAGGGAGCGGTGGATGGCACAGGTCCCGAAGTTCGCTGGAGTTCTTCGGAAAAACGTCCGGGGCTGTACTCCGTTAGAGTGCGCGTGGACAACGGCCGCGACGGCACTGCTGACTGCTCGGCGAGTATTCGTGTCGAGGCTCGGCCCAACCGCCCGCCGACCATCAATTGCTCGGCGGACCGGCGCGAGGTACCGGCAGGTGATACCGTCGAAATCACCGCCGTCGCCAATGATCCTGACGACGACCCGGTGTCTTTTTCATGGAACGCCAGTGCCGGCAGAATTGCAGGTTCTGGACCGTCCGTAAGGTTTCAGACCGCCGGTTTGGCGCCTGGTTCGTATGCGGTAACCGGTCGCGCCGACGACGGTCGCAGAGGCACGGCCGATTGCACGATTGATGTGGATGTGCGCGCGGTTCAGCCGCAGGTTCCCCCGGAACAGGCCGAGCTTGAAACCCGGTTGGCCCTTCACAGCATTTACTTTCCTACTGCGCGACCCACGGTGGCAAATCCCTCGGGCGGTTTGGTTGAGAGCCAGCGGGATATCCTGCTATCGCTCGCGAGCGATTTTAACCGCTATCTCACCTTCAAGCCGGGTTCCCACCTGATTCTCGAGGGGCACGCCGATGAGCGTGGCTCGGTTCGTTTCAATCAGGACTTGACCGAGCGACGTGTCGCGCGTGCCAAGGGTTTCCTGGTCGAGCACGGCGTTCCGGCTGGCAATATCGAGACGCGAGCCCTCGGGAAGCAGGAGAACCTGGATGCCCAACAGGTGAAACTCCAGATGGAACAGAATCCTGAGCTTACTGCTGCGGAGCGGCAAAGAATTGAAAGCAACTTGGCCGTGGTTATTCTGGCCAATAATCGCCGCCTGGATATTTCCCTCAACACCACCGGGCAACAGTCGGTGCGCCGGTACCCGTTTAACGCCAAGGATGCCCTTACATTGTTGCGCACCAAGGGGGATGCTGCCGGGAAACCGATCGCGTCGGCGGCTGGAGCCAAGCCGTAATTCCCGTGCCCCGAAATCGACGGTAAACGGTTTTTCACGCGGCCGCATGAGGTCATTCGGTGAGGACGCAGATTCAGGATATCGATTTGCCGATGGATTCGGAAACGCACCTCGCGCAGATGGAGGGCCGGTACCGCGGACCGTCGGAAGCGGCGCCTGACGCCATGGTGGTGGTGAACCAAGGCGGAGAAAGAACCCGTGGATAATGACTCGCTTTTGGCCGTGATTCGAAATTCTCTTGGGTAAAGTAATGAACCGCTGCAAATCTAATGACACCGGCGACAGAGAGTGGCGCCCTCGCCGACGCTCGGGGAGGACCGTTTGACGTTTGGTGGGTCAGGCAACTTTCCGAGGGTCTTGAATGTCTGCATTCGGAAAAAATATGCGCAGTCTTCGTCAATCTGTTCCTGCCGGATAGCCGAGGCATCGAGACGCTCGATCGCCTGTTGCTCGTCGTGCCCCAGGTGCCCATCGTCGTAGTCTGCGGTTTAGACGATGAAGATATGGCTCTGCGGAGCGTACAGCGTGGAGCGCGAGACTACTTGCTGAAAGGCTACCTCGATGGGTACGTTTTTTCCCGGGCGTTGCACAACATGATCGAGTGCAAGGGACTCGAAGACGCATTGTTCATCGAAAAAGAGCAAGCCCGGGTGACTCTCGATTCCATTGACGAAGCCGTTCTGAGCACAGATCTCTCCGGAACGATAACCTGTCTCAATCTTATCGCCGAAAGTATGACCGGTTGGAGCCGCGAGGACGCCGTAGGCCGGCCCCTGGACGAAGTGTTCCACGTTATTGACGCCACCACGCGCAAGACTGGCCGGAATTCGGTGGAGTTGGCCGCGGAATACAACCGGACCTCGGGCATCGCTACGAACAGTATCCTCATCCGCGGCGATGGAATCGAGTCTTGTATCGAAAATTCAGCCGCTCTGGTTCACGACCGTGAAGGGCAGCCTACAGGAGCGGTAATCGTGTTTCGCGACGTGAGCGCGGCCCGGGCCATGACCCTGCAGATGGCCCACTCCGCCCAGCACGACTTCCTTACCGGCCTCCCCAATCGCATGCTCTTGAATGACCGGATCGGCTACGCCATCGCCTTGGCGCCCCGTCACAGAAAAAAAGTTGCCGTGCTGTTTCTCGATTTGGACGGCTTCAAACACATCAACGATTCTTTAGGACACCCGGTTGGCGACCGGCTTCTCCAATCGATCGCCAGACGCTTGGTGGAATGTGTGCGCGGCTCCGACACAGTAAGCAGGCAGGGCGGCGATGAATTTATAGTGCTGCTTTCCGAGCTGCAACGATCCGAAGACGCGGCCATCACGGCCAGGAAAATCCTCCACGCGGTCGCGGCCGCTCATTCCATTGACCTGCACGATCTGCACGTCACGACCAGCATCGGCGTGAGCGTTTATCCCGACGACGGGCTGGATGCGGAAACACTCATCAAAAACGCGGACACGGCCATGTATCAGGCCAAGGAAAACGGCCGCCAGGGCTATCAGTTTTTCAAGTCCGCCATGAATGTCCGCGCCGTCGAGCGCCAATCGGTTGAGGAGAGTCTCCGCCGCGCCCTGGAACGCCGGGAATTCACGTTGCAATATCAGCCGAAGGTCAATCTCAAGACCGGGGATGTCACCGGCGCCGAGGCGCTGATCCGCTGGACCCATCCCACCCGCGGGCCCCTGTCTCCCGCGCAATTTATTCCGATTGCCGAAGACTGCGGCTTAATTCTGCCCATCGGCAGGTGGGTGCTTCTGGAGGCGTGCAGGCAGGCCCAGACCTGGGTTGACTTCGGCCTCCCTAACGTGGTCATGGCTGTAAATATTTCCGCGATGGAGTTTCGCGACGACTCTTTCCTCGATAACGTGTTCGCTATTCTCAAGGAAACTGGCTTCGACCCGGGCTCTCTCCAGTTGGAACTGACCGAAAGCGTCCTTATGAAGCGGGCTGACACCGCCGCAGCGGTCCTGCAAAAGCTAAAAACGATGGGGGTACAAGTCGCCATCGACGATTTCGGTACCGGCTACTCCAGCCTCAGTTATCTTAGAAAGTTTCCCATCGATACCTTGAAGATCGACCAGTCCTTCGTTCGTCAGATCACTTCGGCTCCGGACGACACCACCATCGTGACGGCGGTCATCAGTATGGGTCGCGCCTTGCACCTGCGGGTGATCGCGGAAGGCGTGGAAACCAAAGATGAACTGGCATTCCTCCAGGCTCATGAATGCCACGAGGCTCAAGGGTATTACTTCAGTCGTCCGGTTCCTCCCGATGAATTTGCCAAGCTTCTAAAATCCGGCTTGGCGGAACTGATCGGCCGGTGAGGAACGGGGCTCGCTGGGCACGGCCTCATGCTCTCTTGTCCGCTCTGCTAAGCTCCGGCTGCTAAACTCACCACTGCTCACTTCCACTGACCGCCGTGATATCTCACGCCCTTTGTGCACTGGCGCGGCCGCTGCTGGGCAGAAGCTCCACTTTCATCCACCCCGGCTTGCGCAGGTCAAACGCATTATATGCATCGAGAGCGGACGTCAGCGGCTCCACCTTGGTTAGAATTTCCGAGGGATCGGTAAACCCCGCCCGGATTAATTCCACCAGTTTGGGAACATATTTTCGGTGATTGCAGTTGCCCATCCGAATCGTCAGGTTTTTGTTCATCGCTTTCCCGATGGGAAACGTATCCATCAGATCGGAATACACGCCAATAATGCTTAACGTTCCCGCTTTGGCGAGGCTTTCAATGGCCCACTCCAGCGCCTGTGACGGTCCGCTGCCAGGCCGCCAGTTTTCGCCGTCAGGTTTTTGTTTCGGAGCGATCTTGCGCATTTGCTTCTGATACTCCTTGTCTTTCGCTCTCTCGTGAGCGGGACCACTCCCGGGATGTTCGGCGTCAATCCCTACCGCGTCTATGGCTCGGTCTACTCCGATTGCGGAAGTGAGTTCGCGGATCGTTTCGACGGGGTCCTCTTCTTCGAAATTGATAACTTCGGCGCCCTGATCCTGGGCCATTGCCAGGCGAGATTCCACCCTGTCGACGGCGAGCACGCGTCCCGCTCCCAGCATGTTGGCGCTGGCGATCGCGAACTGGCCCACGGGACCGCAGCCAAAAACCGCCACCGTTGCGCCGGCGTGAATACCGGCGATATCCGCCCCGAAGTAGCCCGTCGGGAAGATGTCCGACACTAGAATGGCCTGGTCATCGCTAACTTCCTCCGGTAATTTCACCAGCCCGATATTTGCAAAAGGCACGCGCGCGTACTCTGCTTGTAACCCCTGAAACGGGCCCGAATCCTTGGGACCGCCGAAAAACGCCGTGCCCGCATCCTTTCCGTTGGGGTTGGCTTGATCGCACTGCGAAAAATAGCCCGCCCGGCAATAGGAGCACGATCCGCACGCAATCGTGGAGGGGATCACCACGCGATCGCCCTTTTTTACGTTGCGAACTCCTTTGCCCACTTCTTCGACGATGCCTACACCCTCATGTCCCAGAATGGTTCCTGGTTCCATCTCGCCCAGCGTGCCGCGGATCATATGCAAATCGGTACCGCAAATCGCACTGGCGGTGAGTTTGACGATGGCATCGCCAGGCTGTTTCAGCGCCGGATCTTTGACTTTTTCCAGTCGGATGTCGCCGATTCCGTGAAATACAACTGCATTCATCGGGGGTCTCCTTTCCTGGCGCGCCCTGGCACGAAGTTACGCGCGCGCACAGCGGCCCATCGATTTACCGCGCATCATGAGCCGTCTCACATGTATAGGCATGCGAGTGTGACAGCCGCGATGCCCGAATTAATGTAGCCGTCAAATGTAAGAAGCTGTAGGGAAGCTGTACTCAGGAAGGTGTCATGCCGAAATTTTGTTGTGCGCGGCCTGGCCGCTGCGGGGTGGCGAAGGCGGCGGCTGCGAGGCGCGTTCGCCCGTGACGCCCATCCGCTTTCGGCTATGGCGCGATCTTTGCGCGCGCCGTGCGCACTTGCGAAGAGCCTTTATCGGTGTCGGTCCACGAAAACAGCAATTCGTCGTGATACCGCGCCAGCCGTGGATAGCGGCTGCCCTCGGTTTCGGCAATAGTCACCGGCGCGGTCCGGGTTCCAGCCGGGACCCCGCCAGGAGTTATGATGCGCACTTGCAGGCGGGTGTGCTGGTTTGTTGACTCAATCCACATCACTGCGGCCGAACCGTCATCCAGCAGTTGTACTCCCAGCCGCCCTGCGGACGTTCCGTCGTCCACGCGAACCGGAGTTCCGAATGTGCGCCCAGTGTCGTGGGAGAACGCCACGTACGCCTGGCCTTTGTCCTCTTTAGCCGTAAACCAAGCCACCGCTACATCCTGGCCTCTTGCGCCGATCGCCGGACCATTGATGGGACACGCTTCGATCCGCCATCCGTCCGCATGCACGATATTCGGCGTGCTCCAGCGGCCGGCGGCGAATCGCGTAACGTAGATGTCCCGAATCTCGTTCGCGCTGCGGTTGCGGAATGCCACGATCACCCCGTCGGGTGTTTCCGCAGCGGCCGTAGAACAGCATTCGCAAACTCGCGGCGCCACCACCATCTCGCGCAACTGCTTGCCCCGGCCATCGTAAATCGAAGCTCGCAAACTCATGTCCCCGGTTTCTTTCTCGGGGTCCGTCGCGCGCCCATCGATCCATACCATGCCCAGTCCGGCGCCCGGCGCCTGGAACAGCGATGCAAAACCATGTTCGGTCTGGGTTCCATCATGGTGCGGGCTCACCGGCTTCGACCACGTGCCCCCTTGGTCCTTGGAAAACGAGACGCGCACTTGTGACGCATCTTCGTTGTCGCCATTTTGTTCCAGCCAATGGGCTGCCAGCGTCCCATCCGCCAGCAAACGCACTGATGGAACGTCGAAGGCGTTAACGAAAAAATTCCCACTCGAGAAAACAGACTTAGCCCGGGACCAGCCGGTAGAAGTCCGCTCGGAAAACTTCAGCGTCGTGCGCTCCCCGTTCACTTCCAGCCAGCTTAGGATCACGCGGTCGCCTTCCATCGTCATCTGCGGCTCCGAACTGTGTGCGCCCGCGGGAGAGGGTAGGGGCGCAGTTGCCAGCGTAGGCGCACGCTCGGCACGTGTGCCCGATCGGATGCCGGTAAGTCCCAAAAACGCTGCGGCCGCCGCGAGGCTGGCCACCGTACGAAACAAACGAGCTGGCATCAAAGATCCTCTCAGACTTGCGGAAAAATATAGTGGCCGCGCGCCACTCCTAGTAGTTAGGAATCTCCACCGCGGCGGTGATTACCGAAATCCACAGCAGCAATTCCATCAGCCCTGCTAACTTGCCCGCCGGGAGCGTTTCTTCCGCTTGGCCCCAGACACGAGCTTTTTGCTGCACCACGATGTGCCAAACCAGCGCCAGGGGCACCAGCATCCCGAGCTTCACGCGAAACGCTGGATTAGTTACATAGGTGCCGGCCGTCGACGAGAATAGCAGGAATCCACCCAGCACCACGACGCAGAATCCAATCCAATTCCACGCGAACAATCCGTCGGAAAGCTGCGCCGCAGTTTGCCGCCGCTTCCCAATACCCAGCAGGCGCAAATCGACGGCAATGTTGGTTGCCAGCCATACGGTTAAGCCCGAAAAGTGAATCAATTGAATGAATGGATACAGCCATAGCGACGTGCGCGTCGAGACGCCCCAGGGTGTGCCCTCCAGCCATTTGCAGAATGCTACCAAGGCGTCATACATTCTTGTAGCCTCCCAGCCTCGATGGCGAGCCCGCGATATCACCGGTAGACGTCAACAGAGAAGCTTGCTCGATCGCAGCTATCCCAGTCCGGAAAGGGCCGCGATCTCTACGCCGGCCAGGATCGCGCCCAGCCAGAGGATCAGCGAAAGAAACGCCGCCACTTTGGCAACGGCGGGCATCACCGGCGAGCGATTCCATTTGGGGACATTCCATTGCACGATCACAGCGAAGATGAACGCCAATAGAATTGTCAGCATCTTCACTCGAAAAGGCGTGTCAAAAGCGTAATCTCCGGCGTCCGTAGTGAAGAGCAGAAATCCCGATACCATCGCCAGGGCGAATCCCACCCACGTCCAGGGCTGAAGTTGCTCCGCCAGTTGAGAAATGGTTTGGTTACGGTCGGCCACACCCAGTATGCGCAAGTCCACCAGCACAATCGTTCCTATAAAAAACAGCAGGGTAAAATAGTGAGTCACCGAAACCAGAACGTAAAGCCAGCCCGTCTGCGCCAACACCGTTACCCATTTGACGTGTTCGAGGTTTTCCCACATGCGCCCACCCTCCGTTGCCTTCCTGCTGCCCCACCATCTTGATGCTGCGACGGGCGTCTGCCGCCGTATCGCCGCGTATCATACTCGGACTGGCCGGGAACGAACAGTCATTCCGAAATTTTAGAAATTGAATTTCAGCGCGAGTTGCACCAGCCGTGGTGGAGCAGCTTTGATTACTTGGCCGAACAGGGTGCTCGAGAAGTCTCCGGCTACAGACGCCGGCCCAAAAAACTCGGTATGATTGAACACATTGAAAGCCTCCAGGCGGAACTGCAGGGTCTTTGATTCCGACACGTAAAAATAGCGCTGCAGCGCCAGGTCGGTGTTGAACATCCCGGGTCCATGGAAAAAACGGCGCGGTGAGCTCCCGGGTGTCCCCAGCGCGTTAGGGACAAACAGCCCGGTATTAAAATAAGGCTGCCCGTTCTGGGGAGTCGAGTTCAAGTTCAGATTGCCAGGGGTGAGGTCGGGTAAATCCACGCTCTTGTTATTCACCCCATTGGGTATGCTTCCCTGTAAAGAACGGTCGGCATCCTCGGAAATCGTTACCGGAAATCCGGAGCTGGCGCGAGTAATTCCTGAGAGCGCCCATCCCTGCGTCAAGAATTTCGCGCGTTTCGTGAGACGTTCCAGTGGGAGCTGATACTCGTAACTAACCACCAGATTGTTGGTGAGATCCCACGCTGAAAGCGCTCGTGTTGCGTTGAAGTTGAAGGGATCGACCGGATCGGCAATGCTTGAGGCCTGGTCTATCGACTTGCTATACGTGTAAGAAACTCCCAAACTCAGCCCCTTCGCGGTGCGCCGAACACTGGCTTCGAGCGCATTGTAATTCGAATTACCGATGCTGGCATCGTAGCTGTCATTCGCGAAATTTGGTCCCAAAGGGCCGCGAGTGCCATTCACGGTCTTGCCGGCAGCGGTAATATACGTCGTATCCTCTTTGCCCGGTCCGCACGTGGGCGATCCCGGAGCAACCTCGCTGGGCTGGCTAAGTGCCAGGCATAGGGCAGGATTGCCCGGGTTCGCGGAATAGACCACCAGCAGGTGATGTGCCTCGGAGCCGATATAACTCAAGTTCACTACAGTGTTCGGCGTGAGTTGGCGCTCGATCGATAGGAAGTAATTTTCGCTGTAAGGATATGTATTGCTCGGAGGCGGCGCCGTCATTCCCGCTTGCGGAAGGAACGGAGAAAAATTAATGCTCGTGTTGGGATGGGAAGGGGAATAGCCGTAAGCCGGAAACGTAAGAGGAAACGGGTTCACGTGCACTGTTCCTGTGGTGGCGCCGATGAAAGGTGTCGCAAAAAGCGGAGACTCCGGGCTCGTGTAGCTCAGGCCGTACGGAGGCTGGGGCTCGTCAATCGCAATCGTGTTGCCCTCGATCACCGAATAAAATATGCCGTAGCCTGCACGTATGCTCGTTTTTCCGGCACCGCCAAGAATCTTGCCGAGCCATCCGTCCGATTTGCCCGGTGAATACGCCAAACCTAACCGCGGAGAAAATCGGCTGCGTTGCGGCACGAGCGTGCTCGGTACTCCGGCATCCCCAGGATAAACCAGGCTCGTGGGCGCTGTCGTGAAGACCTTCGACTGCTCGCCCAGAATAAAGGTTGGAATCTGATTGTATTTCTCCGACCAGTATTGCATCAATTCCCAGCGCAGCCCGTAGTTCAACGTCAGGTTGGGCCTGACGCGCCAGCTATCCTGCACAAAAGCTCCCGCATACTTGTGGCGCCCGTAGTAACTTTCGGAATCCGCCTGGTTGTAGTTGTTGGCGACACCAATCAGGAAGTCCGCAAAATCCGAGCCGGTTTCCTGCCCCGTGAAAAGGAACGAACCATTAAACGTCGCGTCCGGGTTGACGTTCACCTGTTCGAAGCTGACATCCGCCCCAGCCTTCAGAATGTGCGTTCGCACCACCTTCGAAATACTGTCGTTCACTGTGAAAGTATTGTTGGCTTGTGCCAGGTTGGTGATCGGAACACCGAAAGTAAAGGAATTGAACCGCACGTTCTCGATTCCTTCGATCGACGGATCCAGCGGCACGATACCAGAGGTTCCTAGGCCGGTCACAAATCCCTGCGATGCGAGGCTTGGGCCCACGCCGCCGTTGGGTTTCCCTACGTTCGCGGAGTTTCGCATAAGGCTTACGTGAAACTCGTTCACCGTAGAATTGCCAAATGTCTTCACATCTCCAAGATTGATCAGTTGTGCGCGTCCCAAAGTCAAAGCATCAAATCCGGGAACGCTCGCTCCTCCCTGGCCCGTCGGATACGGGTTAGTCAAATTGTAGTCGTCGAAATAGTAGTACGCCGAAAGTTCGCCCCAGCGCCCGATGGAACCGTCGATCCGCAAACTTCCTTTATCGTCCCGCAATAGCTGGCTCTGCGCACCTGTTGAAAATGTGGACGGCCCCGTGTTCGGTGTCGGAATGTACTGCAACAGGTGTTTGGCCGGAGCCGACCACGCACTCTGCGGAATAATCGCATTCGGAAACACGCACGTGCTCGAAGTGCAGCCCGGAGTGAAGTAGGGCTCATTCGCCGTAACCCGGTAGCCGAGCTCCTGCGAAAGCAGGCCCGCCAGATTGCTGCCGCTTACCGTACCCGTAAGCGAGCTCGCTTGGTCAAAAAGATTGCCACCCCGGTCGGCGCCCGAGGGCACTGGAATCAACCCCGTATCGATGCCTTGCTGGGTTCGCGTCCCTTGATAGTCGCCAAAGAAAAACACCTTGTCCTTCGCAATTGGTCCGCCTACGGTGCCCCCAAACTGGTTTTGATCGAATTTCGACCGCTCCGAAGAAAAATAGTTCTTGGCGTCGAGCACCGTATTTCGCAGGAACTCAAAGGCGCTGCCGTGGAGTTGATTGCTCCCCGATTTGGTCACCACGTTGACGATGCCCCCGCTGTAATTCCCATACTCCGCATCGAAGTTGTCGGTCAATATTCGAAACTCGGCAATCGAATCCAGATTGGGCACAATCGTGGTGCCGCCGTTCATCAATTCCTTGACGTCTCCGCCATTCACCATAAAGCCGTTGGCGTCTTCCCTCTGCCCGCTGATCGATTGATTGCCGGGATTCAGCCCCCCCGAAGGGGCGATCGCCACCGAAGCTCCGGCCATCACAATCGAGTCCGGCTGCTGCGTCGTCATGGGCACGATGCCGGGCTGCAGGGACATAAGATCTGTGAAGCTCCGGCCGTTCAGTGCGACCGCTGTAATTTCCGTGCTCGCCAGGACGTCCCCGACTTGGGTGCTCGCGGTTTCCACGCGGACAGCGGTGTCTGAAACTGTGACGGCCTCGGACTGCTCGCCAAGTTCCATGTCCACGTCGATCTGCAGTTTTGTGCCCACGTCAATGACCAGGCCGGTGCGCTTATTGGGTTTGAATCCGCTGAAACTGGTCTCCATCTCGTAATGTCCGACGGGCAGGGCTGTGAAGGCATAGAAACCGTTCGCATTCGTATCCACCATCTGTTGCGCGCCCGTTTCGACATTGCGAACCAGAACGGCCGCCCCCGGAATTACCCCTCCGGCGGCATCTCGTACCGTTCCCGAAATGCTGCCTCCCGCCGTCTGCGCTATCGCCGCTCGGCAGCAGCAAAGTAAAATAGCCACGAGCAATGTTCGTTGAATCATGGAGCGCGCGTATTTCAAATCAGGTCCAACACTCGGTTACGGCCCCGCGCACTGTGGTTTCGGTGGGGGCATATTTTGGCTGCCTATGGTGCGCAGATATCGTGTTTAAGAAAAATAGCGGCGCAACCGCCATCGGCAGATCGGCGTGAAATATATTTTTCATAACGAACCCCGCCCGAATCCATTCTCCACTGTGCGAGCTTATCGGTGGCGTAAAATCGGGGTAAAATCGTCTTAACGCCGATTTAACACCTAGCGCCTGCTGGCTGGAATTATGCTCGCGCGGCGGTCTGTGAGTTTCTCGCGCGCGTGCGTTGTGGTAGCTGATCCGCAATGACGTTTCAGAAGAGCGGAGTTCTTATCGTTGCCGGTTTTTTAACGCGGACGTGGAACTCGGACGATGAACTCACATGAATGCGAAAATACTGATCGTTGAGGATGAAGTCGGCTTGGCCACCACCCTGAGGGATCGGCTGCGCAATGAGGGCTATGTGGTAACCGTCGCCCGTGACGGTATCTCCGGCTTGGATCTGGCCATCCACGAACAATTTGAGTTGATGATTCTGGACCTTATGCTGCCCGGCGAGGGTGGACTAACCGTTTGCGAAAAGGTGCGGCAATCCGGGTCTAACGTCCCCATCCTGATGCTCACCGCGCTCCGCCAAACTGCGGACAAAGTCACGGGATTGCGGGCCGGGGCAGACGATTACTTAACGAAGCCGTTCCAGATGTCGGAATTACTGGCTCGCGTTGCCGCGCTGCTACGGCGTGCCAAAGGGACCGAAACGATGGCTGAGCGCCATCAGTTTGGGACCATACGCGTAGATTTGAAACGCGCTGAGGTTTTGCGTGACAGCCAACCAGTCAGCCTGTCTGCTAAGGAATTTCTGTTACTCCGTTATTTCGTGAACCATCGCGGAACGGTGATCTCCCGAGACGAGCTTCTCAGGGAAGTCTGGGGTTACGGTGCGGTTCGGTCTTCGCGCACAGTTGACGTGCATGTCGCCTGGCTGCGTCGCAAGCTCGAAACAGACCCCAAGAATCCGCAATTTATCCTGACCGTCGTTGGGCTTGGATATAAATTTACCGGGTGAACGGCATTAAGTTATTGCGCCTCGCTCAAAGCTGCATTCCCGCCGTGCGGCATCCGTGGAGCCTCGCCCGTGCGGCGTTCTTCAGTGGAATTGTTTTTCGGGCTCGCGAATCGCACCGGCCACATCCTCCAGAAACGCCGCGGCGCGCGCGCCATCTACCACGCGGTGGTCGCAGGAAAGCGTGATCGTCACCATAGGCCGGATCGCCGGCCTGCCGTCCACCGCCGCAACGCGATCAGTAACGGCGCCGATCGCCAGAATACCAGCCTGCGGCGGCACCACGATCGCCGTGAAGGCGTCCACGTGGTACATGCCCAGATTGCTGATGGTGAACGTCGCCCCGGTAATATCGGACGGGCGCAACCGGTTGGCCTTGGCGCGTTCGCTGAGGTCGCGCCGCTGCACTGCGATTTGCGCGATATCCAGGCCGTCAGCATCGTGAATCACGCCCACAACCACTCCATCCTCCACCGCCACGGCAATGCCTACATTAATTTCCTTATGTATGAGGATGGCGCCGTCGCCGGTCCAGCTCGCATTCATACGCGGATGCTGTTTCAGGACGCGCGCCACCAGGGCGGCCAGCATATCGGTGAGGGTGGGTTTAACGCCGTGCGACTGCGCGATCGGCGGCGAGATTTTCTCGCGCAGGGCCACTAGCGCGCCCGCCTCTACCTCGCGTATAACAAAAAATTGCGGCACCGTGGTCCAGCTGAGCGTCATTCGCTCGGCCATCAGCCTGCCGATGAGGCCGGGCGTTTCGACTTTTGACCCCGCCGCCGCCGCCGGCGTCGCCGACTGCGCCCCCGATTTAGCCGCCGCCTCGATGTCTGCGGTGAGAATTTCGCCTCCAGCGCCCGACCCACGCACGCGCCGCAGGTCCACGTGAAGTTCGCCGGCCAGGCGCCGCGCTTTCGGGGAAATTCGCGTCTCTACGAGAGGCGACTCGGCTGCGCTCGCCGCTGCTGCCGCGGGGCCGACCGCCGCAGGGCCTGCGGCTTCGCCAACTGGCCGCGCCCGTTCGCCGGCGGCACCGCCGCCGCGCCGGCCCGATTGTGGCTCGAGCGTTGCTTTGGGAGGCGCTTCGCCCGGTTGCACGAGCCAAGCGATGGTCTGGCCCACAGCCACCACGGCACCTTCAGGTGCCGTCACGCCCGCGAGAATGCCTTCCCCGGTCGCCTCGATTTCGACGACCGCCTTGTCGGTCTCGATTTCGAGCAGCGCCTCGCCTTTAGTCACGCGGTCGCCTTCTTTTTTGCGCCAGCTCAGGATTTTGCCCGTCTCCTGGGCCATCTCGAGCGCGGGCATGATGACACTGATCGCCATGATCTGTGGTGGGTGAGAAGCGCGTTAGTGCGGGACTTCGACGCGCTCGGTCCTGGCGCTGGCTTCGATCATCTCCACCACGCGCTTGCTGCGCGGCGCCTCGCGTTCGCGCTCGGCTGGCAGCGGCCCCTTGACGCTCACGTAGTGCGCGCCGGCCACCATGAGTTCCTCCGCGGGGAAGCGCGTAATCACTTCGTGCCCGGTGGGCGTAACGACAATTTCCTCTTCGATACGCGCGGCGCTCCACCCATCGGTCGAGGGCCAGAACGTTTCGAGCGCGAAGACCATGCCGGGCTTGATCTCGTGCGAGTGTTCGAGTGAAACCAGCCGGCTGATCACCGGCTTCTCCCAGATCGCCAGCCCAATCCCGTGCCCGTATTGCAGGCCAAAGCAAGCCTCTTCATTCGGGAAACCAAATTCCTGTGCTTTCGGCCACACCGACGCAATTTCCGCGGTCGTGCGGCCGGGGCGCACCAGTTCGATGGCCGCGTCGAGATACTCGCGGCATCGTGTGTACGCGTCGATCATGGCACGCGATGCAAAGCCGATTGTGAACGTGCGGTAGTAGCACGTCCGGTAACCCATATACGAATGGAGAATGTCGTAGTACGCCGGATCGCCCGGCCGAAAAACGCGGTCGGAGAAAATGTGCGGGTGCGGATTGCAGCGTTCGCCGGAAATCGCATTCACCGCTTCCACGTATTCCGAACCCAGATCGTACAGCACCTTATTTACCAGGCCCACCGCCTGGTTCTCACTCATCCCGGGCTTCATGGCCATGTAGAGTTCGTGATAAGCGGCGTCGACCATCATCGCCGACGTGTTGAGCAGCTCGATCTCATCTTGCGTCTTGATCACCCGAGCGTCGGACATCAGTTGCTGTCCGTCGACCACAGTGATGCCCTCACGCTGCAGCGCAAAAAGAATGGGCGGCTCGACGATATCGATACCCAGAGGCTCCTTCAGCAGGCCGCGCATCTCCAGTTCCACGCGGATCTTTCGCGCCACGTCTTCGGCGCGCCCCATCTCCGGCGACATCGCCCCACGCAACAGCGGAATCCCCGCACGCGACCTCTCGCCCAGCCAGGGACAATGCAGTTGGTGATGCTTGGCCGCCGATCCGAAATCCCAAAGAATGGGCTCATCATTCTGCGGCAGCAGCGTAAAGCGGCTCATCTTGTCCTGCGCCCAACTGCCGATATTCGTGGAGGTGATGTAGCGCACGTTGTTCATGTCGAAACACAGCAGCGCGCCCATCTCGGATTTCGACAACCCTTCTTTTATTCGTGCCAGGCGTTCCCGGCGCAGGCGATCCAAATCGACGCGCTGCTCCCAATCGACTGCCATCGTTCCATTGGTTCGCAATGCCATGGTGGGCCTCCTATTTCACTGCTTGCCCGATCAGCCGCAAAGTTCGCGTGCCGCGTCAAACACTTTCTGTTCGGTGGGCACGGTAGCATCTTCAAGCGGGGGAGAAAACGGAACGGGAACGTGCATGGCGCCCATTCGTCGGACGGGTTTGTCGAGGTCGTAGAAAGCGCCTTCGGCAATTACCGAGGCAATCTCGGCCGTGACGCCATACCGGTGATATCCCTCGTCGACCACAATGGCCCGCGAGGTTTTCTTGGCCGACTCGATCAGCGTGCGCTCGTCGAGCGGCCAGGTAGTCCGCGGGTCGATCACCTCGGCGCTGATTCCCACTTCTTCCAGCAATTTTGCTGCGCCCAGAGCCACTTGCACCATGCTGCTGGTGGCCACAATGGTGATGTCGCGGCCCGCGCGTTTTATATCCGCCAGGCCAAAAGGGATGGTGTACTCGTCGGAGGGCACCGGGCCCTTCAGCTTATACATCATCTTATCTTCAAAAAAAATCACGGGATTATCGTCGCGAATCGCCGTCTTCATCAATCCTTTGGCGTCGTAGGGTGTTGATGGCAACACCACTTTTAGACCGGGAATGTGGCTGGGCCAGGCATGCAGCGATTGCGAATGCTGCGCTGCGGAACGCCGGCTCGCGCCGAGCGTGGTGCGCAGCACCATGGGAACCTTCCAGTGTCCCCCGGACATGTAATGAACCTTCGCCGCCTGGTTCGCGATCTGGTCCATGATCAAGGTCAGAAAATCTCCGAACATGATATCCACCACAGGGCGCAACCCCGTCATCGCTGCGCCCACCCCAATTCCGGTGAAGCCCGGTTCGGATATCGGCGTGTCCACGACGCGTTCCTTGCCGAACTCCTCCACCAGCCCGGACAACACTTTGAACGGTGTGCCCGCCTCGGCCACGTCTTCGCCTAGAACACAGACGCGGGAATCGCGGCGCATCTCCTCGGCCAACGCTTCGCGCACCGCTTCGGCCAGGGTCAATTCGCGAAGCGGCGATTCGGTCTCAGGCATACACGTCCTGTTCCGCCTGGTCGATGCTGGGGTAGGGAGCCGCTATGGCGAATTCGACGGCCTGATCCATTTCAACCTTAACCTCGGCGTAGAGGCTCTCCAGGCTGGCGCGATCGGCGTGCCCCGTCTCCGCCACCGAGTTCGCCAGCCGCGTGATGGGATCGCGCTCGCCCATCCACTGCTGCTCCTCCTGCTTGGGGCGGTAGTAATCACGCTTGATGTCCCCGACGTGGTGGCCGCGAAAACGATACGTATTGCACAAAATAAATCCCGGCCCGTGCCCTTGCCGCGCCAGTTCCACGAATCGCCGGGCGGCCCCGTACACGGCCTGCACGTCCTGTCCATCCACGCTTTCCGCCGGTATTCCAAAAGCAGCGGGCCGCGCGAGTATCTCGCCGGAAGTTGTCTCCGAGTAATGCGTGTACTCGTTATAGAGGTTGTTCTCGCAGACGTAAATCACGGGCAGCTTCCAGAGCTCCGCCATATTCATCACTTCGTAGAGCACGCCCTGTCCCAGTGCGCCTTCGCCGAAGAAGCACACACAGAGCCGCCCATTGCCCAGGCGCTTGGCGGCGAATGCCGCGCCGGTAGCGATTCCCGCGCTGCCGGCCACGATTGCGTTTGCGCCCAGGTTGCCGGTAGCAGGGTCGGCGATATGCATCGAGCCGCCCTTGCCGCGGCAATATCCCGCTTCCTTGCCCAGCAGCTCGGCAAACATTAAATCGGGTGACGCGCCCTTGGCCAGGCAATGCCCGTGCCCGCGGTGGGTGCTCGTGATGTAGTCATCCGGCTGCAGGGCCTCGCAAATGCCCACCGCCACCGCTTCCTCGCCCTCGTAGAGGTGGGTCAGGCCAGGCATCAAAGCGCGGAGGTAAAGGTCGTTTGCGCGCTGCTCGAATTCCCGGATCCTCACCATCTGCCGGTACATCCGCAGCAGCCGATCGATTCCGATGTCGGCGCCGTTTTCCGCATGAGCGGAAACAGGAGATTGTCTCGCGTCGGCCATTTCTTGGCCCCCAACCTTCCTCAACGAATCGGGCTCGCTGCCAAATCGCATTCCGTACACAGTCTGCGCCAGCCCAATTGGAACTGCTCGCGAACCTTAAAATAGCATGAAACAGAAGTCACCGATGGCGTACACCGCTCAGCCCCTTCTTGTCTGAAAAAGTTGCTTCTAATGCTGTCCCTGCCACGCAGGGATTGTCAGCCAATTCGCCGCAAGGGCCAGATCAAAACCTTCAGTTCACGCGAAACCGCGAGCAATGCTGGAGGCCCTGATATTTCCACGCCAGCCGCCTGCGTCACGCTGTTTTCTTGTATTTTCGCCCACGCTCTCTGCAATGGCCACCGCGCATGATGGATTTCACCGCGGTAGACTCCGCCTCGCCAGGCGGTATAAAGACAATACCGCTCGGTGAGCCAGTGATCCGCGCTTCCCGGAGCGGCATAGTCCACCGGAGAAGTTGGGCCGTACTCAGCTTGCCATGCCGCGCGCCCCCGATGCGAAGAGTAAGAAATCGTGCCATTGTGCTTCGTCACCCGCACGCGCGCGTGGAAGTAGGGAAGATGATACGCGGCGCGAGCGGCCAGCACGGCGGCCCGGCTGGTGGTATCCAGACTGAAGAAAAACACGCCTGGCTTGCCCTCCGTTCTCACGTAGGTTCGGCAGTTGAGTTCGGGCAAGGCGGACATCCCCGGCAAGATTGGCATTCCCCGCGGGCGGACCGACATAAGAAAAGGCGTGACGCTGATCCACGCGTCGCCATCGAAGGTATCGAGCTCGAGGCGCCGGGTAACCAGTGGCCGGAGCGCCGCTGCGGGAACCCTCCAGTGCGCGAACAGGAGGTCGCGCCAGATTTGCGTCATGATCCACGGGCCGCTGGGCAGCGGCCAGGGCCGGTGATCGGTTTGGCGGAGCAGGGGATCCACTTAAGGCTTTAAGGCGCGGTTAAACGTCGCTCCCTATCCATTTCTATTACCATCCTATCTATTACAATCTTACGCAGGAGCAAAATGACCACCAACTCGCCATCACCAAGCGCTTCCCATCCGCTGCGGCACCGCCCGGCATGGAAGGCCCTCGAGCAGCACTACGCCACTATCTCCAACACACATCTACGCCAGTTTTTCGCCGGCGATCCGGGTCGCGGGGAGCGCCTGAAGCTGGACGCCGCTGGCCTTTACTTCGATTATTCAAAAAATCGCGTCACGGATGAAACGATCCGTTTGCTGCTGTGCCTCGCGGCGGAATCAGGGCTGCGCGAGCGCATCGACGCCATGTTTGCTGGGGCCAAGATCAACGTCACGGAAAATCGCGCGGTGCTGCACGTCGCTTTGCGTATGCCCAGGGGCGCGTCGATCGTGCTCGATGGCGTGAACGTCGTGGAAGAGGTCCACGCCGTACTCGACCGCATGGCGGCATTTGCGAACTGCTTGCGCACCCGAGAATGGCAAGGGCACACCGGCAAACGCATTCGTAATGTCATTAATGTGGGCATCGGCGGCTCCGATCTGGGCCCGGTGATGGCTTACGAGGCGCTAAAACATTACAGCGCGCGCGACATGGTCTTTCGCTTCGTTTCCAACGTCGACGGCACCGATTTCGCCGAAGCCACCCGCGACCTCGACCCGGCGGAAACGCTATTCATCATCTCGTCAAAAACTTTCACCACACTCGAGACCATGACCAACGCCCGCACCGCCCGCGCCTGGACGCTCGCGTCACTGAAAGATGAACAGGCCATTGCGCGCCACTTTGTCGCCGTCTCCACCAATGAGGCGGAAGTCCGCAAATTCGGCATCGACACGGCCAACATGTTCGGCTTTTGGGATTGGGTGGGCGGCCGCTACTCGATGGATTCGGCCATCGGCCTTTCCACGATGATCGCGATCGGGCCCGCGGCATTCGACGAAATGCTCGCCGGATTTCATGCGATGGACGAACATTTTCGCACCGCACCCTTTAAATCCAATCTGCCGGTGCTGCTGGGACTCCTGTCAGTTTGGAATAACAATTTTTTAGGCGCGCAAACCGTAGCCGTTCTGCCCTACGAGCAGTATCTGAAGCGCTTCCCGGCTTACCTGCAACAGTTGACGATGGAGAGCAACGGAAAACACGTCACACTCGAGGGCGCCGTCGTGGATTACGAGACTGGCCCCATTTTCTGGGGCGAGCCGGGCACCAATGGCCAGCATTCCTTCTACCAGCTCATCCACCAGGGCACCCGGCTCATTCCCTGCGATTTTATCGGCTTCGGGCAGACGCTGAATCCGCTCGGCAACCATCACGATCTGTTGATGGCCAATATTTTCGCGCAAGCCGAAGCGCTGGCCTTCGGAAAAACTGCCGACGAGGTTCGTGCCGAAGGCACTCCGGAGCCGCTGGTTCCGCACCGCACGTTTGCGGGCAACCGTCCCTCAAACGTAATTCTGGCGGAACGCCTGACGCCGGAAACTCTCGGGAAACTTGTGGCGCTTTACGAGCACAGCGTCTTCACGCAGGGCGCGATCTGGGAAATCGACTCATTCGATCAATGGGGCGTGGAATTGGGCAAGGTCCTGGCGCAGCGAATTATTCCCGAGCTCGACGGTTCGGGACAGGTGCCGCTCGCGCACGACAGTTCGACCAACGCGCTAATCCGCCGATATCGCAGCCTGAAAAAGGAACAAGGCGCAAAATAAACGACCGCGCCTTGCTTGCCGAAATTATTCGTTAGCATTATTGCTGAGGCGGCGGCGGCCCTCCGGGGCGAGGTCCCCGCCCGCCTGGTCCGGCATCGGCGGTAACGATTTTGTACCCGGTAGGCACAGCGATGGCCGCGGGGCCTGCACCAGTAATGAGGATCGTGGTGGTCGTGTTGCCTTGCAGCGGATCATTCGTCTGCGTTTGGAGGTTCATGCTCAGCGTCGGGCAATACCACCGCGTGGTAACAATTTGAACGGGAGTGGTCTGGCCATTGTTGCCGGAGATGTTCACGGTGCGCGTGATCTGCGTACCCGTTATCCCTGGACATTCTTTGGAGATGGCCGCGGGCGCCGAAGCAGCCTGCAACGAGACACTGGTTACGTTGGCGTTCGGACTGCGAGGCGGGCGAGGGCCATTATTAGCATTGCCTGAGTCGGCCTGCGGATTTGCACCATTCGAGCCCGGCGAATTCACTTTCCATTGATGCAGCTTGAACTGGCGAGCGGTCATCTGAGTAGGATCGAGTATGTAGCCAAATCCCGCTACCGGATCATTGATGCAGATCACTTGGCGCGGCGCACCTTGCGGAGCGTTTGGAAACGGAGGCAGCGTTATCTCCCGCTGCGTCCGGCCGTCATTGTCACGCGCAATCGTTTCGGTGATGGTGTGGTCGATGGGGGCGCTGTTAAGCATCGGCTTCAATTGCCCGTAGCTCAGTGTGCCGACATAGCCTTGTCCCGCTATAATTTTGCCGCTGTTCAGGCAGCCGGCCACGCCAAATCCGTTGTCCGGTCCACCTCCCCGCCGGAAGCCTGGTCCACCGAAACCTGGCCGCGGCCCGCCTGGCCCCATTCGGGGATCAGCACCTTGCGGCCCGGGGCCGCCCTGCGCGTATAGTCCGCCGGCATTCATTCCCAGAGTAATGGCCGCCGCTACAAAATATGTTAGGACTGTCAATCCCCGTCGCCGCATCAGACATTCCTCCGTGAATTTGCCCGTGCATTAAATCGTTTAACTCGCTCCTACTGGCCCACTACGCGTATCGCTTGCGGAGTTCCATCATTGGTGACAATCAAGTCCGCTACTACCTGATCGCTGCCGCCCGACTCCATATGCAAGCCGAACTTATCCAGGGCTGCGCGTGATAGCACCACCCGCACCACCGTATCGTCGTCCACCGAGGCGGGATCGAAGGTCTGCGATAAGGGAACGAACGAATTCGTCGTCTTTTCCTCGTCTCCAAACCCCGACAACCAGTCGGATTGATCCGCGGGTGTAGCGCTGGCCGAAAGTGCGGGAGCCATCGGGACCATCGGAATCACGGCGGGAGTTCCCGCGCGCCATACCAGGGAGATTCCTAGTAACGCTACCGCCGCGGCGCCCGCCGCGCCCGCCAGCATAAAGCGGCGCTGGTAGGATGAATGCATCGCCAGGCTGCGCCGCACTTCCAGAACGCGCAGCAGATTCTTTTCCACTCTAGCGGGCGCCTGCCTCCCCGAATGCGCCGCCGCCATAGCGCGCAGCGCCGAGGTCACCGACTCAGCCTCCTCCAAAAGTTCATCGCATGAACCGCAAGCGTCAGCATGTTCGAGCGCCTCTTTCACTGCGCCCCCATCAAGCAGTTCGTCGCGGCCCCCAGCGGTCACATCGCGTGCCAAGTCGGGCAGCAGTTCGCGGAACTGTTCGCAGTTCATCATGTCTTCCTCACGAGGTTCGCCCGCCGGTCGCCGAACTGGCTGCCGGCCGGTGGAAATCGCGCAGTTTTTCCGTCAACAGGGCGCGCGCGCGATGCAGGCGCGAACGCACTGTGCCGACGGCGCACTCCATCACGCGCGCGGCTTCGTCGTAACTCATCTCCTCAAGGTCGCACAACACCACTACCTCGCGGTAACTGGGCGGCAGGCTCGACACCGCTTTCCGGACGCGGTCGATCATCTCGTTGCGAAGGATGTCGTTGGGAGGCATTACCAGCACGGCATGCGCGCCATTCTTGCGTTCGCCGTTTCCCCCGCCGTTCTCCCTGCCATGCTCAAGAAACGGAACGTAGACCTGCTCCCGGTCTAGGCGCCGCAACAACAGATTTCTGCCCATGCCGAACAGATAAGCGGAAAGTGTGCCCCGGGAGGAATCGAACCGCGCGCGCTCCTGAATCAGAGTCATGAAAACCTCTTGGGTAACATCTTCGGCCAGGAACGTATTGCCCGTCATGTGCAGCGCAAAACGGTAAATCGGACCTTGGCACCGCTGATAAATCGTCCGAAACGCTTCCTGGTCGCCCGCGCCCATGCGCCGGAGCAGTTCGCTATCCGACGGTTCTTGGGGTCGGATCATGATTGACTCTTCAAGAACCCGTCGAAAGCCGGTATCACTCTCACGGTAGTATTCGGTTTAGGAGACATAACCGTTCCATTTTCTTGGCCTGCGTTTCGCAAACCCGCAATGACGCAAAGCCCCAATGACCTAATGACGTATGACGATTTCTAACTCTTCTAACTCTTATAACTCTAGTCCCGGAACTCAGCGGGCGATCTCTTCCAGGCGCAGGCCGTTGGTCCGCGGGCCCAGCCCGCCGATCACGACGAAAACGATGAGCATGGCCGCGGCTATCAGCAAAAACACGCCCGAAGTACCATAGTTGCGCAGAAAAAAGGCGATCACGAAGCTGCTGGCAATGGCGCCCAGGCGGCTTAGCGAATACACAAAGCCCACTGCCCGCGCCCGGATGCGCGTGGGATACAGCTCGGCTTGATAGGCGTGAAACGCAAAAGACATCCAGTTACTGCTGAGCGTGATCAGAATTCCGAACACCACCACACCCGCCGCCGTCCTCTGCGTGGCAAACAGCAGCCCAAAAACGGCCATCGCCAGCGCCGCCCAGGCAATCTGCCATTTGCGCTCGACCTTATCCGCAAACGCCTGTCCGGCCAGCGGCGCGAGGGGATTGGCAATGGCGATCAAGAACGTGTACTCGAGTGATTTCGTCACCGCGATTCCATTAGAAATAAGCAGCGTGGGAACCCAGCTGGCGAAGCCGTAGAATCCCAGCGTCTGAAACAATTGAAAGATAACCAGCAGGATGGTGCGCTTCCGGTAGGTCTGATTCCAGATTTCGCTCCACGAGCCGGCCGGCGGCCGTCCTTCTCCTGCGAGGGGCCCCTCTCCTGCAACCAGGCCTTGTCCTTCAACTGGCCCGGCTCCGTCAACCGACTGTGATGCCGGCAACTCGTTGCGGGTTTCCGCCCATACGCGTTGTTCGATCTGGTCCATCACCTGATTGGCCTTGGCCATCTGGCCATTCTGTTCGAGCCAGCGCGGCGATTCCGGCAGGGCGCGGCGGATGATCCAGACGAAAATCGCGCCGGAGGCTCCGATCAGCACCACCCAGCGCCAGCCGTCCACTCCCAAGGGGCGCCGCGGCACCAGCAGCCAGGAAATCAAGGCCACGAACGGCACCGCCAGAAAGCTGATGAATTGATTGAAGGCGAAGGCCGCTCCACGCGTGGCCTTCGGCACCAGTTCAGAAACGTAGGTGTCGATGGTCACGAGCTCCACGCCGATCCCGACGCCCGCCAGGAAACGCCATAAATCGATCGCGCCGGCAGTCGACTGAAAAGCCATGGCCAGCGTGCAGGCCGAATACCACAGCAGTGAGAAATTGAAGATTATGCGGCGCCCGAAGCGGTCCGAAATCCTGCTGAAAAATAGCGTGCCCACGAATAGGCCCGCGAAAAGTGCGGCGACGAAGCTGGCGAATCCTTCAATTCCCAGGAAGCCGCGCGTGGTGGGCGTGAAAATTCCACTTTTGTAAAATGCGGGAGCGATATAGGCAGCAAAAAACAGGTCGTAATACTCGAACCAGGCGCCCAGCGACAAAAGCAAAACCAGGTGGCGGATATAGCGGGATTTGGGCAGGCGGTCGAGCCGTGCCGCGACCGTTATGCGGGCCGGCTGCGGATCGCCGGCAGGCCCAGTTTGCGGCTCCTTGGGAGCAGCGAAATCACTCGGCATTTTCATTCTCGCAGCCGGCGACGCGATGCGTGAGAGCGGGATTTTGCCGCCAGCGTCCCGCGCGGTATCTGATGAAAACATGGATGATGCGCGATTTGGAACATAACTCTGCGCTATACCCCCCGGCAGTTTGTAAGAATATCAAAGCAAGGGAGTTGGGAAATGAGGCGTTTGTATTTAGTTGAAAGGAATGGGCTTGCAGAGCGCGTTTTCGCGCTAGGCGCGCGCTGGGATCGTTTGGAC
>PLJR01000195.1:34900-35186 GCA_003140295.1 Acidobacteriota bacterium
AGTTCAGGCGGGAGAAGGGTGTGGGAAGCGGGAGAGGTGCAGTGTCGAAAAGCGTGTCTGTGCCGGGATGGTAGTCAAGCGTCACAACGCAGGATAGCATATGTGTACTAGATTGTCAATTAATACCTTACGGTACTAGTTTCGAATGGGCCGGGTGTTCGAACGCGACGCGGCACATGGCGCGGGCCCCGTAAAAAGCCTTTATCACAGATCATTCGTCGGTAGCGAGTGCGAAGTGGGGTGTGCACAATCGCAGCGAAAGAGCGCTATCGCGCCTTGTTCATGG
>PLJR01000195.1:35310-35430 GCA_003140295.1 Acidobacteriota bacterium
AATTGCGCTGACACTACTCCATCGCCCCTCGACGCACGACGGTCGAGCCTTTTTTCCGGGGCTGATCACTACGGCGCCGGCTCCGGACCTGTGCAGTGGGCGGAATCCCTTAGGACTTCG
>PLJR01000045.1 GCA_003140295.1 Acidobacteriota bacterium
AGAGTTGCCGGGAAGACCGTTTCTCTTATAGTGCAGTTTTCTGCCACTGGCGGGTGGTCTTGCAGAGCAATCAATTAGTTCTTGACTCGACGTGTGTTCCACCCAGGCACAGGCTGCTTTGGTTGGGATATAGCGGGCGGCTGCCTTATCGATAATGCATTCTGATCTTGCCTATATCATTTGAGAACTAAACGCTGCAACTTGGACAGCCTTTTTGGCCCGAGGGATCCCACCCATTCCGGTACGTTCTGTTACCTACATATCCGGATCGGACCCCCAATAGGTGCCGCGCCTTAGGGGACGACTTCCGAACTTTCGATGTCCCCGGCAATAGCGCCATGCAAAGCGGCGGCTATTGGAATGGAATTATTCTTTTGCTCACGTTGAGCTTATACTGCGCGCGAGATCGAGACAGCCCGCAGGAGAAGATATGGACCACAAGACTTTCTTCTTGAAGTATTGGGAGAAGGAAGGGCCCGCTACTCGCAAAGTAATCGTCCGGATTCCACAGGATCGTTCGGACTATCAGGCGGATCCCAAAGCACGCACCGCGCGCGAGATCGCCTGGCTCATGGTGCGTGAGGAAACAGCGCTCGTCGAAGGTCTGGAGAAGGGCACCTTCGAATGAATCGAGGTGCCGGCGCCTCCGACCGTCAACGAGATCGTGACGGAGTACGACCGCCAGCACGATGCAGTTGCCAGCCGACTCCACGCCGTTTCTGGACCGCGCTGGGAAGAGAAGCTGCCGTTCCTGTTCAATGGCCAGGAGGTCATGAGGGAAACGGGCTACGATATGGCGTGGGGATTCCTGCTTGATCAGATTCATCACCGTGGCCAGTTATCGACCTACCTGCGCCCGATGGGTGCGAAAGTTCCGGCCATCTACGGACCAAGCGCGGACGAGTCCATGTAAGCGTGGCGATGGCTGCCCTGCTCCAGCGTCTTGCGTTGCTCGATTCGAACGCATCCAGCCCAGTCATCCGCAGCAGAATGGCCGACATGAACGCATGCATCTTACGCTCAAAATGTAAACCACTCGTCCCGCGGGCCTGAACAGTCTGCAGCAGCAGTGCAAATTCGATGATTTTCTCCAAGAGTTCAACCACGAGCGGCCGCATGAGGCCCTGGACATGAAATGCCCCGCGGATGTCTACACTCCCGCCGAAGGTATTTGGCTGGTCAGTTTATGGATTATGATCTCGGCTACATCAATCTGGAGGAAAAAACTCTGCAACCTCTCGAAAACCCGTTCGGCCCGAAAGTGTTACCCATCTAGCCGGTACGTTCTGTCACCCATGTGTCCGGGTCGGACCTTAATCAATCCAGGCCCTTAATACGGTCGTTTTGATTGTGCTTCACCCGAAAGGATTAGGTCAAATGTCCTTCGTTAACGGATCGGCTTGGCGTCGTTGGGACCTTCACCTCCACACCCCCGGCACCATCCTGAACGACCAGTATGGGACGTGGGAGGAATATCTTCGAGCAGTCGAGAACCATCCGAGCGTCAAAGTGCTCGGGGTCACGGACTATATGTCCATAGCGAACTACTCAAAGCTGAAAACTTATAGGGAATCATCGCGTATACAAAATATCGATTTGCTCGTTCCCAACATTGAATTTCGAATAGCGCCACCCACGGACAAAGCGACGGCGATCAACATCCACCTTCTGGTTTCACCGGAGGACACTGACCATGAGCAGCACATCCTTAATTCTCTAGGAAGACTGGTCTGGCAGTACGGCACGCAACGGTACTCGTGCCTGCCCGATCAGCTAATGGCTCTCGGAAAGGCTTTTGATCCGACGATAAAAGACGGCGTCGCAGCGCTCAAAGCTGGCGTTGTTCAGTTCAAGGTGGACTTCACGACGTTTCGGAACTGGTATAACGCTGAGCCATGGCTTCGCCGTAATTCCCTCGTTGCCGTATCCGCAGGGACCGATGGTCTTTCGGGCTTTCGCCGCGATGGTGGGTCGGCGGCGCTCCGCGACGAGATAACCCGTTTCAGCCACATCATTTTTTCGGGTCGCCCAGGCGAACGTGAATTCTGGCTGTGCCAGGGACCGACGGAAGACCAGACCACCGCCATCCGGCTGGGCGGCCCAAAGCCATGTTTGCATGGCTCGGACGCTCACGAAATCGCGAAATAGTTTAAGCCGGACGAGGATCGTTTTTGCTGGATCAAAGCCGATCCCACATTTGAAGGCTTGAGACAGGTGCTTTACGAACCAGGAGACCGCGTCTATATCGGGCCGACCGCACCGAATTTTCACGACGAGGCGCGGGTCATTCAGTCCGTTTGCGTTTCGAATGCAATCGGTTGGTTCGATGACATCTCCATCCCGCTCAACGCGGGGCTGGTCTCGATCATCGGGCAGAAAGGCTCGGGGAAATCTGCGCTCGCCGAACTCATCGCTTACGCGGCGGGAAGTTGGCACCCGGCCGACTCGGGCAGCTTTTTAAGTAGGGCCGGCGATCACCTGCAGGATATCGCCGTGGAACTTGTGTGGGCGGACGGAAATGTATCGAAAGTCAGACTCGCGGATCAGCAATCCGACGAGAACGCAGTCCGCTATTTGTCGCAAAAGTTTGTCGAGCATCTGTGCGCTGAAGACAATATCGGTGTCGAATTGGTTCGTGAAATCGAAAACGTGATTTTTTCCTATCTCGATCCGACGGACACGTTGAATGCTTCCAGCTTCGAGGAACTCAGGTCCATTCGAACCGAAGCGATTAGGGCTGAAGGCGACCGTTTGCGCGACGAGGTGATGCGTCTTATCCGTGAGGAATGT
>PLJR01000177.1:0-439 GCA_003140295.1 Acidobacteriota bacterium
AACTCGCGTTAACCTGGCCCAGCGGCTTCAGTTCCGTGAGGCTTGCCGCGCTCGCGGGCGCTTCGCCGGCTTGCGCCGCCTGGCGAAACGGCTGAGAACACCCGCCCGCAGCAGGGCCCTCTGTCATCGCTCCGGCATCCATCCCTTCGGGCGTCACGCCCTGATCTCCGAGGGAAAGAATTTCTCCGGCCGTGCCGAAACGAAATCGCTGCGCTACCGGTGGTAGCGGCATGGAGGTCAAACCAAACGCCGCCTCCACAGCGGAATCGCNNGCGGAATCGTTATCGGTTTCTAGGGCGGGTATCACGGCATGCGGCGCCGCCATGGGATGAGCTAATGTCTCATTCGCAAAATTCGCGCCGCCACCTGGCCCGGCAGCCGGTCTCGCACCGGCATATGCCGAAACGCCGTGGGCCTTCGCGCTCGACGGGCCGCTCGC
>PLJR01000177.1:473-4085 GCA_003140295.1 Acidobacteriota bacterium
ACGTCGCGCGCAAAATCGTGCACGAACTGCGAGTGGCGAAAGCGCACCTCAATCTTCGCCGGATGAACGTTGACATCCACCTCTTCGCTGGGCAAATCGACAAATAGCAGTACCACGGGAAAGACATCCGGCGGCTGGATGTTANNCAGCAGCAGCCGGTCGCGCACCAAGCGCCGGTTCACGAATACAAAAATTCCGTTGCGATTGGAACGCTGCACCTCGGGCCGCGAGATGAATCCGTGTACCGAAATCGCTGAAGCCCGCTCGGCGGCCTCCAGCTCCGGTTCGGTAATCGCCGCACGAATCGGCGAGGAAACCGCCGGAACCTCGACCATCTCCTCAAGCGCCTGCCGTCCCAACAATTGATAGACCCGCTCGGCCATGGTTTCCACGGGAGCCACATTCACGATTTCCTGCGTCGGAGTCTTGAGCGTGAATTGTTTGTCCGGATGCGCTAGCGCATAGTGTGTAACCAGCGAGGCGATGTGTCCCAGCTCCGTGGTGTCCGACTTCAGGAATTTCCTGCGCGCGGGCACGCAATAAAACAGATCCGCCACGCTTACCGAGGTTCCCACCGGCAATCCCGCCGGTTTCACGCTCAGCAGCTTGCCGCCGGCGAACTCGATGCGCGTGCCTTGCTCGTCTCCCGCTGTACAAGTTTCCAGCAGCAGCCGTGAAACCGAGGCAATTGAAGGCAACGCTTCCCCGCGAAATCCCAGCGTNNCGGATCATGCGCTTGCCGCCGGCCTCCACCTCCATGCGGACGCTGGTGGCGCCGGCATCGAGCGAATTTTCGAGCAGCTCTTTCACCGCCGACGCAGGCCTCTCCACCACTTCGCCGGCCGCGATGCGGTTGGCTACAGCTTCCGCGAGTATTCGTATGCGTGGCATCGAATCGGTGCGCGCGTCTTCAGACCACCGGCGGCATGCGTGTGCTAAGCAGTGTGCTAAGCCCTGTGCTAAGCCGTGTACTAAACCGTGTACTAAACATTGTTGCGCTTCACATCCGCCAAGGCGATCCCCAGCGCTTCGAGCTGGTCATTATCGACCGCCGATGGCGCTTCGGCCATCAAATCCTGCGCCGCCGTGGTCTTGGGGAACGCGATGACCTCGCGAATGGATTTCTCGCCGGCCAGCAATGCGACCACGCGGTCGAGGCCTAGGGCAATCCCGCCGTGCGGAGGCGTGCCATACGTCAGCGCATCCAGGAAGAATCCAAAGCGCTGGCGCGCCTGTTCTTCAGTCATTCCCAATCCGCGAAAAATGCGCGCTTGCAGCTCCTGGCTGTGTATCCGAATGCTGCCCGAGCCCAGCTCCACGCCGTTCAAAACCAGATCGTAGCCCTTTGAACGGACCTCCCAGGGCGCGGACTCAATCTTATCGACGTCCGACTCAACAATACCCGTGAAGGGATGCTGCGCGGGCACCCATCGTTTTTCGCTCGGTCCCCACTCAAACAACGGAAATCCTGTCAGCCACAGAAATTCCCAGCGGTCTTTAGGCACCAGGTTTAGCCGCTCGGCCAGCGCCAGTCGCAACTGGCCCGCGATGAGTGCCGCCGTATCGCTGCCCGGAATCTGCTCGGATGCGGAGACCGCAACGATCAGGTCGCCGACTTTGGCGGAGGTTGCGGCCACAATCGCGTCCACCGCCTCCTTGCCCAGCGTTTTTTCCAGCTGCGAACTCGTGCCTTCGGTGGAAACTTTAACAGTGTACAGTCCGCGCGCGCCCAGCCCCTTGGCCTGCTCGGCGAGTTCGTCCAGCTGTTTGCGCGAAAACGAAGCCGCGCCCGGAGCGACCAGCGCCTGCACGTTTCCCTCGATACGCATTTTTTCACGGGCTCCGGCGAACTGCGGAGTAACGTCGTGCAATTCCATGCCGAAGCGCATGTCCGGCTTGTCGATTCCAAAGCGTCGAATAGCCTCGCGATATTCCATATGCCGGAACGGCGGAGTCACCGAAATTTCTGCGGCGCCGCACGCGCGCACCATCACTTGCTCGATCACATCGAAGATGTCCTGCTGCCTCGGAAACGACATTTCCAAATCGAGCTGGGTAAATTCGGGCTGCCGGTCGGCGCGCAGATCCTCGTCGCGAAAACAGCGCACGATTTGAAAGTAGCGGTCCATCCCGGAGATCATCAAAATCTGCTTGAAAATCTGCGGCGACTGCGGCAGCGCGTAAAACTGCCCGTGATGAATCCGGCTGGGAACCAGGTAATCCCGCGCGCCCTCGGGCGTCGAACGCGTGAGCATGGGCGTCTCGATTTCGTAAAACCCCAGCGCATCGAGCGTCTTGCGAATTTCGAAAATTACCCGGTGGCGCAGCGCGATGTTCGATCGCGGGCGCGGCCGGCGCAAATCGAGATACCGATATCGCAGGCGCGTCTCTTCACTCGCATTAACTTCGTCCTCCACGACGAAGGGCGGTGTTTTGGCCGTGTTCAGAATGCGCAATTCCGACGCGAACACCTCCACCTCGCCGCTCGCTAGTTCAACATTGGGCTTTTGCCTGCGCGCGACGCGGCCGCGAACGGCGGCCACGAATTCCGATCGCAGTTCCTCTGCGCGCGCATGGGCCGCCGGCGCGAGCTCCTTGTTGAAGACCACTTGCGCCAGGCCCGTGCGATCGCGCACATCCAGAAAGATCAGGTTGCCAAGGTCGCGCCGGCGGTGTACCCACCCCATGAGCACGACTTCTTGGTCCGCCTCGGACGCGCGCAGATCGCCGCAATAATGCGTGCGCTTCCAGTCGCCGAGTAGATCGAGCGCCGTCATGACCCCGCCTTCGTTGCCCCCGCCTTCGTTGCCATTGTTGCTTCCGTTAGATATGCCAGCAAATCCGCCTCCGAAAGTTTTTTCTGATCCGCGTCGGCCAGGCGCTTCACCGTAAACTCATTCGCCGCCAGCTCTTGTTCCCCGACGATCACCGCGTAGCGAGCGCCCAGGCGATCCGCCAGGCTCAGCGCTTTGCCGAATTTCATTTCCACGGCGGGCAATTCCACGGAAATTCCGCGCCCGCGCATCTTCTTGGCCAAGGCCACGGCCGGGGCATAGGCCTCCGCTCCAAACCAGGCCAGAAACACTTCGATCCCGGAACCCGGCGCTTTTTCCGAGGCCTGCTCGTTCGCCGTTTCGAGCGAAAGCATCAAGCGGTCGGTACCAATCGCGAAGCCGATGCCGCGCGTAGGCGGCCCGCCCAGCAATTCGACCAGACCATCATATCGTCCGCCGCCGCACACCGCATTTTGCGAGCCGAGGCCCGGCGCGGTAATTTCAAACGTGGTGCGCATGTAATAATCGAGCCCGCGCACCAGCCGCGAGTTGAGCTGNNGCGCACCAGCCGCCAGTTTTCCTGGTAAGCGATGTCCCGCAGCGCCAGCTCCTGCTTGAGCCGCGCGTAGTGATCGCGGCACTCCGGGCATAGATGTTCGGCGATTCGCGGCAGCGTTGCAATCACCGCCTGCTCTTCCGGAACCTTCGAATCCAGAACTCGCAAAGGATTCGTGGCAATACGCCGCTGGCTGTCGGGCCCAAGTTTATCGCGCACTTTCTCGAGTTCGGCACGCAATCGCTCGATATAGGCCGGCCGGCAATTCTTGTCGCCAATCGA
>PLJR01000373.1 GCA_003140295.1 Acidobacteriota bacterium
CGCACCGTGCCCAGCGGCAGCGCCAGCGCGCGCTCCACTTTTCTTCCGCGCAGGAAACTGATCTCGAGGCTCCCACCGCCCAAATCGATGATGGCCCGAGGAGCGAACCGGCCGCCCGCCGCGGCAAAAACCGCTTCGCGCACCAGGCGCGCCTCTTCCGCGGGGCTTATAGCGGTAAGCTCGATTCCCGCTTCGCGCAGAATGCGGGAAACCAGCGCGTCACGATTGGCGGCTTCGCGCACCGCGCTCGTCGCTACGGCCGAATATTCCGCCACGCCGTAACGGTCCAGCATATTGCGAAATTGCACGAAGGTTTCCACTGCGCGCGACATCGTCCGGGAGTCCAGGCGCCGCCGCGTGAATACGCCGTGGCCCAGACGCACTGTCCAGCGCGCATTCGCCAGCTCGCGGATTTCCGTCGCCGAGCTCGCCCGCGCCACGACCGCGCGAATGGCATTCGATCCCGCATCGAGCGCGGCAATCAACAGGGGAGGGGAGTTCACCGGCATGCGGGGACACCTGCGAGGAAATCACGGCAGGAGCAATTTCTGCGGCACCTTCTATGGCGACTTCTATAACAACTTCTATAACCACTTCTATAAGAAAGACCGGCAGTTCGCTCGTCGTGGCTCAGTGATGCCTCCGTTGGCCCCAGACGTAAACCGGGATTCCGACGCGGATAAGCGCTTCGCCGCACCCAACCGGCTTGAGGATACCATCGTGAAGATTAAGCTCAATTAATTTTTTGTAATAATCGTGTGGAGGTCAACACAGAGGTGAACAAGCCGTCAGCAAAGCACCGTCGTTCAGATCGAACCGTATCCCCAGCGCGTCAGATGCGCCAGAAATCCGGTGCCAGGTTCGCGAACTCCACAGCCACGGCTCCTGTGTGGGGATTGCGCCCCCCGACGTAGGCCACCCGGCATTTTTGCTCCTCCTGCGTGATCTTGTTTGTCAGCGTGAGTACCTGCCCGGGAACCACCGCCGCATCCATCACCAGCAGGCCGCCAAGCTCGCTCACGTTAGCCGAGCAAGCCTCCTCCTCGAATCGCTGGTCCTCGGAATCCAGCCCCTGCACCAGTACGGCCACCTGGGAATTCCAGCGCGGGCAGCGGCGCCGCTCGGCCTTGGGAGCCACGGGCCTGTTGGCGGCGTCAGCCGTCCTTTTTTGTTGCGCGCTCTTCACGGCATCGAAAATTTTGCTCACATGCCTCTCCAGCAGCGATTCCCGGCCAAAGGGATTACCGGCCAGCGCTGGCGGCCCCCCGTGCACTAGCAACCTCGCGTTCGCACGTGGAACTTTCCCGAACCCCGGCCGCCCCCCGCGCCCCTAACCACGCCCTTAACCAACAAAGCGAATAGGTATGCCGCCACGCACTCGCCGCCGCCGCGCAGTTATTTCTTGTCCTCGACAAACCGCAGCGCCGCGGAATTAATGCAATAGCGCATTCCCGTCGGCGCGGGACCATCGGGAAACACATGCCCCAGATGCGCCTCGCACTTCCGGCACATCACTTCGGTGCGCGCCATCCCGTAGCTTCGATCGGTCTCCGTCGCCACCTTCGATTCCGCGGTAGGCGCCCAAAAACTCGGCCACCCCGTCCCCGAATCAAATTTCGTCTCCGACTCGAACAGCGGCTCGCCGCAGCATACGCACTCATACGTGCCGGGCGCCTTGGTCTTCCAGAATTCGCCGGAGAATGCCGGCTCGGTCCCCTTGCCGCGCGTGACGTGATATTGCTCCGGCGTCAGTTGCGCGCGCCACTCGGCCTCGCTCTTCGATATTTTCTCGCTCATGCCGCCTCCTCGGTTGCGCATCTACGCGTATCTATTTTACGCCAGAAGCGGCGGCATCGTCAGGGAGACGCTTTGCTGTTCAAATCGTCGAAAAGTTTCTTTTCGAGCTTATAAATCTCCGGCCCGCCGCTGGTCCGCGCGTAAACGCTGTCGCCCGCGGGAGCCGAAACTTGTATCTCCAGCTTTTTCCCCGATACATTGGTTAGCGTCACTTGCACGGGAGCCTTCGCCAACTTACCGGCGATCGCCGCCGGCGGCTCGTCGTAAATCTCCTGCGCCCGCGCCATCTCCAGCGCCGCAACGAACGGGCAGGGAACCGCCGCCCCCTTGTCCCCTTTGTCCTCTTTGTCGTCAACAACCGGCTGGATCACTAATTGCCCCCCCGCATCTTTCGTGCATTGCGAAGTTCCATTCTGATTGCGCACCTCGATCTGGCTGATGTCGGCCTCCGAGAAGTGCACCAATTGTTTATCGCGCAGATCGCCGAATTTCTCATTGAGCGCCTTGTACAGCGCGTCGTTCACCCGGAAAATCGTCGGCCGCGAGGCGTCGCGCGCGAAATATTCCCCGGAGTCTTTTTTCCCGATCTGCAGCTCCGCCGCTTGCCCGTTGGCCCCGGTGGAATGAAACCGGATCGCCGGGCTGGCGAGGCCGTACTTGCCCAGATCCGCCGCCGAGTCGCTGACAAACTTGGTGATTTGCGCGTTATTCACCGTCTCGAGCAGGGAAGTGATGGCGCTCGAATCCCCCGCAGCCGCGCGCGGCTTCTGCATCGTCCACTGATCGTCCTTTTTCATCCCCGCGATCTCTCCGCCCGGGTTGACCAGGTCAAACGACGTCGCGTCATAGGCGGGCACGCTGAGCACAGCGCGGTCGCGCAAATCCTCCACCCCTTTATCGCTGGTAGTCAGCAGGGTATCCGCGATCAACGACACATTTTTGGTGTCCTCATCTAGCAGCACGTAAACCGACGATCCCGAAAAATCCTTTCCGCCGAAGCGCAGCTTGTGCTTGCTCCCGTTTTTCATCGTGATTGCCAGCGTAATGCTCGGATGGTCGAGCCCGAACGAGGTGATCTGCTCCGCGGTCACAGGGAAGGTGCGATCGGTTTGCAGCGAGGCGATTTGGCTGGTAATGCCCGTCAGCCGCGATTGGTCGGCGCGCGTCGCCACCGGCTGCAGCATGTACCAGCCGTCCGGGCGATGCTCGAAGGTGGCCGTCGTCCCGGCACGCTCGAGCGTAACGCCGGTAATGTCATCCGCGGACACCGAAAACGCCGGCTTCGACGAACTGCCCGGCGTTTCGCTCGGCGGGTTGTGCTTCAATTCGTAGAAGTAAACGAACGCAGCCAGCGCTGCCGCCACCAAAAAAATAATGCCGGTGCTCTTTTTCATGATTGCGTTAGCGCCGCCGGATCCACAGCAGCGCGCCCGATACAATGACGATGCCTGGCAGAAAAATCAGGCTCAGCCAGAAAAGCTCGCGCTGCTGTGTTTCCGTCAGGATCACGCGGCGATTGGTGGCGCTCTTGGGACGGATGGAGATCAGATCCTCATCCTGCGCCAGCCAGTTGACGGTGTTTAGAAAAAGATCGCTGTTGCGCTGCAGCCCCGCCCACTGGTTGGCGGCAAAGCTCGAATTCCCTATGACCACCAGGCGCGCGTCCTTGGCCTGCCCGGCCGCCCCACCCGCCACATCCGCCTTGCGCTCGGCGGATACGCCCAGTGATAGCGGGCCGGCGTTGTCCTTCGCGGGATCGTAGGTAACTTGCTTGGTTTTGAGATTGGGAACCGTAAAGCTGCGCTCGGAAGTTTTCAGGAGCTCGGTCTCGTCGAGCGGCGTAGCTTTGGCTTTATCCGCAATGGCCGCGGTGCGCGCCAGCGGAAAAAATGTCATGGTGCCGTCGAAATTCCGCGTAATCGGGCTGGTCCCGTAGCTCACCACCAGGGGCACCGCGGGACCGGTGCCGAACATCCGCCCCACTCCGCTCGCGTCGATCACTACGTTGCTGCCCAGCGCCACGTTCCAACTTTGTAAAACGTCGCCGAGCTTGGGATCAGTCTCCGGATCGAACAGCATCAGCGCCTTGCCCCCGCCGTCCAGATATTTGGCAATCATCTGTGTTTCTTGCGGAAACAGAGCCTGCTTGGGGCCGGCAACGATCAGAACGCTGCAATCGGCCGGCACCGCGCCTTCCGACACCAGGTTCACCGCCTTGGTCGTGTACCCTTCATTTTTCAGCGTACCGGCCACGCCGCCGTACCCTTCCTGTTCGTTCGACGCGATGTCTCTCTCGCCATGGCCATTGACGAAACAGATCGTCTTCACGGTATCGCGCGTGACTTTGAGCAGACTATTCGTAATGTCCTGTTCGGTGGTGCCGGAGAGCGTCTCGTTATGCGTGCCGGACGAGACCACCACGTCGTTCATTTTCGTCACGTTGTACTGCCGCGCCACTTCCGGCTTCTCCTGCGGATCAATCTCCTGGTAGTGCACGTGCGGATTCACGTTCGCATATTCGGTTACGGTGTCCTTGAAATCGGTGTCGGGGGTTTTCGCGAAGCGAATGATGTTCACATCCTTTTGTAGTCCGCTGGCGATGCGCCGCGACTGGTCGGAAAGCGTATAGAGCTTCTCGGTGGTGGCATCCACGCGCTTGTGGTGCCGGAACCCGATAAAATTCACGAACCCGACAATCACCAGCGTCAGAATCGTCAGCGTCAGCGTGTTGGTTCCCAGCTTAGCGGAGCGGTGTCCAAAAAATGCGGCCAAATCGCGGTAACTGAGCGCCACCGCCGCCAGAAACAGAATTCCGCCCACGATCAGCAGCCCCTTGCTTAGCGTCGTGAGCTCGTTTTGGGTCGTGTAACGCACAAAGCCGGCGGCGGCCATCGCCACGCCCAGCGAGGCCAGCCAGCGCCGCTCGCGCCTCCAGTCAAAAGCCATCTCTTCCAGCCCTCCTCGTCACTAACAATGCACGACCAAAAAATGCACGGCCAAAAAATGCTCGCAGCTCCGGGGGGCGCCTACGCGCGTCGCCAGCGCATCGAATCCACGCTGCGCACTGTCAGGAAAACCCCCAGAAAAATAAAGCTCAGATAAAAAATCAGGTTCGAAGTATCCATCACTCCGCGCGGAAAATCGTCGTAGTGCCGGAATACCGACAAATATTGCAGCCCCGCCGCCCAGGCCGTGGTCCCCGAACCGAAATCGATGACCCACAGCAGCAGGATGGCTCCGAACGTCAGGATCGCCGCGATCAGTTGGCTCTCGGTAAGCGAAGAGAAAAACGATCCCAGCGCCAGCAGCGCGCTGCCCAGCAACACCGCGCCGAGATAGGCGTTGCCCAGCACGCGCCACGCCGCGGCCGGCTCGCTGTGAGCAAACATGTAGATGAAGTATGCCGCAGTGGGCAGCAACATGATCACCAGCAGCGTCAGCGAAGCAAAAAACTTACCCAGAACGATTTCGGTATCCGTTACGGGCGAGGTCATCAGCAGTTCCATGGTGCCGCGTTTGCGCTCCTCGGCATACACGCCCATCGTCAGCATCGGCGTCAGGAACAGCAGCAGCGTCGACAATATGCCGAAAAAGTTGCGCACCACCAGCGCCGGCACGTCGATCGCGGAAGGTCCCCCAAACTCCAGGGCTTGTTCTCCGGCCTCAAGCGATTCCTGGATCAGCACGATCAGCAGGCGGTTAAAAAAATACGCGCTCAGGATCAAAAACACGCCCACGATCACGTAGGCCACCGGCGATACGAAGTAGTGGCCCATTTCCTTTCGATATACCGCGTAAAGGCCTTTCATTCCCGCTCCCTGGTTTAAGTTTTAGTTTACGTTTTCGCTCGTGTGCGGTGCGTCCTCGGTCGTCAGCTGCAGGAAAATGTCTTCCAGGCTGAGGTTCACCCCGCGCAATTCAAACAGCGGCCAGCCCTTGCCCACAATGATTGCCGCGATCTGGCTGCGCACGTCGTGTCCCGCGGCCGATTCCACGCTCACGGCGAACCGCCCGGGGGCGCCGGCGGCGGGCTCCACGTCCACTTGCCGCACGCCTTGGATTTGCTGAATCGCTCCGCGCAGCGACGCCTCATCCGCCTGCGCCTCGAAGTGCACGCGCTGCCCGCCCTTTACCTGCGTGGTCAGATTTTCCGGCGTGTCCACCGCCGCGATCTTACCTTTGTTGATGATTACCACCCGGTCGCAGGTCATGCTCACCTCGGGCAGAATGTGCGTCGACAGAATAATGGTATGGCTGCCCGCCAGCCCCTTGATCAGGTGCCGCACCTCGATAATCTGCTTGGGATCGAGCCCGATGGTTGGCTCGTCCAGGATGATTACCTCCGGGTCGTGTACCAGCGCCTGCGCCAGTCCCACCCGCTGCCTGTATCCGCGCGAAAGTTTGTGGATCAGTTCATGGCGCTTATCGGTGATATTTGTTTTCGCGAGCGCGTCGTCGATTCTTCCCCGGCGCCTTTCCGCCGGCACATTCTTTATTCGCGACACAAAATCCAGGTAACTCTCGACCGTCATGTCCGGATACAGGGGAGGAATTTCGGGCAAATATCCGATGCGCCGCCGCACTTCGAGCGAATCGTTAAAAACGTCGAAGCCCGCCACGCTCGCGGTGCCGCTGGTGGCCGGAAGAAAACTCGTCAACATCCGCATCGTGGTCGTCTTGCCGGCGCCGTTGGGGCCCAGGAAGCCCAGAATCTCACCTTTATTCACGGTGAACGAAATGTGATCCACCACCGGCTTATCGCCAAATAACTTCGTCAGGTTCTTGACCTCGATCAAGGCCGTCCTCCGGTCTTTGCCCCGCCCCGAGGATCAATAAAGACCCCCAAGGATCAATAAAGATTAATTCCGCCCTACGTCCGGAATCGCTCACCAGTAGCACAGGCATTCCTGAGTCTGTGTGG
>PLJR01000332.1 GCA_003140295.1 Acidobacteriota bacterium
TTGCGCACGTTGCAGCACTGATCGGGATGCGAGCTCCACAACGCGGCGCCGAATTTTTCGGCTTGCGCTTCGGGCGTGAATTCCGGGCGCGTGCGCTCCACGTGCAGCCCATACTGCTTCTCCACGCTGTCAATCAGCGCATAGGTTTCGGGAAACAGAAAATCCGTGTCCAGCGTAAATACGCGGAACTTTCCGCCCAGGCGTGCCGCCAGATCGATCAACACCACGTCTTCCGCGCCGAAGCTCGAAGCTACGGCGAGTGTCTGATCGAATTCCGAGAGCCCCCAGCGCAAGGCTTGGTCGGGCTTCCAGCTTTCGGCTTCCACTTGCAATTTTGCCACTTGCTGTTCACGTGCTTCCATTCGTTCCTCCCGGAACTGAGCTTTTTTCGAGACGATAAAAATCGAGGTTCTCTAACGAGCTGCCGCCAACAAGATGGCGGCCACTTGCGGCCGCGTAAACTCCTCGGGCAGTGCCAGGCCTTCGCGCAACCGGCGCCTGACTTCGGTGCCGCTGAGAATCAAGTGGTCGGCCACGGGGTGCGCGCAAGTCCGCTTGCTGGCCATCGAACTACAGCGGCGGCAATAGAACACTTCATCGAAACAGATGGGTTCGATGCCCAAACCTTCGCCCGCCAATGAGCGCAGCAGATGTTGCGCGTCGTACGGGCCGTAATAACCGCCGACGCCGGCATGGTCGCGGCCCACCAGGAAATGTGTGCAGCCAAAATTCCGGCGAACGACGGCGTGCAATACGGATTCTCGCGGGCCTCCGTACCGCATCCATGCGGGCAACACCGAAAATAGCACGTGTTCGCGCGGCAGATATTCGTCCAAAAGCGCGCGATAGCACCGCATACGCACCTCGGCGGGAATGTCCTCGGGCCGCGTCTCGCCAACCAGCGGATGAAGCAACAAGCCGTCGGTAACTTCGAGAGCGGTGCGCAGCACGTATTCGTGCGCGCGATGCACCGGATTACGCGTTTGGAAGCCGGACACGGTTTTCCATCCGCGCTTCGCCATTTCCGCCCGCGTTTCTTTGGGTGTCAGCCAGTATTCGTCCAAACCCAGCACGGCGGCATCTCCAAACCATTGCACCTTGCCTGCGAGCGAGAAGTCTCCGCCGCTCAGGAAGCCCGCCACGCCGGGGTGGGCGGCTTCAGTGGTGCCAAACAACTTTTTCGCCCATTCCTGATGCGGAATGGCGAAAGCTTCTTCCACTTCGAGGAAGGCGACCGGTTCACCATTCACTTTGAGCGCGACTTCGCTGCCCGGCCGGACGCTTTTCGCCAGGGCCGCTTCGGTCTGCAAAAGAATGGGAAATGGCCAGATCGTTCCGTCTCCCAGGCGCATATCCTCGACGATCCCGGAAGAAGTTTTGAAATCGGTGAACCCCTCGAGCGGGCTAAAACCTCCGGTGGCTAGCAACAGTAAGTCGCTGGCGGCACGGGAATTCAATTCGATGGCCGGCAGCCGCGACGCTCGCGCGCGGGCGTCGGCTTGAGCTTCCTTGGGAATTACGCGATCCACTAAGGTGCGCGGGGCGTTGTGCTGCGCGTCCAGAACAGTTTCCATTAATTCTTTCTCCCGGGGGATCAGCGATCCCGACTTGCAAACGCTCGTGCAGAACCCAGAACGAAGACCTGCGACGCCTTGTGGCCCGTAAACAAAAAACCCACCGGCCGTTTATATTCTGGGCGGTGGGCTCAAACTTGACGCTGGGCTTCTTTACTTAGTTCGTCAGCTCACCTCGCCATGAACCGCACAGACAGCGACAAGGGAGGGTACAGGCATATCCGCAATTGTTCTGAACGAACACAGAAAAAGTATATGTGCACGCGCGGCGTAAGTCAAGGCTTAACAAGGTTTAACCATCATATCCTGGCAAGAACGGCGGCGTTTCGCACCGTCCAAAGCTCCCCCTGGCATGCCGCGCGAAGCCGTCTAGGGGAGTTGCTTTCCTGCCTTAGGCTCCGAGGTGGATTTGCAGATAGATTTAAGTGGTAAAGTGGCAGCTATACATTCAGCGAAACCTGACCATCGTTGGCCTGGAGGAAAGGACTCATATGGCGACCACATGCCCCCATGTAAACGAAATACACAAGGTTCAACCCAGCGGACAAGGCTGTAAGGAATGCCTGGAAACGGGAGATTCGTGGGTTCACCTGCGATTGTGCCTCAGTTGTGGCCACGTAGGCTGCTGTGACAGCTCGAAAAACAAGCACGCCACCAAGCACTTCCACCACACCAAACATCCCATCATCCAATCATTTGAGCCCGGCGAAGATTGGCGCTGGTGTTACGTTGACGAAATCATGCTCGAACCGTAGCCCCGTGTGAACGGTAGCCTCGTTCTAGGTGCATGGCAATCGGGTGACAAGAGTGACAAGAAAATGACCGACAAATTGGAAGCCTGGCCGCCGCTACCCTTGGCCGAGTGGCAAGCCACTCGCGATACCCTGCACATGTGCACTCAGATCGTGGGCAAGATTCGGCTGGCACTCAGCCCGAAGATGAACCATTGGTGGGAAGTGCCTTTCTACCTGACCGCACGAGGTCTCACCACTTCTCCCATCCCCTACGGCACGGAAACTTTTGAAATCCTGTTTGATCTTATAGAACACAAGGTGCTGATCGAAACCAGCGCCGGCGCGACGAAAACAGTTCCGCTGGCGGCGCGCCCCGTCTCCGATTTTTACGCCGAGCTCATGTCCCAACTGAACTCTCTCGGCATTACCGTTAAGATTTGGACGCAGCCCTCCGAGGTGCCCAACCGAGTCCATTTCGATCAGGATCGCATCCATTCCGCCTATGATCCGGCATACGCGCAGCGCTTCTGGCGTGTACTCGTCTCTGTCGACAGCGTGTTAAAAGAGTTTCGTGCGCGGTTCCTAGGCAAAAGCAGCCCGGTGCATTTTTTCTGGGGAAGCTTCGACCTGGCGGTCACACGCTTTTCGGGCCGCCGCGCGCCCGAACGCCCTGGCGCCGATTCCATGACTCGCGAAGCCTATTCTCACGAGGTCATCAGCGTCGGCTTCTGGCCGGGAACCGGCGACATCGACGCGGCATTCTACGCCTACGCCGCTCCGGAGCCGCAGGGCTTCGCAAACGCGGCTGTCCTTCCGGGCGCCGCGTTCTACAATACGCAATTGTCCGAATTTTTTCTGCCGTACGAAAAAGTCCGCCAGGCAGCCTCTCCGCGAGAGAGTCTACTCAGTTTTTGCCAGTCCACCTATGACGCGGGCGCCACGCTCGGCAACTGGAATCGCCAGGAACTTGAGCGCGGCTCGCCGTCAGGACGCTCTCCCGGCACTGCCGAGGCCGGGGGAACTGCTGGCTCGGATTGAGCATGCACATTTTCGTCGCTTTAGCGGGTCTGGTCCTCCTCTTTGTCGTTCTTTGGGACGCGTTCGAGACTGTAATTCTTCCGCGCCGCGTCATGCGCGCGTACCGGCTGGCGCGCCTGTTCTTCCGGTCGACATGGCTGCTCTGGAGGGCTATCGCCCGAAAAATCCGTTCGAAAAAGGTGCAGCAATCTTTTCTTAGCTATTACGGGCCATTGTCATTGTTGCTGCTTTTCGGAATGTGGGCGGCGGCGCTGATTTTAGCTTTCGGCATGCTCCAATGGGCGGCCGGCCCGAGCGCAGGGGGCCCCGGAGCCGCGGCCACGTTTCGCAGCGACGTTTATCTCAGCGGCTCAACTTTCTTCACTTTGGGCATGGGCGACGTAACACCGTCAACCACTCTGGCGCGCGTGGTCGCCGTATTTGAGGCCGGCACCGGCTTCGGTGTTTTGGCTATCGTGATTTCGTATTTGCCGACGATGTTTGGAGCCTTTTCCCAGCGCGAGGTGAATATCTCCCTGCTCGACGCCCGCGCGGGCTCGCCTCCTACGGCCGGCGAATTGCTCCGCCGCCATGGCCGCCAGCGCATCGAGGACGGCCTCGGCATCTATCTTCGCGACTGGGAGACCTGGTCCGCGCAGTTGATGGAAAGCCACCTCACCTATCCGTTTTTATGTTTTTTTCGCTCGCAACATGACAACCAATCCTGGGTCGCGGCGTTCACCGCGATCCTGGATGTTTGCGCGTTGCTCATCGCTTACGGGGATGGCGAAGTCAAATGGCAGGCGCAGCTCACGTTTGCAATTGCTCGCCACGCTGTAGCCGATTTGTCCCAGGTTCTGCGGCTTCAGCCGCGCGAATCCGCTCCGAATCGTCTCGCCCACGACGATCTGCCGAAAGTGCGGGAGCTTTTGATCGAATGTGGAGTGCCCGGATGTACCGATGCGGGAGACGCCAAGCTAAAAGAACTGCGCAGCATGTACGAGCCCTACCTGGACGTCTTGTCGAAGCTGCTGCTGATGCCGCTGCCCTCGTGGGGCGCGGGGGTGGCGGCAAATCGCGATACCACGGTATGGGGCCGCGTTACCTCATCGATGCCTGGCGGCGGGAGTTCCGCCCCGGCGGACACTAAGCATTTTTGAGGGTTGCGCTTCACGCCCGCTGTGGCGCGCCCTGCTTCAGCTCACAAACGTCCGGCTTCAGCGCACAAACGTCAGACCATGCGGAACCAATTGCGGAAACACGTACGCATACAGCAGCACAATAACGCCCA
>PLJR01000049.1 GCA_003140295.1 Acidobacteriota bacterium
CACGTCGTCTACACCGGAACGACGAATCCTACCGGAACACTTTGCGTACTGGACAACGGCTCGCCGGCAAATTGCGGCCTGACACCGGCAGCGGATGAGAATTGGTTCGTCAACACCCTTGCCGCCGGGACCCACAAGCTCAGCGCCACATACGCCGGAAATTCGAGCTACGGCGCCAGCACATCCGGAATCTCCACCCTCGTCGTCGGATCAGCTACGCCTCCCTCCGTTGTGGCGCCCACCATCACGCTGCAGCCAGTAAGCCAAACCGTCGCGCCAGGGAAGACTGCAACCTTCTCGGTTCAGGTTACCGGAACGGCCCCCCTGACTTATCAGTGGAGCAAGAGCGGCACCGTTATTCCTACCGCGACGTCTGCAAGCTACACGACTCCGGCAACGACGCTAGCGGATAACAGCGCTCAGTTCGTTCTCGTCGTTTCCAACTCCGCCGGTACTTCCACTAGCAGCACCGCCGTCCTCAGCGTCAGTTCCACCACGCCGGTGCTGACAACCAACCCGTCCAGCTTGAGCTTCGGTAATACAACCGTAGGCACCAGCAACAGCTTGAGCGTAGCTTTGACGAATTCCGGTACCTCGAATGTAAGCATCTCTAATACGAGCATCTCGGGAGCCGGCTTCACTGCTTCGGGCATGTCGGGAACCATTCTGACTCCAGGGCAGAGCGCAAGTTTGAACGTCACCTTCGCTCCGTCAGGCGCGGGCACCATATCAGGCAGCATATCCGTAACCAGCAACGCGGCAACCGCCAAAATCACTCTGTCCGGGAACGGCATCCAGCCGGCAATGACTTCCATTACCGTGACCCCAGCGAATCAGACCGTCTCCGTCGGAAACCAGGTGCAGTACCAGGCCATGGACAATCTCGGAAACGACGTGACCTCGTCTGTCAACTGGAGCAGCTCTGACTCCTCGATCGTCACCATCTCAGCAACCGGACTGGCCATCGGCGTGGCCGACGGAAGCGCAACAGTCGCGGCAACGAAATGAGCACCGGCTATCACCTTCAACCTTACCTGCCCAGCGGGGCAGGTAAGGTACAGAGGCGCGGTACAGGAGCAACTGTGAACCTTTTTGGACCCTCAGGCCAGACGATATCAACACCCAGCTCAGAACATCATGCGGGGCTCACCGTGCGCCAGCGGATGGCGATGATGCTCATCGCCATTGAGGAACACTCCTCGGCACCGCGACCAGGCGCGCGGCTCGATTTTTCGAGCCAACTTAAAGAGCCTGGGGACGACACTTCGATGAAAACCACCTGTCTGGTTCTATTGATGTCCGGCATCGTGCCACTGATTCAAGCATCCAGTGCAAGCGCTGCATCTTCGAATTCACACGCCGCTTATAGTGCCCGTGCACAAAACCGTCAGCAAAGAAGTAACCAAGTTCAAACAGCGCCGGGAGCTGGGCCGGTGGCCAGCGTTTCGAACGTAGATTTTGGCGACGTAAATGTCGGCAGCAGCAGCGCTCGTGATGTGACTCTCACGAATAACAGCAACGATACCATCGCAATCTCGAACGTCAGAGTATCTGGACCTGGCTTCGGCGCGAGCGGCCTCCCCGCCGGAACCATTTTGGATGCCGGGGAAAGCGTAAGTTTGACCGTGACTTTTTCACCCGCAAGCACTGGCGGCGTATCCGGCAACTTGATTGTCGCCACCGGTGCGGCCAACCCGATTACCGTAATCAATTTGGCGGGCAATGGCGGGCAGTCTACGTCGATCTCCATCAGTATCGTGCCCGCTAATCAGACGATCTCGGTAGGCGATAAATTGCAGTTCAAGGCCACGGACGACCGGGGCAATGACGTAACCTCATCAGTGCTTTGGACCAGCTCAGATCCGTCCATCGTGGAGATCACGCCTAACGGATTAGCGCTAGCGGTAGCCGACGGTCCCGTGACCATCGCGGCTGCCGAATAACGTTTACCCGTCCGCTCCGAGCGGCGGTCATAGCCACATAGGGGCGACGTTCTTGATAACGCTTAAGCGCCCCAGGTGACGATCTTAAAAAAATTGAGCTCAAATTTAAGGCACTATATAATTATAGGAAAGGTGGGTCTGTAATGAAGAAATTTCTCGTCGCAATCATTTTCGTCATTTGCCTGGGCGCGGGCGCCCAGGCGCAGCAAATCACCGGTAGCACCAAGCTGACAGTGTCGACATCAACCCCTTCTGCCGGGGCGCTGCTGACCGGGGCGACCGTCACATCCGACGCCTCCAACGGAGCGAACAGCACTATTAGCGTTCCAGTTCCTAGTGGTTGGAGCCTGGTCTGGGCCAGAGGCTTTGAGGGCAATCCGTCTATCAGCCCCAGTGAAACCATCACAACGGGCGCGAGCGGCGGTGTCACTTCGAACAATCCGCATTCTGGAGGACACGCATTAGTGGGGCGTTATGACGGTCCCGACCAAACCGTCGGCTGGTCCTTGCATCAGGGGATACTAGGCTCATTCAACGAGGTCGTTATTTCGTTCTGGGAGTATGTCGATCCAGGCGCCCTGTATCCGGACTCCGATTTCTTCTACGGCGGCATTGTCCAACCTGGTGTTTGCGGGCAGATTCAAGACATACAATATGACATGCAGAACTTTTCGGGCCAGAACTCCTCTAACAGTGCCACTCTCGTATTGGTCAGTGAGGGCTACGACACACAGGCCACTCCTTGCATGGGTAAATATCAATATTCCACGTCCAAGCCTCTCTCGATGAGCGGAGGTTCCTGGCGGCAATTTGAGATTCACATCTTGCCTTCAACATCCGTCAGCGACAGCACCTCCTGCCTTGCGACCAACAACGGTAGCGACTGCAAGGGCAACGGCTCGTCCACGTTCTACGTTAACGGACAGCAACTCATCTCGATGACGGGCGCGGACATAAACGGCACGACGAACATGGCCAACTCAATCGTCGGCGTTGGCGGGGTTCTGACAGACCTGAGTGGTTGTGGCTCCTGGGCTTCAACGTCGTGCGGCGGGTCCCGGCCTGGTGCCATGCCGCCCGCCCCGTTCAATCGCTACATTGACGATGTCATTATCGTTAAGAGATGATTCTATAACATCGTAGCTGCCGCCAAATCCGACAGGAGCCTAGCATGGGGAATAGCTTAAAGAAATTAGCGTTGAAGTTGCTCCCTGACAAAGTATTACATTTCGTAAAGAAGATTCATTACGCTCGGGTCTTGCACTCCATATCCGAGAAAGAAGAACCGGACTTGCAGGTGCTGAAGTATCTGGTGGGGGCGGGCGAGTGCGCAGCTGACCTAGGGGCCAACATAGGTGTTTACACCAAGTATTTATCGGAAATCGTAGGCCCCTCTGGGCAGGTATTTAGTGTTGAACCGATACCGCTGACCTTTGATATCTTGCGTTCCAACGTACGTAAGTTAGGTACGAAAAATATCGAGCTTAGGAATTGTGCCATCTCGGATACCAACGGGCTTGTGACCATGGAGGTGCCGAAATACGATTCCGGCGGCGAGAACTTTTACGAGTCGCGTATTGT
>PLJR01000321.1:0-4133 GCA_003140295.1 Acidobacteriota bacterium
CAGCTAGCTTGGTCTTCAAAAACGCCTGCTATCACCGTGGCTCCGGGCCAGGCGGGTGCTCCCTTCAAAGAGAATCCCCTCCCACCCATCCCACGAACAAGTTCGCCTCCCCCAGATTCTCACATCATCCTTCACTCATAGCATTGTCGAATAAGCAATAGCCCCACTGGTTTCATTTGCTGTCACCCGGCCACCGGCTTAGACTTGCACTCATGAACGGGTCCGTGGGATATCCACGGCGCGGACCTCGGTCGCTTGCAATCGTTGCATCGCTCAAATCTTTGAAGCGGCAGTTGGAGCAGCCCAAAACTCATGCCCATGGGGATATTGGATCGCGATCCCGCCGGCCGGGATACGGAAGGCGCGACGCCCTCTGACCCGGGAGTTCCTCACGTCGATCGCCTGGCCTCCCATGAAATCAGGTTATGGCGGTTAGCGCTCTTCATCTTGGTGGCTTTAGCCGTGGGATTGGCCGCGGTTACCTGGTCGCCGGCCCACTCGCTTGCACATGGTCTGAACGCGCTTCCCGTGGGTTTGCTGGTGCTGGTCGTCCTCTTTGTCATCTACGCCCTTTCCAGGACCCGGCAAATGGCGGAGCTTCGCGGTATGGTGCGCGGCTTTGAAAAGCGCGCCTCGGCCCCGCCCGATTTAGGACAGCTTGAAAAGCTGTTCGAGATGGTGCAGCGGTCCCAGCAAGGCTATCGCGATCTGATCGATACCTTCGAGGACCTGCTCCTTTCCATTTCGCTCCAGGGCGAAATTCTCGCCGTCAATCGCAGCGCCGCCAATCTCCTGGGTCATCCCTTTTCCGCACTGGTAGGCCGCCGGCTTGATGAGTTCTTGGAGCTGGCCGACGGCACCGGCCGCGCTTCCGCCGAACATGCGCTCCCCCGTTTTCTCGAGCAGCGCCAATGGACCGGCATCCTGCGCGTTCGCCTCAAGCACGATGCTTCCATGCGGTTCTTCGAGTGCACCCTGCACACCCTGGTGCGCGACGGCCAGCAGCAGGGTATTTGCGCCTTGGCCCGCGATATCACCAAGGAGCGCGAAAACGAGGCCCGCTTTACCGAGCTCTTCTTGACCCTTCAGGAAGGCGTCTATCTCGCCACCGCCGAGGGCAATTTCGAGGATATCAATCCCGCCCTCGCGCGCATGCTTGGCTACGAAAAACGCGAAGAAGTCATCGGTCATCCTCTTTCCGAATTCCTGCTCCATCCCGGACAGTGGGAAGCCGAACAGAGCGAACTGGCCCATTCCGACGCCATTTACGGCCATGAGGTCACCCTACGCCGCCACGACGGCACGTCGATAACTTGCCTGCATGCCGCGGCACGCATCAGGGACACTGCGGGCCGCATTCAACGGCATCAGGGAACTCTTGTCGACATCACCAAGCGCCGCGAAATCGAGCTGCAATTGCATCGCGAACAGGAATTCGCGCGCCGCCTGGTCCAAAGCTTTCCAGACCTGGTGATCGCCGCCGATCGCCAGGGCCGCTATTCGTTTGTCAGTCCGCGATCGCGCGAATTGCTGGGCTTTACCCCCGAGGAGATGATCGGCACTCCGCTCGGGGCCCGCATGGACCTGCGTGATCGCAAAATTGTACGCGAGATTTTCGACGCGCTCGTTTCCGGCAAATCCACCGAGGGCAGTCTCGAGTATTTGACCGAGCGCAAAGACGGAGAGATGCGCTTGTTCCGCGCCACTGCCAGCCCGCTTCTGGGCGCCTCCGGCCAGATCGAAGGGATCATCGCTTCCGCGCGCGATATCACCGAGGCCAAGCGCATGGAGCAGCAATTAATCCAGGCCGAACGCCTCGCGGCCATGGGCCAAATGATCGCCGGCGTCGCCCATGAACTCAACAATCCCCTTACCGCCGTCCTGGGGGTCACCGAACTCTTGCGCGATTCCGCTGTCGATCCCGCCATGCGCCGCCAGCTTGAGCTTGCGCATCGTCAGGCGCGTCGCGCCGCTCAGATCGTGCAGAGCTTGCTTTCGTTTTCCCGCCCGCCTCAGCCGCGCAAGTCTTCCGTGCAGGTCAGCGACTTGATTCAGCGCAGCCTCCAGCTTCACGAACATTCCCTGCGCGCCAATGGCATCACCGTGGATTTCGTCCCGAAGGCCGGCCTTCCCACCGTCTTGGGCGACGCCAGCCAGCTTACCCAGGTTTTTCTCAATCTCATTGCCAATGCCGAGCAGGCCATTCACGAACTGCGCGACCACGGCACGCTCCGCATTCGCGTCGGAAATCTCGGAAATCGCGTCCTGGCTACCTTCCAGGATGACGGTGTCGGCATTCGCAGGGAAATCCTGCCCAAGCTCTTCGATCCTTTTTTCACCACCAAGCGCCCCGGCCGCGGCACGGGATTGGGCTTGAGCATTTGCCTGGCTATCCTTCGCGAGCACGGCGGGCAGATTGAAGCTCAGCCTTTAACCGACGGCGGTTCCGTATTCACCGTTTCGCTTCCCATCACGCATGGCGCCGGAATGTTTATGGCCGATTCCTCCTCCCCGGCCATGCAGGCCGAGCCTTTGTCTCCTGCAGCGAGCGACCGCCTTAACGGTTGCGCCATACTGGTGGTTGACGATGAAGAGAGTATCCGCGAACTGGTGCGCGATGGCCTCGCCGTTCGCGGCGTTCGTGTGGACGTCGCCGCCTGCGCCGAGGAAGCGCTCTCGTTGGTCAAGCGCCATACCTACGATGCCGTTTTGTGCGATCTGAATTTGCGCAATAGTCTCGGATCCGATCTCAGCCTTTCCGGCCGCGAATTCCACGCGCGCCTGAACGAAGGCCACAGCGCCCATCGGCCGTTCTTTCTGTTCATGACCGGAGAACTGGTGGTCGGCCCCGCGAGCGACGACCTGGCAGCTTCCGGCGCCCCCATGCTGCAAAAGCCCTTTCGCATCTCCGAGCTTATCGCCATCCTTACTGACGCCATGTTCAGCGCCCCGGTAAGCCGCTCCCCCAACGGCTCCGCGTCAAAGACCAAATAACTCCCGCCCGCGGCATTTGAGCGCGCCGATCGTCGGCAGCAATATTACCTCCCGCAATAGACTGGCCTTCTCCTCCCCCCGTGATTACCCCCTCTATTGACCCCCTCTAATAACTGGCATTGCCGACTTATGGTAGACTCCGCGGCATGAAGCGGCGCCACTTCTTGGTGCTTTCCGCGGCGAGCGTTGGCGGCGTCCTGGTCTACACCCTGGACCGCCAGGTTTCGCGCCTTTCCGCGCAAGACGATAAATCCCTCAAGATTCCGCTGCGCTTTTTCACCGCAGAAGAAGCGCTGATCGTCGCGGCCGCGGCCTCGCGCATCATGCCCAGCGACGACGCCGGCCCCGGCGCGCGCGAAGCGGGTGTGGCCATCTTCATTGACCGGCAACTTGCCGGCCCTTGGGGACGCGACGCGCACCGCTACACAAAAGAGCCTTTCGATGAGAAGGCGCCTGCAGAATTCGGCTATCAGGGCGCCGCCACGCCCGCGCAAATCTACCGCCAGGGATTAAAGCAGCTCGCCGGCTTCAACGATCTCACTCCCTCGGAGCAGGATGAAAAGCTGCGACAGATCGAAAACGGCGTCTTCTTCACCTTGCTGCGCCGCAACACCATGGAAGGCATGTTCTGCGATCCGCAGCACGGCGGCAACGTGGACATGGTCGGCTGGCAATTGATTGGCTTCCCGGGGCCGCGCATGAGCAATTTCCTCGAGATCGACAAGTATCGCGGCGAGGCGTTTCGACCGAAGCCGATGAGTCTCGCGCAGCTGACCGCGCACCCGAATCGGCCCAGCGAGGACGAAAAGTGACAGCCCGAAAAGTGACAACCGGGCAGCATAACCAGTATGAAGCCCTAACCATGAATCTTGAACGCTCGACCGGGAGCCACGCGGCGTGAAGAACCTGCCGAAGACCGATGCGGTAATCGTTGGCGGCGGCTGGACCGGCCTGCTGATNNACCCCGCCACAAGGAAGACTACGTCGCGGGCATGGACGAGCTCGACTACAACGTCCGCTTCCGCATGATGCAGGACTATTCGCTGCAGACGGCCACGCTGCGCTACACCACGCGCGACCGCGCCATTCCCATCCGGCAACTCGGCTCCTTCATGCCCGGCCAGGGCACGGGCGGCGCG
>PLJR01000321.1:4157-4333 GCA_003140295.1 Acidobacteriota bacterium
ATTGGGGCATCACCTGGAAAGAGATCGAGCCGTATTACGCGCGCGCCGACAAGCTGGTGGGTTCCTCGGGCAAGGCTGGCAACCTGCAGGGCAAGTTGATCGAAGGCGGCAATATTTTTGAAGGCCCGCGCAGTGAGGAGTATCCCACGCCGCCCACCAAGCAGCCCTACTACGCC
>PLJR01000010.1 GCA_003140295.1 Acidobacteriota bacterium
GCCCGCTTCATCCAGCAGGTGATGAGCGGGCAGACATCCGTCCGCACCGCGGACGACCTCGAAGGCGGCGCTCTCACCTACGCCGAGATCAAAGCCATCGCATCGGGCAATCCCGCCGTCATGGAAAAGGTGAAGGTCGATAGCGAGATTCGTAAGCTCGACCAGCTCCGCGCCGCCCATCTCAACCAGCAGCACAACATCCGCTGGCAAATCCGCAACCTGCCCGAGACAATCGCCGAAGCTCATCGAACTCTCGCCAATGTGCGGGAAGACATCGCCACGCGCGACGCGCACGAGGGCGGGGAATTTTCGATGAGTGTGGGAACCAAGGAATTCTCAGGCAAGGGTGCGCGTGAGGAAGCCGCCAAAGCCTTGACCTACGCTGTACTGTCATGGCGGGACGATGTCACCCTTCAGTTGCGTGCTTCTTTCAGAGGCTTTTCAATTCTGAGCGGGGGGAAGCGGCTGACTGGTCTTGCGCTCGATGGCGAGCCGGTGCCGGATCTTTTCATCAAAGGGAGTAGCCTCTACTCGGCAAACCTCAATCCAGAAAATCCGCTCGGCACGATGCAAAGCATCGAACACGCCCTGCGCTCACTCGACAAGCTCGCGGACCATGAACAGGAGCGCGGCGCGCGTCTGGGGAAAACGCTCGCCGATTATCAGGCGCAAGCCAACAAGCCCTTCGATCACGAAGCGCGCATGAAAGAACTGCTCGTGCGCCAGACACAACTCAACGCCGCCCTTGATCTCGACAAGAACGAAACACAGATCGCGCACCCAGCAGAGGACATCGAGCTTGAGAGTGACATTGTCCAGGGCCCGTCAATCCCGCCGAGACCCCATCGGAGTTCCGCATCGGTCATGAACCTTTAACAGACTCAAATGTCCCAACTTAATCTAACCGCCGTCCAAAATGGTGCCAATGGTTCGTTTCACTTTTTGTGCAAGGGGGAATCCTAATGAAAAAAAATCCAAATGAGCCCCGCGTTTATGCAGGTTGGGAGGCCATAGCCTTTGCTAGGCGCTGCGCTGCAGACGCGATACGGAACCCGAAGAATAACGGAGTTGCGGACGAATTGGTGGCCTGCCTCGACGATGCCGAGCGCCTCCTACGTGCCAGGGACACCAAGAAAAAGCCTCGAGCCGGAAGGAACAAGAAAGAAAATACGCAATCATGAAGATTCCGCAGCCGCTGCTCTCCACCGCCGAGATCGTCTCAATCGCGCATGATCCCGTGATTGGTAGGAACAAATTCGCGGCGCAGCGCGCTCGGCTGCTCGAGAAGCCCGGCTTGTTTTGCGTCAATGCCGCCGCTATGAGAGGATTTCCTGTGCTATCCTCCAACCGGTTATGGCATCCGACGAAAAGCTAACCGTCGAAAATCTTTCTGAAGACCACCGCCTCGTTTTGGATCATCCGATTCCGCAAGACGCAGACGCGCAACTTCTGAAAGCTGCCCGAGACGCTGCTGTTGTGTGCCAACTCGAATTGCAGCTCGAACGTCCGAATTCCCGCGATCTCAAGAAAATCGAAACCATCCTTACCGACATCCGCACACGGCTCGGCGAACCGGAGCCGCAGCCCATCCCGATAGAGCCCGCACTCAAAGCCAGGCTGGATGAGGTTGAAAAAACATGGACCCCCCAACCAGACAAACCGCATAGCCGTAAACGCGGCCGCTGATCGCGGCGCTTACCCGTTCTTCGCCCGCTCGGTCTCTTCTTCGTGCAACACTTTCAGTCCGCGAGAAATTACATCGCGCAATAGAACCACACGACCGGCCAGCTTTGAACGATTCTCGGTTTTTGTTTTTTCCGAAAGCCCGCGCATCCGAACCAGTTCAGCAAAACGCACAAAATCTTCCGGAAGGAGTACAGGGTTGTGCAAAAGCTCTTCGTGGCACTCATAACAAAACACCTCAGATTCGCCTTCATGCCCCCAAGGGCACGAAGCGAACATACCCTCCCTTTTTGTGCCCCGTCGGTTGCTGGAGCGTCCAAAAAACCTCTCGGCAACAAAGTGATGTTTCGTAGCATGGCTTCGACCCTCGACTGTGCCACGCGCATATGTATCAGCCGTCCGGTGTAGGTCACATCCACAGATCGCACAATTTTCGACCGCACGTTGCATTGTTTACCTCGCGCCCGTGTTTATCTGCAGGGTAGATTAATCTCGAAACCAGTCTGTCCTGGCGAGCATGGTTGTCGAGAGGGTTCTTATNNTAGACCTGCGCTGTCCGAAGTGCGGCAACAGCGACCAGATCGATGTCAGCGCGTCCATCTGGGCGCGCGTCACGAACGACGGAACCGATACCGACTTATCGAAGGATGGCAGTCACGAATGGGATGACGACAGTCCCGCACGCTGTGCAGCCTGCGGCCACTTCGGCAAGGTGACAGGTTTCCGCCAAGACGAGTACATGGCGCATTTTCGGACCACGGCAGGCCCTGTCGAGGACATCTTCGTCGCCGCTACGCCGGAGCAAGCGCTCGAACTCGCGCGCAAAACCTTCAGCGAAGATTCGGGCAAGCTCGGGTTTTCTCCAGCCGACTGCGGCTATCTCCACCTTCAGGAGATCCGCATCGTCAACCAGGACGGTGAAGAATTGCTGCACTGGATGACTGACGAGTACAGGCTCCAAGTTTCAGCGCATCAACTCCTGAAAGCCCTTGAATCCCAGGTCGAGGCCGCCAACGGAATCGTCGACGCCTGGGACGAGATGGATTCTTTTTCGGGTGTCATTCAAGACATCACCGAGGCTCTCCAGGACATCATCGATGCCCTCGAAGAGGTCAGTGAGTCAGTGGGCGGAGTACTCGTTTCCTACGAAAACCAAAACAGCCAACTCGCCACCGCCGTAAGCGATCTCCAAAACTCTATGACAGTCGCTCTCAAAGCCATCGCGGACGCGAAAGGCGGTGCGGCATGAAGACCTACACCGTACTTTTTGCCCAGGACGTGCCCCACTATGGCCTGGTTGAAATCACCGCCACCGGCGATAAGGACGCACTCGCCAAAGCACGGCGCTACTGGAAGCGGGTTCAGCGCAATAAAGAACCGTTACCTCTCGACGAGCCCGACTATGACCGCGCCGTCCTGGATCGCATCGTCGAAATAACCGATGAAACAAATCGTCAGGTCACGGCCGACGTGAGGCTCGATACCTATCACCTGGCGATTGCTCCGACAGAATTGCACGTCAAACTGATCGAGAATGCCTCCCCAATGTACGCCGCACTCGAAAAGATCGCTCGTAACGCGGCCATTGGTCTTGCCGGCAACGAACTCAAAAAGCAAGTCAGGCTGGATGAGATTTTATCGATCGCGCGCGCTGTTCTCGCCCACGCGACCGGCAGTAGCGAATGAAGGCCTGGCACACGCGCCCGCACCACCCTGATGCAGCCGCGCCTCGGGCATCAGGGGCTCACGGAGAACCGCATGGCAAAACGTCCGATGTCCAATATCGAAAAAATGACTCACATCATGACCTTCAGCAACTACGGAGCCCTGGCTCAATGCTTTGTTATGGATGCGCTGCACAAATGGAGCGACCTTATACGAAAAGCTAATCCCAATGACGTGGGTAACAGCTTTATAAGTGGGGAAGCCTGGATTGGCGTCGCCAACGAAATTCACGAGCGACTCAATTCCGAGATGCTCATCAACGACCCCGAATCAAACGAAGAAGAACAGGAACTCTGACGGTTTATTCGTCCGCGCCGCAATCAACGTCGCGGTCGCGATCCATGTCGCGCCGCGCTACGTCCGTTCCGGAGCTTCAGACCTGACCCGCCTTACAGCAATCGTGGCGAACGAGTGCCATGCCTTTCCGCCCTCCACCAGGGACCGCTGCGCTTGAGGCCCCATGGTGGAGGCCGAACAAACCGAAAAGGAACTTCTAATGAAACGCCTCAGACTCAGATCAAATGTCACTGACACCGCGATAGCCTGGAATCTGGCTGCATTATCGGAAAACCTGAGCGCTGCGGCGGCCCTTGCCGCAGAAGCAGAACGAGCCATGCGGCAAAATGACCGCAATCGCGCTATAGGCGCCGTTTGCGATTTTGAACAGCGATTGCATGAGGCACAGGCCCTCTTCACTGCCGCTCTCGCGCTACACCGCCGCAACCCGGTAAGCACGAAGGGCGGTGCAACATGATCCCAGCTCCCCAAAACAACACGCTCATGCTCGGCGACTGCGTCGCCCTCATGCGCGGCATGTCCGCCGAGAGCGTCGATTTCGTGCTGACCGATCCGCCCTATCTCGTCAACTATCGCGGACGCGATGGCCGTACGGTCAGAAACGACGACAACGATAAATGGCTTGCTCCCGCCTTCGCCGAGATCTTCCGCCTCCTCAAAGACGGGACATTCTGCGTGAGTTTCTACGGCTGGAACAAAGCCGATGTCTTCATCTCAGCATGGCGCGCGGCAGGCTTTACGCTCGCCGGACACATCGTCTTCCGCAAGAGCTACAGCTCATCCGTCCGATTGATGCGCTATCAGCACGAGCAAGCCTATCTACTCTGCAAGGGCCAGTTCCCGCGCATCTCGTCGCCGATTTCCGATGTCGTCGATTTTCCCTATACCGGAAACACGTTGCACCCCACGCAAAAGCCGAC
>PLJR01000309.1 GCA_003140295.1 Acidobacteriota bacterium
GCGGTTGTAGACCATCTCGTTCAAGCCTTCGGGGCTGTGCACGGTGGCCGCTACCGGACAAACGACCTCGCACGGAGCATTCTCACAGTGCATGCAGGGGACGGGCTCGAAATAGACGTTAGGGTCGGCAGGATCGCCCTCGAAATAGCGGTCGATGCGAATCCAGTGNNTCGATGGCCATGCCCCACTGATAGCCGTCGTTCTTCAACATTGGAGGGTAGAGCGAATCCGGGTGCTGCTCCTGATCTTTTTGAGCGAAGGCGGGGTCGGCGCGGAACTCGGCCAGCGTGGCAACGCGAACCAGGTCGCGGCCCTCCATGCTGCTGTGGTGTTGCGTTTCCGCGAGAGGCCAGCGGGCTCCGGTTTTGCGTACGGCGACGCCGATACCGAACCCCGGCGAATTCATGGTGCGCAGCCGACCCGCATCGAAGCCGACGCCTGTTCCGACGCGGCCGGCGCGGGTGCGACCATACCCTAGAAATACGGTGACACTCTCGTCGGCGTGGCCGGGCATCGTCCATGCGGGTGCCAATACCTTGCGGCCCTGATATTGGAGCTCGACGGTGTCTCCAGTGTTCAGGCCAAGCCGCTCGGAGGTTTGCGGGCTGAACATCGCTACGCTGTCCCAGGTGCNNGTTGTTGGCGAAGCGTCCGTCGAAGATGGCTGGGTCCGGACGAAAGTTGATTTCCAATCCCGGCGGCGTCGGCGGTTGAGGTTGGGCGGCAAAACCGGATTTGAGCGATACCGATTTTGAAGCGAAGGCGGTATTGGCGAGGATGCCGTCGCGCAAGGATTTGTCCCAAAAGCTTTCGAAGCGATCGGTAGTTTCCGGTGGCGCTGCGGGTTTGCCTGCCGCGGATACGGCGGATTGGCCGGCCTGGCCCGCTTGCGACACTTTCGCTGCTGGCGGTGCCGGTGCTTGTCCGGCAGTCGATTTGCCGCCCGTGCCCTTTTCGCCCGCGGACTGTTGCGCCTTCCAAAAGTCGCGCACGATGTCGTGGCCGNNAGCGGCGCGATCAGCGGCTGAATTAGTGACACGGTGCCATCGAATGCCCGGGCATCGCCCCACTGCTCGAGAAAGTGCGTTTGGGGAATATGCCAGTGACATAGCGCGGAAGTCTCGTCCTCGTAAAGGCCGAGGCGCGCGCTGAATTTGACGCTGGGAAGCAGCGCGGAGAAGGCCAGATCGGCGGGAGCGNNTAGTCATATGCTGGATTTCCGCCGATGATCACAAGCAAATCTACGCCGCCAGAACGCAAATCGCTCGCGAGCGCACCGATGGACTGCCACTGATTCGCAGGATTCACCTCGAGAGGCGTGGTGAAATATACAGTCTTGTCGAAATTTCCCAGGCGCTGGTTGATCCCGTGGCAAAGTGCGTGCACCGCCGGAGGCTGCCGATCTCCCGCAATTACGAGTGAGGCGCCGGCGTGCTGTTGCAAGTCCAGGGCGAGTGGGGTCATCCATCCCGCGGTTTGCGGGGACGTGAGAGGCTGGCCCTCGGCGGCGCTAACGCCCAACTGTTGCGCGAGCGCGCGCGTGAAGGCTTCGATCTCGACGGCACGAAGGCGCAAACGGTGATCGGCCATCGAGCCGGTATTGGAGGGGCTCGATTCCACTACGTAAAGGCGGTTCATACCGCCAGCCGAATCCGGATCGCGCCGGCCGCGCGCGAAGTCGCGCGCATAGCGCAGGCACCCCGACCCGGAGCAAATGAAATCCGCATCGAGGGCGAGGATTACCTGAGCGCGGTCCACGCGATATACCGTATTGACGTATTCGCCGAAGGCCTGCTGGGCGCCCTCTCGTGCGGCGTCGCGGCTTATGGATTCGTACTGATGCCAGCGGGCTTGCGGAAACTGCGAGAGGAGTACCTGGATTTGCGCGCCAAGCGATGGCGAGCTGATGGATTCAGTCAAAATGCGCATTCCGGCGCCGCGTTTGGCCCGCTGTTCCTCGAGCGCCACTAATGCTTGGCGCTGGAATTCGTTCCAGCTCGCAATGCGCCCGTCGTGGATGACGGTGCGAGAGCGATCGGGATCGTAAAGAGATAGCACGGCGGCCTGCGCGAATACGTCGGTAGCGCCCAGACTGGCGGGATGATCGGGGTTGCCCTCGATCTTGGTGGGCCGGGCCATCTGGCTTTCGGCGAGGATGCCGATGGCGATGCCGCCGAGCGTCATGGCGGTCGAGTAGAAGAGCGCTTTGCCAGGAACAATTTCCTCGGGCTGGCGAACGTAGGGAAGGATTTTCTGGGTGGGGAGCTTGGTGCATCCCGTTAAACCGGCGAAGGCGGCGGATGCGGCCATGACCTTCAGAATTTCGCGGCGGTCGAACTTGGTGTGCGGGTCGTTGGGGCCGTGGGGAAACTCGTTTTCCAGGTGCTGCGTGAACTCCGGCGCAGCCGCGAGTTCGTCAAGGCTGCGCCAAAAGCGGGGCGAGCTCGGTGACGACGCTGCGGCCCGGGCGTCCGTGTCGGCATGGGGCGCTGGTGCGGCGTGATCTTCAGGATGCTGGCGTGACAGCGTCATCTCACCCTTTCCGGTTGCCTCGCTATCGATTAACGGTGGCACGTCGTACAGTTGGTCAATTTCTGGACTTTGTATTGCTTTACCAGCGCGCGACCGAGGGCCAATTGGTTCTTGGGCGGCTCGTAAAAGGCGTTGAACACTTCCGCGCGCGGCCGGAGATATTTTTCCGGAGCGTTGTGGCAATCCAGGCACCACCGCATGTATAGCGACTGCGCACGCCAGGTGATGTTCATGTCGCCAACGGGGCCGTGACAGGTGGTGCAGCCCACGCCCTTGGCAATGTGGATGCTGTGATTGAAATATACGAAGTCGGGGACGGCGTTGACGCGAGTCCACGCGATGGATTGGTCTTCGCTGTAGCTGGCGCGAACCGGGGCGAGCGTGGGGCTGCCCAGCCAAATTTGGGAGTGGCAGGCCATGCAGGTTTGGGTGGGAGGCATTCCGGCAGAAGACGAGACTTCCACGCTGGTGTGGCAATAGCGGCAATCGATACCCAGTTCGCCCACGTGATGCTTGTGACTGAAGGGCACCGGCTGCGGCCTGGCATTGTTGACTTCGGTGATGTATGAGGAGCGGTTTACTGCGTCCGCCACGTACCCCGCAATCGCGAGCAGGAATACCGCGCCGTAGATGCTGACGCGCGCAATCGTATTCGTGCTGCGATGAAAGATCTGCGCCATCGAACGGTACTCGGAGCCGCCCCCGGTAGCAGTCCCGCTTCGACGGCGGCGGGAAAATGGGGCATCGACACAAAGACGCCGATTTGATGCTACCAGTTCGCCCCCAGATACACTAAATTCATGCTCAGCAGGTTTAGATTCGGTCGCGGCGTGTAGGGGAAATTCAAACCGGCCTTGAGGCGAATCTCGTATGGTTTGGGCAGCGGTTTACGCCCAAGATTCGCGGGTCTGGCTGGATGCTCGGCGGCGGCGGTCCTTCCACAAAAAGACCAGAGGCGGCCACAAAAAGACAAGAAGCGGCATCGTTCCTTCCACCACAAGATAGCCACAAGAAAGGTCGTCCATTATGTCTGAAACCGCTGCGGATTCATTGGTGAAAACCCTTATCGAGTGGGGTGTCGAAATCATTTTTGGGCTTCCCGGCGACGGCATCAACGGCATCATGGAATCGCTGCGCACGCATCAGGAACAGATCAAATTTTTTCACGTCCGGCACGAGGAAGCGGCGGCGTTCATGGCCTGTGCCTACGCCAAGTACACGGGAAAATTGGGGGTGTGCCTGGCGACTTCGGGGCCGGGGGGAATTCACCTTCTCAATGGCTTATATGATGCCAAACTGGATGGCCAGCCGGTGCTGGCCATTACCGGGCATGCATTTCATGATTTGATCGACACGCATCAGCAGCAGGACGTGAACCTGGACCGGCTTTTCGAAGACGTCACCGTCTACAACACGCGGATCATGGGGCCCGCGCACGTAACCAATGTGGCTAACCTCGCCTGCCGGACAGCTTTGTATTACCGCGGGGTGGCGCATCTGAATTTCCCCACCGACATACAAAGCATGAAGGGGGATGAGCGGTCCAAGCGGAACGTCAAGAACCATACTTCACCCGTGCAGGCGGAGAGCCCGCGGCTGCCTTGCGAAGAGGATGTTGCTCGCGCGGCAGAGCTACTGAATGCGGGAAAGCGCGTAGTGATTTTGGCGGGCCAAGGCGCGCTGGGAGCTTCGGAGGAACTGATACGGGTCGCGGAAAAGCTGGGAGCCCCTATCGTAAAAGCGCTCCTCGGTAAAACGGTGGTGCCCGATGACTGCCCGTTCACCACGGGCGGAGTGGGGTTATTGGGAACCAAGGGATCGCAGGAGGCCCTGGAAGAGTGCGACACGTTGCTGCTGGCAGGCACGTCTTTCCCATACATCGAGTTTTATCCCCAGCCGGGAGAGGCCCGCGCGGTGCAAATCGATATTGATCCGGCGCGGATCGGCCTACGCTATCCGGTAGAGGTGGGGTTGGTGGCGGACTGCCGCCGCACGCTGGAGGCTTTGCTGCCGAAATTAAATTGCCAAGAAAACCGCGAATTCTTGGAAAAGGCCCAGGCAAAGACGAAGGATTGGTTCAAATTGATGGAAAATCAGGGAACGCGCACGGAGCGGCCGATGAAGCCGCAGGTGATTGCCTGGGAGCTCGGCAAGCGACTGTCGAGCGACGCCATCGTTTCCTGCGACTCGGGGACGATCACAACGTGGTTTGCCCGGCAAATTCCCGTCAAGGCGGGACAAAAACATTCGCTGTCCGGCAACCTGGCGAGCATGGCTAATGGGCTGCCATACACGATTGCGGCCCAGGCGGCCTATCCAGACAGACAGTGTGTGGGTTTCGTAGGGGATGGCGGCTTTACGATGCTGATGGGAGAATTCGCCACCGCGGTGAAATATAAACTTCCGATCAAGATTGTAATCGTGAAAAATAATTCGCTGGGACAGATCAAGTGGGAACAGATGGTTTTCCTGGGGAATCCGGAATATGCTTGCGACCTTAATCCGATTGATTTTGCGGCTTTCGCACGGTCCTGCGGAGGAGCAGGATTCACCATCGAGGACCCTGCGGAGTGCGGGCGAATTTTAGACGAAGCGCTGGGCACGAATGGGCCGGCGATTATTGAGGCGGTAGTGGATCCCTTTGAGCCACCGCTGCCGCCCAAAATCACCGCCGATCAGGCTTTGAAATTCGCGGAGTCGCTCGCCAAAGGAACGCCGAACCGCAAAAAAATGGCGCTCACGCTGATTTCCGACAAAGTGCGCGAAATGGTATAGACGGGTTCGGGAATACGTCGCATGTAGAAATAAACAAGGGAGGCAGCCTCCTCGGCGCCTCCCTTATTTTGCGCTGGTCTACAAAGACGGTTACCGACCGCCAAACGTGTAGCCAACCACCGCGCCGTACTCAGGAACCCATCCGCTGCCAAACTCATTGAAGTTATGTACCCAGTGAACATCGACTTGCGGGCGAACATATAACCCGCCGCGCACGTAGACACGCACGCCAGCGGAGAGATGAATCTGAAAATGGTTGGAGCTCTGCAAATATTGACTCTGCGTCGAGCAAGCGGTGATGGTGACGCAACTTTGCCCGCTCAGATAAAACTTCATGTCGGCCCCGCCGATTCCGCCCTGAAACTCGGGGACCACCTTTTTGTTGGAAATGGGGTGATAGATTGCGTTGAAGTCGTAGAAAGTGGGGCGCAACTTTACGCCCTCTGAAGGCGCGTAATCCATTTGGGCAAAGCGGAAGGTATACTCGCCGCCCACGCCAAACTGCGGGCGAAGCATGAAATCAGCACCGAACTTCCCAAATACGCCGCCCATTCTGGGCCCGATATCTCCCAGGGGAGGATCTATATCCTGGCCATTCGACTTATCGGTCGCGCCTCCCAGGCCGAAATAGGCGCTGACGCCTTGCGCGCGGGCTAGACCAGCGCCCCCGAATAGCAGAATGAGCAACATTGGGATCGTGCGCATCGTGAGTTTCAAAGGAGATCTCCTCGTTTGCATGACGGACTTGAATTGTGAAGAAGACACGGGTCTTTAGACGTTTACTGCGGCCGGTTGGTTGTTCCTGGCAGGGGAAAGAAAGGCCCTACAACAAAGAGCGAAATAACGTACTGGAGAAATGAGCGCGCACCGCGCGTTCATTGGAGGTGTTGCGCGTAGGTAGATACAAGGATGCTGCCCGGTTGGACAGTGCTCATCTGAGATATAGCGTTTTCGTAGCGACGGACCAAGTGAGCATGTACTGTGAGGACTGTATCTGATATACAGGAGACTGTGTAACCAAGCCCACGCCTCCAACCCAGCCTTTTTCACGGATGCCAGGCATGAATTTAGCGGAGTTATGATGCCCCCTTCTGCCTGGACCCGCAGCCAGACCGCGACGCCCCCGACGCTGCCGTCTCCTCAAGACCGGCGTTTGTTGGCGTTTTCTTTTCTCTTGCTTCTGTATGTTTTCGCCGGATGCGCACAGGCCAACGCCGGCTGCGAGCAAATCGCGGCCGGCCAGAAATTCTGGGTGCGTCTCTTGCAGCCTGTCGCGTCTTACAGCTCAAAAATCGGAACCGGTGTTCGCGGCATACTAGCGGTATCGCCACAATGTGATGGCGCTCCCGTGTTTCCAGCGGGAACGCTTGTCGAAGGACATGTCGGCCGGGTCCAAAAAGTAGGGATGGGGTTTGTTCACGAAAGTTCATCCGTGGAACTGGAGTTCACCCAGATTCTGCCAGACGGCGCGCCTCCCATTGCCCTGAAAGCCCGCGTGATCGAAGTCGAAAACGGGCGCGAAAGGGTGCACAAAGGGGTCATGTACGGCATCCGCAGCACGGATAACATGCAGGATCGTCTGACGACGAGGTTGATGCACCTGCCGACGTGGAATCCATCCAGCCTGTGGGTGGTACTTGCCTATCGAGCGGCAATTCCATTTTCGCCGGAGCCGGAAGTCTATTTCCCGCCGGGAACCGATCTACGACTCGAACTGGCTGAGCCGCTGCAGCTACCCGCGGAAATGGCCGCGGTGCTCGCAAACCAGGAATTCACGGCGGAAAACAGGAACGCGCTCGACGAGCAGGTGCTGGCGCTGCCACTGCGAAGTTCGACCTCCAAAGGGCGGTTTTCCGATGTCGTGAACGTAGTATTCCTAGGCTCGCGCGAACAAGTGTCGGGCGCCTTCAAGGCCGCTGGGTGGACCGGAAGTGACACGATGACTACTGGATCGGCGTTCCGGTTGGTGGCCGCTTTAGCGGCGCTCAAGAACGACGTCCACCTTCCGATCTCCCGGCAGACCCTGGTAGGGAAAGCCCCCGATTCGATGTGGCAAAAGAGTTTCGATAGCGTCCAGAAGCGCGATCATACGCGCGTATGGAGCCAAGCCGCGGACTGGCAGGGACAGGAGGTTTGGCCCGGGGCTTCGATACGGGAGACGGGCGCGGTCTTCTCATTTCGAAATTTCAAACTGATCCATCACGTGGACGTCGACCTGGATGCGGAACGCGAAAAGGTGGTACGGGACCTTACGCTGGCCGGGTGTGTCGATACCGTTCACAACGCGCCGCGACCTTTAATGCCGCTTTATTCACGGAATGCAACGGGCGATGAGATGAGCACGGATGGAGACGTCGCCATTGTCCAACTCAAAGATTGTGAGCGGCCCAATTTTGACGTCGCCGATTCCGCCGGCACGTTACCTTCAAGGCCTCATTCAAAGTTCACGCGCTATCTCCGCGCGCAAGTGCTGTCGGTCCGCAGTCTGTGGCGTGCGAACGCGGTCTACGGAATCTATGATGCGACCCAACTAGCCGTCGCCGCGATTCGCAACCAGCGCTCGCGCGACCGGGATACCATTTGGGCACACCGGTACCGGCCGGTCCCCGTGAGCGATATAGACCTGACTTCCCTCAGTGGCGAGAATGAGCGCGGTACTGCGGCGGCGCCGTAACGCCGGTGGCGGGATGCCTGCAGAAGCCCTTCTTTTCATCCGCGAAAAACAACCCAAGAGCGATCATTTCTGAGATCAGTCTGAAAAATGGGCGGTCGGAAGTGAAGCGCAGAAGTTGTTATTGAGGTTTATCTTCTTCTATGATGTCAAAGAAATGAAAATTATCAGCGCGAGCCGACGACAGCTTAATTTGTGCCGGCGCGTCCAGGTCCCCGAATCCGACCGCAAAGAAATACAGAGCCTGGCTTCGTTGGCCTGGGGCTGCACAGCCCTAGTGATGGTTTTGAGCTTCGGCGGAATCATCGCGCGTTCCCAAAACGCAGCTACCACTCCCACAGACACGTCACGCGTACTTCCATTTCTCGAACGGACCATCCAATGGTACCGGCAGCTTTCGGTAGAACAACAAATCGCGACGGACCCCAACGATTTGATCGTGGTCAACGACAACCGGCAAGTGGCCGATCAAGTAGTGCGGCTGGCCTTTGATTACGCTCGGGCGCAGGCGGATCTGGCCGGCAAGCCACGCAGCACACAAGCGGCAGGTCAGGACGGGGTGCCCACCCAGTACCAGGCTCTTATCCAACTCGAAACCAAGATCGACCAGCAAGCGCGGGAAACGCAGGCAGAGGTCGATGCGCTGCGGCAAAAAGTGGAGACGGCCACAGGCAAAGCGCGCCAGCAGCTGCAATCGCAGCTTTCCGAAACCCAGGGTGAACTCGATCTCGATAATGCGCGGCGTGATGCGATGCGCAGCATGGTTGAGTTCGTCAGTGGAAGCAGCACCAACGGCCTGGGGGCTAGCGGGCTGCGCGCACAAATTGAAGAACTGGCTGCCTCGGTGCCCACCGCGCTGGCCACGCCCCCAAAGACCGAAAACAACGCGGCCCCGAATTCATCACAGGCTAATCCCCCGCTCCTGGCCGGCGTGAAGCCCGAGCCTGCGGGGATTTGGGATCAGACAGCCGATCTTTTCGCGCTTTCCGGCAAAATGCGCACGATTGATAAAGCCATTGCCGAAACCGATGCCCTGGAGAAAGCTTCAGCGGAAATTCGCGCGCCGTCGGTCGCGAGTCTGCGCGACATGTCCAACCGCGGAGACCAGCTGGCCGAGGAGGCGGATACGGCGACCTCCGCTCAGCTCGCAGAGCAAAAGAAACAGCTCGACGCGCTTACCACGCAATTCAAACAGATTTCGAGCGTCGTGATTCCTCTCAGCAAGCAGGCGATTTTGCTGCAGCTTTACCAGCGGACTCTTAGCAACTGGCGCGCCGCGGTGCGCAGCCAATTCATGACGGAACTAAGGGGACTGTTCGTTCGTTTGGGATTTCTGGCGCTCATCCTAGTGGTCGTGTTTGGCGCCGGAGAAGTGTGGCGGCGCGCGATATTTCGCTACATCCGGGAACCGCGGCGCAGGTACCAGTTTCTGTTGCTGCGGAAATTCACTCTGTGGTTTGCCGTCGCGATTATCGTGGCCTTTGCCTTCGCCAGCAGGCTGGGATCGGTAGTGACTTTTGCGGGATTGCTCACCGCAGGCGTCGCGGTGGCGCTGCAGAACGTCATTTTGTCGATCGTGGGATATTTCTTTCTGATCGGAAAATTCGGCATCCGCGTGGGGGACCGCGTGCAGGCGGGCGGAGTTACGGGAACCGTTATCGATATCGGCTTGGTACGTTTTCATCTGATGGAGCTGGCCGGCAATTCCGAGGTGGCGACCGGGCGCGTGGTGGCCTTTTCCAACTCCCTGGTGTTTCAGCCAGGCGCGGGGTTGTTCAAGCAGATTCCCGGGACCAACTTCGTGTGGCACGAAATTGCGTTCACTTTGCCTGCCAAAGCCGATTCTGCCGGCCTCAAAAAGCGATTGCTGAGTGTGGTGGAAACGGTGCTGGCCGACTATCATGAGGAGCTTGAGCGGCAGCACCAGGCTTTGGAGAGTACTTTCGTCTCGTCGTCGGTAAGCGGATTTGGTCCCAATGCGCACTTGCGGTTCACCACAGCGGGTCTGGAGATTACGATCCATTTCCCGGTGGACCTGCAGCATGCTGCCGAGATCGACGAGCGCGTGACGCGAGAAGTGCTGAATGTGCTCGAGCAGGAACCGGCATTGCAGGCGGGCGCCGGAGTTCCGGATATCAAAGTGAAAGCCAATCTTGCTCCGGACGCCACCTCTTGAACCAAACGTGAGTCGAACGTAAGGTATGTGCCGTGTCCGCAAAACGGAAAAGACGACGCCCGCCTCGGCGACGAGGCGCATTTTCTTGCTGTCGCCGGCGAATTCTTCGGGTGTGCGCGCCAAGATGATGGTCAGCGAACGCGCGCAATTCGAGCTGGCGCGCCGTTTGCGTCAGGAAGGGTTGCCGCTCGGCGAAATCTTCAGCTTTATCAGTGGGCTTTACTTTCGCGGCAAGCTGGCCTACGCGCGAACGTTCGCGCAAAGCTCGCCCGGCGTTCCAGGGGCGTTCGTCATCACGGCGTGCCGGGGATTGGTGCCTCCAGAGACGCCTATTACCCTGCAGGAGTTGCAAGAAATTTCCGCGGTGCCGATCGAACCCTCCGATGCGCGCTACCGTGTGCCTCTGGAGCGCGATGCCCGCACGCTGTTGCGAACCCTGGAGCCGCGTGGCGAGGTTGTGCTGTTGGGCAGCGTCGCGACGAAAAAATACGTTGAGCCGCTGCTGGGAGTTTTTGGCGATCGGCTCGTGTTTCCCGCGGAATTCGCCGGTCGCGGAGACATGAGCCGCGGAGGCCTGATGCTGCGAGCTGCACGGGCGGGCACGCCGTTAACGTATGTGCCGGTGGCGACGGGAATACGCCACGGGGTACGGCCACCGAAACTTCCGAAAGTGCCGCGGGGTTAGCTTGGTTTGCGCAGCGGACCACAATCGTGCGCGCTTTTGTGGCGACATTGCGGCCTATCTATCCTGGTGGGCCGTGACACCTGCGCCTTTCTACCTTTGTACGATAAATCTCATCTCCGCGTCTCAGGCCCGGACGCTTTCGAGGGCGGCCTGCTGATCGGCGCGGCGCAATTCGGGAAAGCCCCAAGCCCAAAGTGCGGTAACGATTAGAGCCCCAGCGCCGCCCAGCACGACGGCAGGAACGGTTCCAAACCAATGGGCGGTGACTCCCGATTCAAATTGGCCGAATTCGTTCGAGGCGCCGATGAAGATCATCTCCACGGCGTTGACGCGCCCGCGCATCTCATCCGGCGTGGTTATTTGTACGAGTGTTCCCCGCGTGACCACACTGACCATGTCGGCGCCGCCCAATAACAGCAGTGATACCAGGGACAATGGGATGCTGCGAGAGAGCCCGAAAACAATGGTGAAGGCGCCGAATCCGGCGACGCACCAAAGCATCGTGGCACCCGCACGGCGCCGCAGCGGTCGATTGGCCAACAGTAAGGCCATGGACGCGGCGCCCACGCCGGGAGCGCTGCGCAACAGGCCCAAGCCCCAGGGTCCGGTGCGCAGGATTTCGCGCGCGTAGACTGGCAANNCCCAGGATGAGTTTTTGATTCCATATGTAGCGCAGACCGGCAAGAACGGTAGCGGTGCTGATGGGATCGCGCGCGCGGATGGTGATCTTCATCTTTATGCGGGCCATGAAGAAGGCGGCAGCACAACTTGCGATCATGGAAGTAACATAGACCACGGAGGGTCCGTGGAAAAACGCATACGCAATCCCGCCGGCCGTGGGACCCAGAATCGTGGCGCCCTGGAAAACCGAAGAGGACCAGGCAATGGCGGTGGCAAGGTATTCGGCAGGCACAAGTTGCGGTACCAACGCCCGGCTTGACGGCCCGCTGAAGGAACGCGCAACGCCTAGCAACACCAGCACAACGTAGATCGGAGTGGCGGAACGCAGGCCACGCCCTTGAAGCAGCAACAGCAAGCCGGAACAGGCCGCAAATCCGGCGTAACACCAGACGAGCAATCTGCGCCTGTCGATGCGATCGGCGGCATGTCCCGCGGCCAGAAACAGCACGATGCCGGGAAGGAATTGCGCGAGGCCGACGTAGCCCAGTGACAACGGGCTTTTGGTGATTTCGTAAACTCGCCATCCAACCGCCACCGACTGCATCTCCAGCGCGAGAACGGTGAACATCCGCGCGAATTGGAAATCAGCGAAGTCCGGATAAGCGAAGGCAGAGCGCCGGCCGCTCAAAGGGGCTTTGCGTTCAGGCATGAGCGCTTGAGACCGCACGCCATATGATTGCGGAGGGCGGCAAGGATTTTCAAGGGTGAGGGACGGCGCGACGCGATGTGACCGGAGCGGTAATTTCAAATCCGCGTTCGGAAGCGCTGCCGCCGCCGAAAACCACGACACCCTTGAGTGTTGTGATTGGTTTCAGGAGTTGATCGGACTTCTTTAGCGCGATCTGAACTCCGTGGGGGGTCTGAGAGACTCGCTGCGGCGCGGCATTGTCGATTTGATCTTCCTCAAGTGGAAAGAACGATGCTTTAGGTTCAGGAGCGCCGGCTTGCAGATCAAGGACGAAGCGCGGACCCTCGTCCACCGCCTGTACCTTCCAACCGGCGGGCATGGGCGCGGGCCAGCGTTGTCGCGCTGTGCGAAACGCTTCCTGCCGGACCGAAGCCTCTGCCGCAGCTGCGCCGGCGGCAGGAACGTCCAGCGTGACATGGGCTTTGGCGGGAATGCAGACTTCGCGGCAGATCAGGTAGCGCACATCGGCAGCCAAGGTCGCGCGCGACGCGGGGCTGTAATTCGCGGGCACGTCAATCGGCACGGGAAGAAGTACGCGACCATCATAACCATAATCGATCACCGTACCCGTGCCCAGACGGGCAGGAACAGGCCAGCGAATGTCGCCGGNNCCTTTTTCCAGATCGAAGAGCACGCCAATCCATTCCGTGTGGTTTGGCTGGAGGGTATTGCCTTCCGCGATCAGGCTGACCTTGGCGTGGGTCACCGAAAAGGATTGAGCGGCGCCAAGCTGCGCATGCATCCCGAAAAAACAGGTAAATACGAGGCCGAAGGCAAACACGATTTGAGCGCTGCGTTGCTTGAAAATGCGCTTGAAAATGGGCGCCATAACGATGCCCCGCGTATTACAGCCCGGCGGGCGCCTTCTCCGATTTCTTTTGCGGCTTCTCCGCAAGGAGTTGTTCGACCAATTCACGCTCGTCGCGCAACAGGCGCGTATGTTCCGCGCCAGTGGCCGTGCTGGCAAAACCTGCGTGCACGCGCCTCACGCGGCCGTCACGTCCCACGAAAATTGTGGTCGGATAAACGCCGAAGTTCACCAGTTGAGGCAATTTTGCCGGCACTTCTTCTGGCGTGCCCGGCACCAGCATGGGAAATTGAATGCCGTAGCGCTTGATGAAGCTGTTCACGCGGGGCCGGGCTTGCACAAGGTCGGAATCCATCTCAAAATTTAACCCTACCACTTCGAGCCCGCGCGCATGAAATTCCTTGTATAACGCCTCCAGAAAGGGCGCTTCGTCATGGCAGTTGGGACACCAACTGCCGCCGATGGTCAGCACCACGACTTTCCCTTGAAATAAGGGATCGGAGTCGGAAACCATTTTGCCGTCCAGATCGGGGCCGTTGAAATGAAACGGCTCGCTCGGATCCTTTACGCTCGTAAACAGGGCCGGATCGGGAGGCTCGGCGATTCCCACCGCACGCGCCTCGGTGCTGCGAGCGGCGCGGTATGTGAAGCGGCCATCGAGTGTGATGCCGAGCGTTCCGTCCGGATTGAGCCGGGCCTCGAACAGCAACGGCCTCTCGCCGGCGAAATGGCTCATGACCAGCTTGCCGTCTTTCCATTGCCCCGTCAGCGTGCCGGTGTCGCCGGAAGTTTTCAGGATCGCGCCGGAAACATCGGAACCAGATTGGCGCAGATAAAGCCTCCACGACACGTCCAACTTGGAATTATCCTGGGCGGTGCGGTGCATTTGCCAGTCACCGTCAATCTTAGGCGCAGACGCCTTTGCAGATGCGGAGGAGGCCGCCGTAGCAGCCGAACGTTGCGCGCGGAACTCCATAGGGACAGCTTTTGCGCCATGACTGCGATAGGTGCCCTGAAGTTTGTCGCCATCCAGGGTGGCCTGAAGTGTCGTATTCAAAAAGTCGTAATCAAGCTGCAATATGCCGTTTGCAAACGTTCCTGACGTCGAGCCGATTTTGCGGTCGCCTTCAAAGAAGAAGCCTTGCACCTGCGCGCCGTTCTGCGCGATCTCGAAACGAAATGGAACCTCAACCTTATTCGCGACGACCACGGCGTCCCATCGGCCGGTAATGGTTCCGGCAGCAGAAGGGACGGGTAGTGCGGTAAGCAGAAAAGCCGAAACTAGGAGTAGCTTTCTCAGCAACTTCGTCAATGTAGGCGAATTATAGCACTGGATTTGCAGGTCGGCGAAAGGGAACAGGGGCGGGGTGACGTCAAGCTGCTTGTATGGTGAACAGGACCATGGGCCGG
>PLJR01000380.1 GCA_003140295.1 Acidobacteriota bacterium
CATCCGCAAGAATTCCTCACCTGTAATTTCACCTGTAAGAACTCCGGCCTAGCCGTAGTTGCGCGTACTTGGGCAATCCCCAACGCTTTTCACGTTGTTGTAAGTACATAATAACGGCCCTTTGACACGGTAGAGGCCTGGTCCGGATGTGCCGAATCTCGCCGAGGAATTCACGCGCGGGTTCAAAGTAATGCGCATATTTCACGCTGTGTTGGACCCGCAGCAGAAAGCGTCAGGGGGCAGTGCAGGGCTCTGATTGCACTCGAGAGAGGAACCAAGTGAGAGGATTCAGTGATTCCACGATTAGGTCCCAGTATGTTTCCGACCCGGGGAGTCCTTTCGTGCGTTCTCCGGGACGGCCTTTTCAAAAGGATTGCGATTTTCCACTTCCTCAACATTCGTGGCGAATCTTACTCCCAGCGCTAATCGAGTGGCTCAAGTTTGACAATGGAGGCGCCGTGGTTGTTGCCCACCCAGAATGTCACCGGCGTGGTTGAATTATCCACAAACACGCGGCGAATGTTGGTCTCCCGCGGCAGTAGATACTCGGTGACTTGTCCATTCTTAGGGTCGAAACGGATAATACGATCGGTAAACATCGATCCGGTCCAGACCTCCCCGTTCTTATCCACAACAGCTTGGTAGGGCGCGCTCCACGGCGTGGGAACTTTCCATTCCTGCATCTTCTCCGTCTTTAGATCGAACATCCCAATGGCATTCGCGCCATATTCACCGAACCACAAACGGTCTTGCGCATCGATCATGCCTCTCCGTGGCCGCGAATCGCGAGTCGGCGTGGGATACGCCTTGAACTGTTTGGTCTTCGCATCGATCCTGCCGATGTTGTCGGCAGCAAAGTCCAACAGATAAAGATTGTTTTCCCGGTCGGCTGGGATGCCGTATGCGGAGATGTTCCGTCCCGCACCTGGGATCGGAAATGTGCCCAGGTTCTCGTACGTGCCCGTCTTAAGATCGAGACGCAGGATGGAATGGTCGTCCTGATTGTTTGTCCAAACCTTCCCATCTACATGGGAGTATGTGGGCATCACCATCGATTCCTGGGTGTGATCTTTTTGCAGTTCTTTCGGGAGTGGGAAGACCTGAACCTTTTCCGTCTTTCTGTAGAATTTCGCGAGGCCGCCCTGGTACATCATCGCCAGCCAAGGGTTTTCATCCTTGTCGAGCTGAAGCTCGAGTGCTCCGGTTGGGAAGCCGGGTTTCATCACAGGGATGGGATATTCGGTCGCCACGCCGGTTTTGGGGTCGAGCTTTCCCACAAACTGATCGGCGAAATCCGAGTACCAAGCCGTGCCGGTTGAGTCGACGACCACATCATGCGGTTCGGCCGTTTTTCGCGGCAAGTTATATTCCGTCATGATGACGCGAGTCGCCCTTCCCTTGGGCCGCGGCAGAGTCTTAAAGGGATACTCCCAAGTCTCGCTCGAGCTCAAATCGACGCTCGCCAGCCATTCTGCGGAAACCTGCAGTGGGCCTCCACGAGCAGGATCGCGCTGCGGCCCGCCGACCAGCGATTGTGGATGGGTCGGCGTGCTGCCCGGCGAGTAAAGTCCCATGCGCTGGATAACTTGGACGAATTCATCCGCGCTATGAGTGGACCTCATGACGCGCTCGAGAGTGTGGCAATTGGTGCAATCGAGGAGAAATCTCTTTTGCTTATCGGTCCCAGGCGCGCTCTCGGCCCACTCCGCATTGGTCAATTGGGAGGCGAGATTCTTGGTTGGGCGGAGTTTGATGTCCGCTGTTGTCGCTGTCCCTGAGGCAACGTCTATTATCTTGGGGCCATCCAGTTCGTATCCCACGGCGCGAATTTTAAGGGAATAGTGGCCCGGCCCCAGTTTCGAAATCGGAAAGCTGTAACGGCCCTTGTCATCACTGACCACGTTGATCGTGATCGTGGAACCATCTTTCTTGGCGCCAACCAGCACGCCTTCCATGGGGCCTTCCTTCTCCGAACTCACCTGTCCCATCAGTGCGACGTTGGGCGCATCTGCGGCATCGATTAGACGAGACGCAACGAAAAATGTGCCAAGTGCCGCCACAAGGGCTGCCAGAAGCGCTATCTTCGACATAGCACTCTCCGCGGATTCATTTAGTCATTTCGGAATGGCCACGCATTATTACGGAATTCCCAATTTCGACGTCTGTCTCGCGCATCGTACCCTTCCCCTGCTCCGGACACAACGAATTCGCCACCAGTTTTCCGCAAAGTGAGAATGTCGCGTTTATGCCAAGTAGGAATGACCGGCTGCCCGCGTCAGCCGCCTTTGCACGCAGCTATACTACTTGCGAAAGGGTGCAGTCGCGGGCGCTGCGATTTCCTGCCGGAAATGTTGCTCGGCTGATTGGGTGCAAATGTCTTCCCCGATGTCCCATGGTTTTAGTTTGAACATTCTTTTCACGGTGAACGGTTGCGTGTATGCCTTCGGGTCATCGACTGTAAGGTCGAGCCGCATCGTCTCTGGATCAATTCGTTGGTAACGCTCGACAGTATGCAGAGCTTCGGTATGTGGGAGACCCGACCAATCGACCCAAGTTTTCTCATTGGATCCAACCGTGTCGACAACCAGCACACTTCCGTCCCACCGGCCAATCGAATGTCCCCACCACGAGGGATCGAGGTTCTTAGGATGCTCTCGACCATCCATATAAACTTCACGGAAGTCGTGATTTCTTTCGTAAAGGAAGACCACCTCTCCAGAAGTTTGGACGATCTTCACGGGGGTATTGGTAAGCAGAACCCGCGGTACGCCCAGCGGGTCGCAAGACTCCAAAAAAAGATCCGGATCGGAAGTGACTCCCTGTGCGTTGAATTTGGCCTTGACCCAAGGCTGCATCAATGTGGCAGCCGGCTGAGAAAGGAGTGCGCGGTTATTGCCCGTCCCATCTCCTAACCAAACTCCAGAGAGGTCGTGTGTGGATTCTGGCGCCTGGGATTTTGCGGCACCGGCTGAGGGAGCCGTCTGAGCGAGCGTGACGCAAGAAAACGCCAGCATGGCCGCCGAAACCACCATCAGAACCCTGAAATAATGTCGCATGGGCTGATCCTCACCGCGGGTTGGGCATTAGCTCTTGGCCATTGGCCAATATCACCTTCTGAACAATGCCGACCGGCGCCCCATTTTTCGCGGGATTTCCGATGATGGTAACTTGATCTCCCGTCTTGAGCGAATCCTTGGTCCAGCCGGCATGAACCAACACGTTCGGGGGCTGCGTCTCGAAATTCCACTGCACGACGTTGCCTTTATCGTCGCTAACGTCCAAATGAATTTCAGAATGCGGATTGGTCCATTCAAAGCTCGTCACGGTGCCCTTGAGAGTAACCTTGGTCTGCTGATCGTAGGCCTGAGCCCCGTGATGCGCGAAGGTCTGGGCTGAGACTGTAAGAAGTCCCATCATTAAGATGAACCAGGTTAGTCGTTTCACTCGCATGCTGCGTCCCCTAGGAATGAGTTCCCTCGGCTGTGTCGAATGAAAGAATGGTAATACAGAATTTTAAATTGCAGAAGGAGCCCTCAGAATCCGAGATTCGCGTTGACGCCTTGCGGAAATTCCGACGCGTGACGTTCCATCCCAGGCCCAGCACTGACTTGTAGAACCCAAAACCAGTTTGCTCTAGCTGAGCCGCCAACACATCGAGTATTTCTACTTATTTGAATAAGAGCGAGAAAATGGCTCGAGCATTCCCGCCCGAAAATCAGTTTCGTCTTTGTAGCCTGCTGTCCTACCAAAGTAACTTCAGGCCAAATTGAATTTCGCGCTGCGTGGTGGAGGTGATGTTGATCAAGCCGGCGCTTGGCGAAACAGCTCCCGCCGATGTGAACGTACCTGTCGCCGGCATCCCGAAATTGGGGTGATTGAGGATATTGAAGAATTCCGCCCGGAACTGCACTTTCACGCGCTCGGTCACTGCTATGTTTTTGAACAAGGACATGTCGAACTCACCCAGTCCCGGGCCGCGCAAGATATCCCGGCCCGCATTTCCATATGTTCCCGCAGCCGGCAGCACGAACGCAGCAGGATTAAACCACTGGTTTGGCGTGCCCAGGATCAGAGGTCCGGTAAAATTGGGGTTCAGCGAAACGCGATCGGGAGCCCGGCTGTCTCCGTTGTTCGACCGGTTGAAACTGACCAACGGAGTGAATGGGAAACCAGTCTGGACGGTGCCGATGCCGTTCCATTGCCAGCCGCCGATCAGCCTGTCGACCAGGCCGCCGGCATTCCCTCCCAGCCAATGCCCTTTTCCAAACGGCAGATCGTAGTTGAAATTTCCAACGAATTGATGGGTGACATTGAAATTAGAGGGTCCCCAATCAGCCCTGGGATTCTGAGGAATCATGATTGTGGTAGCGCCAGCGGTTCCTTCATTCGCCAGGAACGACGAGGAATGATCGTCCAGACTTTTCGCGAATGTATAGGCGCCGCGGAAACGTAAACCCCGGCCGAAGCGCCGCGTCACATCTACTTGCAGAGCATTGTAGCTGCTGTTCGCGTTCGAAAGTGTGTACCTCGCGTTGGACAGGTTGGGATTGGCGCGCACGGGAGAGCCGGCCGGAAACGGTGTACCGGGAAACCCATTTGCGGTAGGAGTCGGAATGACGGTGTTGACGTCGACGGTGTCGGGCAGATGAAAACCGTGTTCACCGACATAGCCGATGCTAACTTCCGTCGTCGAGGTGATTCCTTGCTCGATTTTGGCGCTCCACTGCTCGACAGTGGGCATCTTCAGATTGGGATCCACGCCAGCCGGGGCAACTTTTGAGCCGGGAAGATTTGGCGTAAGCACAACCGGAAACTTGGTAGGCGCCGATGCCGATCCAAGTGATATGCCTTGATTAAACATGCCGATCGGACTTCCGTCGCAGCACGACCCCAGATAATCCATTTGATTGAAGTAGGTGCCATAGCCCAGATGAACGGCAGTTGCTTTGAACGGAGAATATGCCAGGGCCACCCGAGGGCCGAACAGCAGCTTGGCATTATTGGTCGCATACACGTGAGTTCCCACAACCGGCTGGGTGAGCAGCGCGCCGTTGGGGCCAAAAACGAAATTCGAGGCTCGGCCACTAGGTGAATTCCAGCCGTCGTTGAATTCATGGCGTAATCCAACGCTCAACGTTAGATTGGAGCGAATCTTAATCGCATCCTGAATGTACCAAGCGCCGGCGGACTGCCGCCAGCCGACCTCGATGGGATTGATCACGGCAACAATATTCGACGACTGGCCTTGCAGGAAGTGCTGAAGATCGAGAAATTGGGCGACGCTATTTCTCTGATTGGCGGCATCATCATTCGATTGAATATGCTGAAACCAAACCCCTACGCTGATCAGGTGCGCGCCTCTCGTGAGCTGAAAATCGTCGGTGGCAGTCAGCAGGTTCCGTGCGATCACTTCGAATTGCTGCGATCCCACGCTGCCGGCGCTCGCTACGCTGCCCACGCCGCTGACGCCTGCTGAGCCGATAGAGATGGATCCAACCGGGTTCCCGGGTACGAGCGGAACAACGCCGTCAGGAGTGGCCGGAGGCGCTGAATTGAGAATCCAGTGAGCGCGAGAAAATCCGAGATGCGCGGTGTTGACTTTGGAGGCGGAAAAAACGTGCGTCTCCTGCAAGCTCACGACCTGTGCTCGAAGGTCGCTTAAGGTCTGTTGCAAAGGATTGCGGAAGTCCGGTGTAAGGCTTACCCCATCATCGACGGTGTAAACACCAGAAAAGGTGTCACTGGCCGAGAAGGTCTGGTCGAGACGCAGATTTCCGAAATCTTCGCGAATCGTTTGCAGGGGATGGCTAAACAGAGTAGCAGCCCCGGTCGGACCCCCTGCTGAAGTCAAGATCTCGGGACCGTTGGGGAGGGGCCACAAATTGAAATAAGGGGCAATGCCAGGAGCAAGGCCGACGTTTGCGAGCCCCGATGCTGGACACGGCTTGGGCGCAGGGGAAACAAACGCGCATGGCAGGAAGCCGTTACGCGTGTTCTGGTCTGGAACCACACCATTGCCGGTTAACCCGAGATGCTGGCGGAAACCCTCATAGTTTCCGAAAATGAAGGTCTTGTCCTTGATGATGGGACCTCCGGCCGAGCCACCAAACTGATTTCGCGCGAAATGCGGTTTTGCAGTTCCCGGCTGATCGAAGAAGTTGTGCGCATCCAAACCGCTATTGCGCAGAAATTCGAAGATTGTTCCGTGAAAGCTGTTCGTGCCCGACTGCGTGACCACGGAAACTTGGCCTCCCGGGCGTTTCCCGTATTCAGCGCCATACGTATTGGCCAGAACGTTAAACTCGCGTACAGCGTCCACGCCCAACAGCTGCCCGCTGACGCCGCCGGGCGATACATCCGCCGTGGAAACGCCGGTGTACTCGATACCGTTCAAGAGGAACACATTAAAGTCTTCGCGGTTCCCCGAAACGACAAAATTGTAGCCTTGGCCAGCTCCGGTGCTGGTCGACGAGCGATAGGACGTGGTGTTTGCAGTGCTTGGGTTGAGTGTGATCAGCGTGTCAAAACTGCGGCCGTTAAGCGGCAAGTCCTTGACCTGCTGCTCAGCAACGAGCCCTGCAGTCGACGAAGCCGTCGTGTTCACCAGTTCGGCCTCTCCGGTTACGGTCACAGACTGCGTAACTTGGCCAACCTCGAGTTGCACGTTGACTACGGCCTGCTGGGCTACGACGAGGTCAATTCCGCTCCTCACTCCCGCTTTGAAGCCGGTTTTCTCGGCGCGGACCTCATACTGTCCCACGGGTAACGACAGTACGCGATAGTCGCCCGTATCGTCTGTCACTATTGTTCGCGCGACACCGGTTTCTGTGTTTCTAACGGTGACGGTCGCTCCCGCCAAAGCTGCTCCGGTGGCGTCCGTGACATTTCCAAGAATGGCTGAGGTAGCCTGGCCCCGTAAAAGTCCCGGGACGAGAACTCCAAGAAATATGCTCAGAACTAGACGGACGTATCCGTGAAATCCGAATTTCGGAATCACGCAGGTTATTTTCACAGTAGCCCCCCGTGCTCGCGGCAGCACCCGACCGACGCGAGCACCCCAGAATGATTGCGCTCCTAGGACCGCCAACATGGAACCCGTGGGTGCGTGTTCCCCTAAGAACGGCGATTTTTGGAGACAAATGCGCGGGGTTCCCCAGACATCGATTACCGAACATACCACTGCCAAACGGGGTGGCTGTCAAGCCAAATCTGCAAATCTAACGTATTCACCCGATGCGCGACCCTGATTTTAACGCGCGGCTATGGCTTTCACGACGCGGCTCGGAGGCTGGGCGCTATGTGATCTCACAAGAGGCGCACCTTCCGAGCGCTGCTGTGGGGACGGCAATTGCGTTGACACGCAATGCGCGATTGTGGATTAGTATTGGCTGTTGAGGGGTGTGCGACGCGTTCTCGTCCCGCCGGTGTGGAGTTGTGAGCTAGGAGGCAGATGGTAATGCCCGAGAAGCAAAGGGCCAGTCTTATGAGTGCTGGCGCTGCTCTGATGTTCGTTGCTTTTTGTGCCAATTTGCTGCTCCGTGCCAAGCCGCATATTTTTTCTTCCACTGCCCACGCCAACATCGTTTCAGATGCTGCCTCGGACGACGACGATAGCTGTGCCGACACGACTGAGCTGGCCATGGCCATGACAGCCTGGAAGCAGACTCAGCAACGAAGAACTGCCCCTGATTCTCCGACACTAGCGGAATCTGCGCCTGTGGGAGGAGACATCGCGCCGGCGCGGTCGGTTGCCGATTCATACGCGAGTCTCCACAGTGTGGCTGTCGATGCCGACGCGAACCGGGTATTTATGAGCGACTCGAACCGAGGCGCAATCTTCCTTTACGATCGCACCGCCGGAGATAACTCGTCACAAATGGCAAGCCCGAATCGAGTTATCCGAGGGCCGGGAACGGGCATGATGTTCGTTGCCGGCATTTCATTGGATCCCGTCAATCGCGAGGTATTCGCTGTAAATAATGACATCGGAGATCGCATGGAAGTCTTCCCGTATGACGGGGAAGGGAACATCAAACCCAACCGCGTGCTTTCAGTGCCGCACGGCGCCTGGGGCGTTTCTTTCAACCGCACGCGGCAAGAGGTCGCTGTCTCCATCGAGCACCCGAATATGGTGGTGGTCTATCGTCGTGAAGCCAGGGGCGCCGAAGCTCCGCTCCGCGTGCTGCACGGTCCGGAAACCGAACTGGCCGACCCGCATGGAATCGTGGTCGACACCGATCACAATGAGATGCTGGTGGCAAATCATGGAAATTGGGCGCCGCTGACACGCGAAGAGGAGGAGTCACAAGGTGGTCTGAAGGGCGGTCATTTCGCGCTTCCGTCCATCAACATCTACACGGGAGAAGCCCAAGGTGACGCCAAACCCATTCGGAAAATTCAAGGCCCGCGAACGCAACTGAACTGGCCAATGGGGCTGAATCTGGACCCGGTACACGACGAAATTGCCGTGGCCAATTATGGCACAAACTCAATTTTGATTTTCCGGCGAAATACAAACGGCGATCTCGCACCAATCCGGGTGATTAAAGGCGACCGTACGGGCATTTTGGGGCCGATGGGAGTAGCCATCGATACCAAGAACGACGAACTTTGGGTGACGAACTACCGGGAGCACAGCGCCGTGGTGTTTTCCCGGACAGCGAGCGGCAACGTCGCTCCGAAGCGCGTGTTACGCAATGCACCGCCGGGAACGCCGGCGGTAGGATTCGGCAACCCCGGCGCCATTGCCTATGACAGCAAGCGAGGCGAGATTCTCGTTCCGAATTGAGTGAGCGTACCCAGGATACTGGTGTTTGCCAGGTTGGCAAACGGAAACGCAGGACCGGTAAGGGTAATTGAGGGTCAAGGTTCAAAACTAAGCCGCACGATGCACGGTATCGCCTACGATGCCGTACATGACGAAATTATCGTCCCGGTTCACCTGGCGGGGGCCATTCTGGTATTTCGGGCCGGCGCCAGTGGAGAAGAAGCGCCGATACGCGTAATTCAGGGCCCCCACACGCGCATCCTCCGCCCTGAGACCGTGGAGTTGGACCTGAAAAACAACGAAATCGTGATCGGCGAAGATGGTGGAAAGGACGTGATGTTCTTTCCGCGAGAGGCAAATGGAGACGTCGCGCCGCTAAGGACGATTCGCGGACCCAAAACCGGATTGGATGAAGTCCGCGGAGTGGCTGTCGATCCCATTCGGAATTTGCTCGTCGTCTCCAGCCGCAGCAGCACGGGAACGACCGGAGTTTTTATCTTCAACCGCACGGACGATGGCGACGTGTCGCCGCGCGCGATCATCGCCGGGCCGAAATCGGGCATCCTGCGCATCCGTCAGGTACAGGTTGATCCCGAACAGGGGAAGATTTTCGTTGCGGTGAAGAATAATGTCGAATCCTATCGATTTGATTCACCGTCGCCCTCACCCTGGAATCCCGACAAGCCGGGATTTATTGGCGTATGGAACATCACCGACAATGGAGACGTGCCCCCGCGCGGAATCATCAAGGGGCCGGCAAGCGAGACAGTATGGCCTGCGGGCGTGGCTTTAAATTCGAAAGACCGGGAAGTCTATACCATCGACAGTGTGTCAAATGGCATGTACTCGTACTATATGCCGGAATTTTTCCCTCCCCCAAAACACTGAAGGCTGGGACTGAGCAGTGAATAAGCTAGCCGCCGGAAGCGTTTTCGCTCTGACTGCGGTATTGGCCGTAATACCTCAAACCGCCCACGAGCAAAGTAACCCCAGTAAGCCGGTTGGGGATGATATTGCTCCAATTCGCGTGATTGCCGATCCGTATCCGGCATTTAACGGAATTGCGGTAGACGGTGCAAACGGACTTGTGGCTATAAGCGATCCAAACCGCAAGAGCCTTCTCCTTTATGACCGCTCATTAGGAGCGAGCCACGGCGAGGCAAGCGTTCCGATAAGGCAAATCGTCGGACCAGATACATTCCTCGGAATGATTGCCGGAATTATTCTCGATCCCCAGCATGGAGAAATTTACACGGCAAACAACGATATCGAAGATACCGTTGTGGTGATGCCCTATGCCGTCTCCGGTAACGCCAAACCTGGGCGCGTATTTTCCGTTCCACATCAAGCTTGGGGTCTGGCACTGAGCGAGAAAAGCGACCAGATTGCAGTAACCGTTGAAGTTCAAAATACGGTCGCCTTCTACCGCCGGCAAGTGCAAGGGGTAGAAGCCCCGGTGCGAATCATACGCGGGCGGGCCACAGGCCTGGCCGACCCGCACGGGATCTATTGGGACGAATCGCATAATGAGATCGGGGTAGCGAATCACGGAAATTTCAGGGGCGTGGTGAGCAACACGGGAGGCGGATGTACACCGTCGTTTGTGGCCGAAGACGAAACCGAGGCGGCAGAGTCACGTCCTCCGTCCATCCGCATCTTTCCAGCAACGGCCAAAGATGATGTGAAGCCGCTGCGCGTCATCGAAGGGCCCCGATCGGGTCTGGATTGGCCGATGGGGGTTGCTTACGATTCCCAGCATGACACCATCGCGGTCGCAAATAACGGCGACAGCTCGATTTTGATATTTGACCGAAATAGCAGCGGCGATGTGAGTCCCACGAGGATCATTCGCGGCGACCGGACAGGCATCACTCGACCCATGGGTATTGCCGTTGACTCGCAGCATGGCGAAATCTGGGTCTCGAATTGGGGAGATCACTCCGCGATTGCATTCGACAGTGGGGCGCACGGTAATACGGCGCCAAAGCGAATCATCAGAAGCGCGCCCGCGGGAACGGCCACGCCTGGATTTGGCAACCCGATGGCGCTTGCGTACGACACGAAGCGCGACCAGCTTCTGGTTCCTAATTGAGTGACGCAACCGCGGATTGCGGTGTTTGCCAGGCTGGCAAACGGAGAAGCAGCGCCGACCCGACTCATCACGGGACAAAATACTCTGTTGGGCCGCACGATTCACGGCCTCGCCTACGATCCCATGCACGATGAAATCGTGGCGCCCAACGCCCTGGCAGACGCGGTTTTGGTTTTCCGCGGGGCTGCGGCCGGTTCCGAGCATCCGTTGCGCGTCATCCAGGGACCGCACACGCATTTGGTTACGCCGCACGCCGTGAGTCTAGATTTGCAGAATCGAGAGATTCTGGTCGCCAGCCTGACGGGAAAGCGTATCAATGTTTTTCGCTGGGACGCGAATGGAGACGCTACGCCAGTTCGAGTGATCGAAGGACCAAAGACCGGCCTTGGACATGTTGTCGGGCTGGCCGTCGATCCGGAAAGGAATCTGCTCGCGGTCGCGAATTCGCAGGACATTGTGATTTTTAATCGCACCGATGACGGGGACGTGGCGCCTCGCGCCCGAATCGCAGGACCGAAGACCGGCATCACGGATGAGCCTTGGCAGATGGAATTTTACAAGGGCCAAATTTTTCTGGCCGCTTCCAATCACCTTCATCAGAATCTATACGAGGGGGTGACACTTAAACCTGGAATGAAAGATGTACCTGATGATCCCTGGCTCAACCCGATTCTGGGGTTCGTGGGTGTATGGAACATTACAGATAACGGAAACGTGGCTCCGCTGGCTACGATTCGGGGGCCTTTTAGTGGTCTGATTCATCCCGTAGGTCTGGCCCTGAATCCCCGGTCTGGAGAAATCTACGTATCTGATAGCGTAAGGAATGGAGTTTTGACCTTTCTAGTGCCACAATTTTTTCAGCAGGATACTAAGGGCTCGAATGCAAATACTGGATCGGGGAAATCGCAATAGAGATCGATCTCTGCTTCCGCCTGACTGGTCACGAACGTCGACATGCGGCGGAACAAAAAGTTAGAATTCCTTGCGGATTAAACGAAGGTACAAAGCAGCTTCAGTGATTGTGAGGTTCACTCGAAAGGAGCTGATGGCGAATGAATCTTTTACGCAAGCTGTCATTACGAGTTCGTCACGATTCTGTGGGCAGTCTGCGCGGCCACAACAGAATGAGCAGCGCCAGATTATTGGCCGGTAGTTTGGGTGTCGGTTCCGTTCTGTTTTTCTCCTTTCTCTTGTTCTCTCAATCGAAGGCGACTTCCCAACCTGCACAGTCCGCAAACCCGTCGCCTTCGGCATCAGCAACGACGAACATGTTAACGGACGCACAAATGTCGCGCATGAGCTCAGACGAACTTGCTAAGTACGTCTTCGATCATCATGGCTGCAACAGCTGCCATACCCTCGGAGCTAACGGGAAGCTGGGCTTCACGGAACGCGGCAAACAGGTGGGTAAAGGTTTTGAGGGATGCATCTCTTTACTCACGTCGATGAATATTATCGCCCAGGTAAAGCCGGCAGATCGTTCGTCAGACGACAAACGGAAGGCTGCGACCTTTCAAGCATTCGGTTGCACGACCTGCCATCAGATCACGCCAGGAAAACTGGGGCTCACTAGTTACGGAACCAAACTCAAATCGCTGCATATGGCTTGCACAGATGTCGAGAGGATTCTGGCGCAGCAGCGGTGACCTGACCCCGACATCCGCCTGCCAGCCGGTGCGCGTGGCTGTCGCGGCAACTAGAAATTGACCTTTGTTTTACGGTGCTGCACAGGCCCAGTTTCACCGCAGGCTGAGCCTCTCGAATGCTTGCCTTGAGCATTGCGTACTGCGGCGGTCAGGTATACTTTTGGGTAGCCACAAGGACGAAGACAGGAATTCTGAATGCACAACTTATAGGAGGAGGACACCGTGTCCGGTATCGACGACGCGCTTACCTCAAATAAAAGTTATGAGCGCACTTTCAATCTGGCGAATCTGCCAATGCCGCCGGCACGCAAGCTCGCCATCGTGGCCTGCATGGACGCGCGCCTGACGGTTGAACAAATTCTAGGATTGAAGACGGGCGACGCGCACATCATCCGGAACGCGGGCGGGATTGTGACCGAAGACGCTCTGCGGTCGCTTATCATCTCGCATCACCTGTTGGGTACGCAGGAATTCATGATCATCAATCACACCGACTGCGGCATGCTCACGTTCAAAGATCAGGAATTGGCTGAAAAGCTGGAAAAGTTGACCAACACGTCGCCAGTGGCGCCATCCCGGTTCTACTCCTTCACCGACCTGGATAGCAACGTGCTCCAGCAAATCCGGAGAGTAAAAGCGCATCCCTGGATCCCCAAGCACATCCCGGTACGAGGCTTCGTCTACGACGTGAAGACCGGAGCCTTGCGAGAGGTCGTTGCCGTCACGACGCCCCAGACCCAAACGGCCAGATAGTTGACGAGCGGCATGCGTCCTCGTTTGCCGCGGGTGGGAATGCGGACGCTGGGTAGAGCATGGTTCCGGCGGCGCCTGCAGCTAGCGCGTCGGTGTGCGGCAGCCCTGCTTACTTCCAGGGCATGAGTGAAGCGTGAATTACATCCGGGACGCCTTGGCCGCCGACAGACCTGATCGCCAGATCGACCTCTTTGAGATCGAACGAGTGGGTCGTCACTTTCTCCAGCGGAAAACGATGTGATGCGAGTTGCTGCAGTGCGAGCTCGCACGCTTTATAGCTGTGACCGCGTGCGCTCTTGATGGTGATGAATTTCACGGTGACCTTGGCGATCGGAAAATTCGGGAATTCCGCCATTTCGCCTTGAATCACAATTGTTCCACCCTTGCGTTTGAGGGCCTCAACGCCAAGCAAAACCGGCAACGTCCCAGCGCCCGCCGTGCAGTCGAGCACGACGTCCACCCCTTTGCCTCCGGTGATCTGCAGAACGCGAGTGAGAGGATCCTCCTTCTGCACGTCGATCACGTAATCGGCGCCTAGAGTTTTCGCGACTTCCAGCCGTGCCCCGTCCTTAGATGTTCCAGTAACTATGATGAGAGACGCCCCCGCCTGCTTGCAGATCACAGTCTGGGAAAGACCCTGCTGGCCAGGGCCCTGAATGAGTACGGTGGAGTTGTAGCCGACGCCACCGTCGAACAGCGACCATTCGACACCATTCGCCATTGGGGTCACTAGGCCGGCCAGTTCCGGCGTAACGCCATTCGGAACATGGTGCAGGACCGCATTCCATGGAAGGTATGCGTATTGTGCGAACCCTCCCCACAAATGGGGCGGCTTCTCAGCCGATGTGTACCCGTAGCGAATGGCTTCGGGATTAAATCGCCAGTCGGTATTTTCACAGTGACGATACTCGCCTTTATGACACCATTCGCATTTGCCGCACATGACGTAGTGTTCCAGGAACACCAAGTCTCCCTCCTTAAAGCCCTTTCTTCTCGAGAATTCCCGGCCGGCCCTGTAGATGTAACCGATATTTTCGTGGCCCATAATTACCGGAATGTTGTTTGATGGCGGCGTCTTGTAAAATTTCACGTCGGTTCCGCAAATACCCGCGACCTCCATCTTCAACAGAGCACTATCCTCGTTGATATCCGGCACGGGGAATTCGCGGATTTCGGTCTTGCTCGGACCTACTCTGACAGCTGCCAACACTTTTTCCATCTTTACATTTCTCCCCCCGAATGAAGTCACTAGATGAGGAAGACGGACGGCGACGCTCTCGGCCTTTCGTTAGCTTCCCGAGCCTTTAATCTGGCGCTCGGCGCGCACATCTTCGACGTACGCTTTAATTGCGTCGAATGTAATCCTGGCAACGTTCGCGTAGTTCTCCCGAGGCTGATCGAGATTACTGGCCGCATATCCGATTGCGGCGAGAGCCATCCGCATGCGGCCGTCAAGCCATGGCCCCCCGCCAAATCCTCCCAGCACTGGAATCGAGACCGAGGACACAACCGCGGCGCCCGCCACCGGCCCCGAGTTGGTGAAATCGAGCAAAGAGGCTCCCGCGTCTTCCAGACACTTCGCCTGCTTTACCAGCATCGCCGTCATCTCCGCCGGCACTTGCGCGCTAGATTTCGACGCGGCGCTGTATGAAATGCCGTAACGCAGAGCGGTCTGCGGTGTGATCCCAAACTGTGCGAAGACCGGGATGCCCGCCCGCGCAATGGCGCTTACCGCGTCGGGAAAATCAGCTGCCCCATCGAGCTTGATCATGTCCGCGCCCGCTTCCTTGACCAGAAGGATGGCGGCTCTCACGGCGCTATCGGTGCCCTCTTGAAGTGGGCCGAACGGGAAGTCGCAACTCAACACTGCTCGCTTAACCCCCCGGCGCACGGCCTTGCAGACCACCAACAGCTCCTCCATCGTGATCTCCAATGGATTGGACTGCCCCCATAAATTGATGCCCACGGTGTCCCCAACCGAAACAATATCCACCCCGGCTCGATCCACGATCTGGGCGATCTGGTAATCCCATGCCACCACGCCAACTATCTTTCGGCCATCCCGCTTCATCTGTTGGATCGCGGGAATGGTGACAGGCGCGTCCGGTGCGTCCATTGCGCTCCTCTTTTTTCTCGTTCATTTGTCAGGCTGAACGCTGGGCGGCGAGACTTCAATATCTTTATGACCACTTGCTACGGCGCCACCGTGGGCCTGCCAAAGGCTCTTTGGGCAAATTCAGCACATCCGTTAACGTCTTCCCCAAGATCCATTCTCTGTCTTCCGACGAGAGAAAGTCGAGCGACAACCTAGCCTCGTCCAGGCACTGGCGATAGGTGCGGCTTCTTACGACGGTCGATCCTGCCCGGTGTGGTAGACACGCAGGATTTCAATGCCCTGTTCCTTCACGCGATAGACGGCAACATAGGGCGCGGGAGGAAAGAAAAGTTCTCGGGTTCCTTCCTCACGTCCGATCCGGCCACGGTGCGGCATGTCTTTCAGTGAACGGATGCCCTCATAGACTTTGCGAATAGTCGGCTGGCGGTAATGCGGGTGGTGTTCCTTAAGGTAGTTGCTGATTTGCTCTAAATCCGCCGCGGCTGCGGGCGTCCAGCGAATACGCATTTATGAGCGAAGCATCTGCTCGAGGCGGGCATCCATTTCTTCTTCTTGAATAAACTCACCCCGGTCGGCTTGTACGATGCCTTCCCGCACGGCGGCGCGAAAACGGGCATCTTCCTGAAGTAGGCGCAATGCCGCGTCCTTTACCAGTCGCTCGGCGTCGGTGCCGGCACCGGCAGCAATCTGCGCAAGCTGCGCTTCCTGCTCCGGCGTGAAATGAACTTCCATGCCCCTCAAAATACGCGAAAATTGGATGTGATGCAACTAAGACCCGGCGTCTACCCAATTCACCAAAATAGAATGTCGGAGAGGCGGGATTTGAACCCACGAGCCCGCCGCGCGCGGGGGCGCGGGAGCAGAGAAGGGCACGCAAAGTATGGCGAATGCTACTGGGGAAAGTCCGGAAGTAAGCGAGAGAGGACAGGCCCTTCAATGGCAGCAAGGGTTACCCTTCCTTGCTTCCCATCCCTCGCGCACAATCAGCGGCAACAATGCTAGGGCGGCAACGGGGTCTGCCCAACTCACTTTCCAAACCTCATTGACGACCAGACCCGCCAAAGCAATCAAGGCCAGATAGCCACATACTGCCGACTCAGCAGCATCGGCCCTCAACGCGGCGCTGGCAGTCGCGGTTGAGAGCTGCCGCTTCTGTGCTGCAAGCCAAGGCATGACCATGGCGGCGAGCACGAGCAGGGCTATCCCAATAGGACTAGGCCGGGCTTCGACGTGCCCTGAGAGAGTGAGAACTGAAGTAGTCACAACAAAGGCCGCTAGGACGAATAGCAAGCTGCCTGCGATTTTAGCCGCTCGCTCCTCCCCATGCTCTCGATGAGTTGGCGAGTAAAAGCGCCAAAATACAACAGCCGCTGAGAGAAGTTCGACTGCGCTATCGCCCCCAAAGGCTAGAAGGGCTGGACTGCGGTCCATCCAAGCTGCTCCCAACGACACCACTGCTTCCATACTCATCCAAACAAGCGTCAGCGTCTGAATCCAAATTACACGCTGCAACACTTCCGGCGGAGTGGCGTTCTCTTCAGCGGACATCTTGATATTATGTGCCACCGCTCGAGGTCCCGCTATCACTGGTCTATCTAAACTGAGCGACCCAGGACAGGCCCTCGGTCGCAAGATTGGCGGAGGGGCTGTTTTGTATTCACACACAAAAGCCTAGCGGAAATAAGCCTCGTCATGGAACCAGACGGCCCTTCACCACAGCAGTCGCAAGACTCGCGCTCAGCAAACTCACTTCAGATAGGTGCGAACAATTTCGATGAGGTTTTCGACAGCTTCTTCCGAGGACTTCGTCTTGCCGGGCATGTGGTTGCGAATGTGGTCTTCCATGAGTTCGCCCATGAGACTGTTGATGGCTCCACGCGCAGCCGCGAGTCTCTGAAGCACGTCTGCGCACTGTTCGTCGTCGTTGAGAGCGCGCCGAGTAGCCTCCAGTTGCCCGATTACCTTCTTGGTTCGGTTAACGAGGTCCAGCTTTTCTCGTGATGTATGCGACATTCTGGTTGACTACCTAGTGGGGGTATGGTATCTAACCTAAGGCCAGTACGGTATGGCCTAAGGACACTCGAATTATATATGGAAAAGCTAAATAAAGAACCAGAACCTCCAGGTAGTAGCAACCACCTGGAACTCCGCGATCGACGAGCGTAGTGCGACGCACTCCTGAATTCCCGCTCGCTCTCCGCGTAACAAACACACCCGAGCGAGTGGGAATCTTTGTCTCTCTGCAAAGATCTCCACCCGACAACTGACTGAAATAGTGGGGCAGCCTGTTTGCCCACCTCGAGCGGACGAGTGTCTTCAGTCGCGATCAGAAACGTGTGAAAGAAATGCCCTGGCACCAATTTACAATTCGTTTGATCGTGGCAGTCACACTTCTTCTCTGTTTATCTGCCTGTGTTCCCATCCATGCACAGGATGTGAATTCAATCACCCAAAACTGGAATCTCCACGCTCAAGTCACCGAAAGTGTGCAGGGCGACCCCGGTTTTCCCGCCCAATATTCCGGTCCGAACAGTTTGAACAGCAGGGGCGAAGTTCAGGAAACATTTACGTCGGACCTTTTTTTCGGCGCACGACTATGGCAAGGCAGCGAAATACACGCGGACGGATTGATGTGGCAGGGTTACGGTCTGAGCCACACGGAAGGCGTCGAAGCATTTCCCAACGGTGATGCCTTCAAGCTCGGCACCACAATTCCCCATTTCATGTTTGCACATTTGTTTATCCGCGAAACTATCGGTTTGGGGGGCAAACAGGAGTCCGTGCCAGATGGCCCTCTCACACTCGCTGGCCAGCGGGACATCTCGCGGTTAACTTTCACTCTCGGTCGGTTCACTCCCATGGACATATTCGACCACAACGTTTACGCACAAGACCCGCACACTCAGTTCATGAATTGGGCGATGAATACAAATCTTGCGTGGGATTTTCCGTCAGATAGCGTCGGGTACACCACCGGAATTGCTGTGGAATTGAACCAGCCGAAATGGACCTTGCGTTCTGGATTTTTCCAAGTGCCGTTTACCAAGAACGGGTTCACGGCTGACGACCAAGTTCTCATGTGGCCCCATGAAGGAAGCAACGGCTCGTTTCTCCGCTCTTGGGGAACAATGACGGAATTCGAGCGTCGCTACGATGCCCGCACTCATCCGGGTGCGATTCGGCTTCTGGCGTGGCTAAATGAAGGTCACATGATTAGTTACCGGGAAGCGACTCTCATTCTAAAGGCGAACGGTCCAGGAGCGGATCTCTCAGCGGCCCGCGCTTACCGCCACAAGTACGGTTTCGGCCTGAATTGGGAACAAGAGCTTGCAAAGAATGTCGGCGTGTTCTCGCGCCTTGGCTGGAATAATGGGCAAGCAGAGGGGTGGATGTACACCGACGCGAATTGGACGGCATCGTTTGGGATGAGCGTTGACGGTGCCGCTTGGCGACGGACCAACGACAGCTTTGGACTCGCCTTTGTCACAAGTGGCGCGTCGAATAGCGCCCAAAAATATCTTGAGGCAGGCGGCACGGACATAGTTGACGGCGACGGCGAGTTGACTTATGGAAGCGAGAAGGTTATGGAAGCCTACTACAATTTGCCAATTTGGAAGGCTGTTCGCGAGACCGCGGATTATGAGTTTGTTGATAATCCGGCATTCAACCGTGACCGGGGTCCGGTGTCAGTCTTCAGTGTAAGATTTCACTGGCAATTTTGAATATCGGCCTTCTGGATTGAAGTTAGCCCTCCGCTCTAACCCTGTTTTGGCCGGTACAATTTCAATACAGATTTCGAAGGGAATTGTTAACTGAATGAAAGCACAAGCCAGAAGTTGGCGGAGAGGTTGGGATTTGAACCCACGAGCCCGGTTTTACCAGGCTACCCGCTTTCGAGGCGGGCTCTTTCAACCGCTCAGACACCCCTCCAGACCTGCAAGTTTGATGGAGCCTGCCGTTTTCAGCAATCGGCCCTCACGCGATCCTCGTCTCACCTGCGCAGCGAAAAAAATGACTGCAAGGTACGCATGGCGATGAGCGCCGGGCCAAGCCCCGACAAGTCCGCTTATCGGAAACTGACCCACCACCCACATCTACCGAATCATTTCCTGGCCGAAAAGTCTCTGGGGTTCGGCTGAGAAACACGGGCGGGGGATGGAGCGCACCGCGCGATGCGGAAAAGGCTTGGCGTCCCGCTCCTGAAAACCTTGATCGCATCTGCTGCTTTCATCACCAACGCAGCGTCAGCAATGACAATGTCGTGCAGTGCGACGGACGCCGCTTCCAGATCCCGCCCCAGCAGCACCGCTTCAGCTTTGCTGGAGCCAGAGTTCAACTCGTGGAATCTCGCCAAGGAAAGGTTGCAATCTATTACGGCAATAACAAGCTCCACCATACTGAGGGGGTGACATTTTTACGTTGCTACNNTTAGGGTGACATTTTTACGTTGCTACAACAGCTCCCGCCCCCCGCGCCTGGGACCGGTTCCGGCCCCTCTGAATAATTCTCCAATAGTTACCGGTCGATTAACGTTGCCTTTAAGGGCAAAATGTGCTACCATCGCTCGTGATACTCGCCCAACCCCTCCTGCTCTCCGAATTGCATTTCCCCCCTCAAGGTAGCCTCCTCCAAGCCCGAAGCCTAAGCCCCCGCTGTATCTTATTTAATTTGAATAACCTGCCCGCCTTTAATTTGAATAGCATGCCCGCGTTCTCGCAACTCCTTTGTCCTGACATGCTTGTAGGTTTCGACCGGCCATCCGTCTTGTTTTCACATGCTTGCAAAAAACACGGGGGGGTAGGGGGTCTGAACTTGAGTCTAGACTCAGACAAGCAGGTGTTCCGGCGATGCACTCTCCAAGTCGCTGTGCCAGTCCGTGCGCAGTCGATTCGTTGGTCGCCGCCATGCAGAGTCAGGTCAGGCAGCGCCCGGGGTTCGGCATCAGGACGAGAGCCCACGGTTCGGAGTCAGGAGGAGAGCCCAGGGTTCGGCGTCAGAAGGAGAGCAACTGTTCGGACGCTCGAAATATCGCGCGATGCGGTTCTCGCGCCCGCCAGTCACTGCGTTCGCTGGGCTTGCTGCGATGAGTCAGCACGCTTGTCCTTGTCACGCAGTTTTGAAGTAAGTATTCTATCGGCGAAGCCTGCCGGAATTACTCAAGTGCCCAGCCTGACGATTGCGATTGGTAACCACGGGCTCACGAAGCCGTTGAAGGATGGGAGAGTCCGCCTCGGTAATCAGAACGTCGAATTTATTCAAGTTGATCCGATTGTTGCCGCGATGCGCCGGATGGTAAGGGGTTTGGAATTCGATATTTGTGAGATGGCCTTTGCCACCTACCTCTGTGCAAAGGCCCACGGCAAGCCCATAACTGCCATCCCTGTGTTTGTCTCGAGGGGTTTCCACCATGGGGCAATCTTCTACAATGTGAACTCGCCAATCAAAATTCCCAAGGACCTCGAAGGCCGGACCATTGGGGTGAATCGCGGTTACACTGTGACCACGGGCGTGTGGGCCAGGGGAATTCTTCATACCGAGTATGGTGTGGACTTGGACAAAATCACGTGGGTTCCGACCGACGACGAGCATGTGGCGGAGTACCAAGCTCCTGCGAATGTCGACTATTCATATCGCGGACAGTCGATAGGGGATTTGTTGGTGTCAGGAAAGATTGCGGCCGCCGTTGGAGATATACGCTTGAATTCGCCTGACATTCAACCACTCATTTCGGACGCGCGGAGCGCGGGATTTGCGTATTTCCGGAAGACGGGCGTGTACCCCATCAACCATACATTGGTTGTGAAGGATTCCTTGCTAAAAGACATACCCGGGTTGGCGCAGGAGATCTTCAGCTCTTTTCAAGCGGCCAAGAACATATATTTGACGCATTTAGATGCTGGCAAAAATCTTTCTGCGGCGGACGAAACTGCCCTGGCGATTAAGCAAGTCGTGGGAGATCCGTTTCCGTTCGGTGTCGGCGCGAACCACAAAGCGCTGGAAGCGATTATCCAATTGGCTTTCGATCAACACGTCATTCCAAAGAAGTTCAGTGCCGAGGAATTATTTGCCGAGGGCACGCTAAATTGAGAGTAAACCGTTTCTTAAGCGCGTCCGAGGAGCCGGCGTCCTTTGTCAAGAGCAGCGTAGCTCCGCGTGGGAGCGGCCATCAGAAAGCGATAACCCTGGTTAACGATACGCTCCACATTGTCTGCAGTCACGTGAGGATGTCCTACGGGCACATTGTGTTCCTTGCACTTCTCTACGATCTCCGCCATGGCTTCGACGACAGAACGATGATCATATTGGCGGGGGACGCCGAGCTCCTGGCTCAGATCACCTTCGCCTATGAGGACCAAACCTATTCCGGGAACGCCTTTCAAGATGTCGTTGAGATTAGCTATACCTTGGGTGTCCTCGATCATCAGCACGACCAGAATTTCTCCTTGCGGGTCCAGAGGCCATACGTCGGCCTTGCGGTAATATTCCTGTTGCGGCAGCCCCCAATAACGTGCCGCCGCAACGGGTGCATCACCGCGTATACCGGCCGGCTCAAAAATTTTAGCTGTGTTCAATTGGGGATATCGGCATGCAGCAACAGCGTTGTAGGCCTGATCTACCGTGCTGATGTGTGGCCACACGATTCCGTACGCGCCTAAATCCAGCGCCTGCTTCGCCAGCCACTGGTTCTTTTCGCCGCCGTTTGCCGGGATGCGTACCAAAGGCGTGATCGCTGGCGCGATCGAACCACTCTCGGCGATTTCCCGCCTGTTGAGTAGGTACTGAAAACAATTGCGCAACGCCCCCACGTCCCACGGGTTGTGCTCCAGCTCAAAAATTATGCCGTCGTAGCCTGAACCGCTGAATGCGAGTACAGAATCGACATCTGCATTGGTAAAGGCAGCAAACGCAATCTGGCCTTGCTCAAGAGCGCGGATAATGCCGTTTAATCGTGCATTCTGAGCCATTTCCAAGTCTCCCCCGTACACGCCCATCATCAAGGAACGAAAAATTAATCGAAGTCAGGAATAAGCCCGCGTATCGT
>PLJR01000225.1:0-2542 GCA_003140295.1 Acidobacteriota bacterium
TCTTTACCGCGGCCGCCGTCGCCATCCGCGGCAATGGGAGCGCCGATGTGATGGGCGGGCTCAAGGCGGCACGATTGATTGCGATCGGACACTCACAATCGGCCGGTCGCCTGTACACCTATTTCCAATCGGTTCACCCGTTGATCCCGAAGGTCTACGATGCAGTCGTGCTCCACGGCGGCGGAGGGAAGGTCAGCGAGGACCTCGACGTCAAGGTCTTCAAGCTCCTTAATGAAACCGACGTGACTGGACAGGCGAATAGTCGCCAGTCCGATACCGACAAGTATCGTCAGTGGGAGGTCGCAGGAACTTCGCATCTCGACGCAAAATTCTCGCGGACGTTGGCAGGACTCGGGTTGCGCGTGTCGGGAATGGACCCGGTCGAGGGATCGCCTTCGATCACGGGGCCGACGATCAGCGGTGGCGCCGGCAATGGGCTATCGGGCGCGGCCAGCGCAAACGCCTGCAAAAACCCGCCGTTCAGCCGTATTCCGGGCTATTACGTATTGGACGCCGTGCTGGATCACACCGCGCAATGGGTTAAGGACGGCACAGCTCCGCCCACGACGACGCACATCGAACTCAGACAATTACCGTCTTCGCCTCCGGGCGCACAGAGTGCGAACGGAGTCGGCGATCGGAGTGGCGGTGGTCCGCGTTGGGAAGTAGTTCGTGATGAGCTTGGGAATGCCCATGGAGGTATCGAACTCTCGCAGCACGCGGTGCCTACAGCAACCAATACCGGACAAAATGAGGGCGGAGCAAGCGGGGGCGAAGGAAATTGCAACCTAATGGGCACGTACCTGGCTTGGAACGAGCTGCGCCTAGCGGCAACGTATCCGACCCACGCGGCTTATGTGGCGAAGGTCAAGCAGATTACCGAGAGGAATCTGAAGGCCGGGTACATCTTGAAAGAAGATGCCGACGCCACCATTGCAGAGGCCGAGCATTCGTCGATCGGCAAGATAAAGGTCAGCAAACGGTGATGCCGAAAAGTCTGTCGACTTGTGAACCGATTTCGGTTAGTGCCTACAATGATGATGCGGGCTGGAAACTGCCGTACAAGTGATCGCGCAGGCTTGAAGGGCGCGCACAATAGCGCCGCCGCTGGGGTACGGCAGCGGGGATTGGGGGCCCGACGGGAAGCGAAAAGAAACTTTATTCAGTGATCCCATCTTTCTTCGCGGCTTCCTGAGCCCTTTTGTCGTTCGGGTACCAATAGTGCAGATGGCAATTCTCGCAGGCTTTGTCGATACCGTCGATCGCTTGAAATAGCGCATCCTTATCTTTCGCGTCGACTGCCTTTAACCCCAGGGCGGCTGCGTCCTGAAGCCTGCGCGCGCGGCGGATGAAGCTCGGGCGGTCGCCGTCCAATAACTTCTGGACTTGCTCCGGCTCATTTTCAACTCTGGGATTCCTGGATCTATCCTCGGGCCTTGCCGCCTTGCGACCCTCCATAGTTAAGAGATTCGGCGCTTCAACCAAGACAACGAGGCGATGCCGAACGTCTTCCCATTCCGCGTCGGTTTTCGGCGCTTTTTCGCTGATCCCGTGCTCGTCGGAGATCTCTTGGATCGACTGGAATACGAAGTCCCCGCTCGGATCCACCATCGCATCCATGATGTCTTTGATAGTGGCAGGCCTTAAAAGATCCGGCCCCTGCGCGGGCGGAGCTTTGGAACACGCGGTCAGCAGCAAAGTTGCAATCACGGCCCCATAGAAAATCCTCATGACTTTATTTCCCCTGCCGATGAACCCTAAGCGCGTACCCGACTGCCGATAGTAACTCCTCGCGATGGGTACCGTAAATTCCATGTGTGGAGGCAGAGCGAAAAAGAGGCCACATTTTCCTCGTTGTGCAACACCCTGAAAGCACTCCAGTAGGCGAGTAAAGCCAGGCACAACGTGAAGCAGGAGACCAACTCCTTTTCCCTTGACATAGTATCTGGAGGGAAGTACGTATCGCGTGAAACTGGATCCGGTTTAAGATGAGCCCAGACAAAGACGAACTCGGACGTCTGCCCGCTTTGGTAATCGCGCGTGGGATGCCTCAAAATTAGGGGACTGCGGAGGAGTGAAACCGAATGAGAGCTAGATTTTTTGTTCTTTTGTTCGCCTTCGTCGTCCCGATCGCGCTCAGTTGGATGTCGCCGATTGCGCCAGTATCGACAGCGGCCTTCGCCCAAGGGCAAGGGACCCAGCCTGCGGCGCAGGGACAGCAAACGACGGTGCAAGGCGCCGGCGCAGCGTTAGGACGAATGAACACGCCGACTTTTGCGGGCCCTCCGGCAGGAATGCAGACGTTGCCTATCGATTTATTTTTGTCCAAGAATTTTTATCGGGATCAGAAACTTTGGTCAGACCAGCGCTATTTCCGGTGCAATACTCCGAGGCAGCTTACTGATATCTGGACCTCGCACCGCATCGGCGAGAAACCACCAACATCGGCTGCGTGGGGCGACTGCAGCAAGGATTATCCACGGGAAAAGATTGTGAGCCCTTACCCCTATCAGACAGCCAAGGAGCACTACGAGGCCTTGTT
>PLJR01000225.1:2586-11586 GCA_003140295.1 Acidobacteriota bacterium
GTGGACAATTCGCCGCAATGGGAAGCGTCCTTCTGTTATCCGGAAGGATTTCTGCGATGGTGGGCGGAGTTTTCGGCAGGGGGAAATTTCCAACTCACGATGACCCCATGGCAGGTGCAATTCCTGTCCGGCATTGCTGCCAACTTCCTGCGTCAAGTCTTGATCGGAGAGCAGCATGTGCAAAAGGTCCCGCAGTGGTACGGCGAGACAGTTGGATTCTGGGATGGAACTACTCTGGTTAGCTGGACCGCGAACGTTCAAGGCTGGACCCTGTCGCACTCGATGTTTGAATACAGTGATAAGATCGAGACAGTTGAAACGTACAAGCCCGCATATGACGCCAGTGGAAAGTTCGTTGGACTCGACCACGAAGCGGTATTTTACGATCCCGACGCGTTCGTCCGGCCTCTGCATGCCACATATCGTTTTGTTCGGCAAGCGGCTCCGGACAATCCGACCCGGCGATACACTTACATCGAATGTTTGAGCAACCTTCGGAATACCAATGGTAGGCCGACGCAACTTACCGGCGCCGACCCCCGATATATCGACTACTACGGCCGGCCCTGGGCCCAGAACTGGGAAAAGTATTTCGAAGTCGGCTGGGATACTCCGCAGGATTCCTTGCCCCAAGAGATTCTGGACATTTTCAAGTAAGACGGAAGGGCGGGAGCGGCGCCAATGTTGATATCTTGCAACCGACGATCGAAAGGAGAACAAGATAATGAAAAAACCAGCGAGGGACTGGGTGATCGCCGGACTCGTCGCATTTGCATCCTTGGGGCTCTGCGTCACGCCGGCTATGCCACACCACTCGTTTGCCATGTACGATGAGACCAAAATCGTAGTGTTGACCGGCGTGGCTCATCAATTCGTCGCTCAGGCCAACCATGCCGAACTGCACTTCTATTTGATCGGGGCCGACGGCAAACTTACCAAGGACAAAGACGGAAAGTACGTCGATTGGGGCGTCGAGATGGCGGGAGCAGCGGCTATGGCGCAGCAAGGTATAACGGCGGCGACATTCCCCGCAGGCACGATATTCAGCGTCAAGATGAATCCTCTGCGGGACGGAAGCAATTTCGGATCCCGGATTGCAACTACCGCCATCGCCAAATGCCCCTGGAAAACTCCGCCCGCCCCCGGTAAGACCTGCGACACGGTTAAGGGCAGCGAGCTTCTTGGTGGAACCGCGTTCTAATAGTGTTTCATGCGCGCCGGCTGTAGCGCCGCCGAAGCGTCTGAGGCTGAAAAATATTAATGCTGGAACGCGAATCAAGGATCGCTGACTTGAGGCATTTCGCCGAGTGGCTGTCCACGACATTCCCAAGCCTCTTCATGCAAAATCATAACCGCTGGGTTATCCCCATGATTCAATGCATTCACATTGTCGGTATCGGAGTGTTACTGGGATCGGTACTCATGATCGATCTGCGCATCCTGGGATGGGCCGGAACGGATCAGACGATGCGGCAAACCACTGACCGGTTCGCTCCCTGGGTGACAGGCGCGTTGTGCCTGCAACTGGCAACAGGTCTGTTGATGGTCATCGGGGAACCGGTGCGCGAACTGGTTACGTTTTCGTTTTGGTTGAAAATGCTCCTCGTGGCCGTGAGCACGCTGATCGCCGCCATTTTCCAAATCATGCTCCGCAAACACGATCAACAGTGGGAAGAAGCTTTTGTGAACCAAAGGTCCATTAAGTGGCTGGCGATACTGACCTTTCTGATTTGGGTCTGCATTATTATCTTAGGACGCCTGATTGCCTATGATCACGTGTGGGGCTCCTGGTCGCCAGCAACGAGAGCGTAGCGTAACGGTGGACGTTAAATTGATCGTTTTGGATTGATAGAGCCCAATGGATATTACGGCATTGCTCAAATCGCTCGAAGCATCCGGCCTTGCCAATCGAATTCGCGATTCGCTCTTGCTCTTTCCCCTAATCGAATCGGCCCACGTCATTNNATTGCGATCATCGATCTCCGCTTGTTGGGAATTGCGTCGGCTCAGCGGTCGTTCAAGCGTATGGCGTCTGACATTCTGAAGTGGACGTGGGCTGCTTTTGCCTTGACGGCGTTTACCGGAATGCTGATGTTCACTACAAATGCGCGCGTGTACTATCACAACTTTTTTTTCCGGACGAAGATGTTGCTGCTTCTGCTCGCTGGCATCAACATCCTGGTCTTTGAGCTGACCGCCGGCCGGACGATTCACCGCTGGGATAAGGCTCCGTCAGCGCCTCCTGCGGGCAAAGCCGTGGCGGCGCTATCACTCGCCATCTGGATCAGCATCATTTGTATGGGTCGTTTAATCGGTTTTACGACCAGCCGGGCTGCCGTCGTGGCGCCTCCGGCAGGAATCAATTTTGACGACTTTCTCCAAGGGACGCCAGGTAACGACGGCGGAACCGCAACCACGCCACCAGCTAACTCACGTTAATCGCCACAGCCGCGCTACCGGTGGGCCAGGGTCCTCTCCGCGTCAAAGACTTCCTTGGTTTCCTGATGCCCACCGTTCGTCGCCAGCGCCTCTTCCCGGTACTTCCCGAGGGCCACGAGCACGGGCGTGTCCTGAATGGAAAACAGGATGGCCCGCTCGCTCTTCGATGCGTTGACGTGCTCATGGTAAGCCCAACTCGGAATGACGAAGATATCGCCCTGCTCCCAGTCGAAACGGACACCGGCAATGATCGTGGCGCCCCGCCCTTCGAACACGTGATAGACCGCGCTATTCACCTGGCGGTGAGCCTTGGTATGAATTCCCGGCCGTAACATCTGAACCCAGGCGGTCATGGTGTTCATCACCGGCCGACCCGTGTGTGGATTGGTGAACTCGATTGCGACATCGTCAAACGGGCTGGCGCTCACCTTGGCCAAGTTGTTGAGCGCCTGCTCGGTAGCCGTCCACTTGTAGGTACAGAGCGGCGAATACTCCTGGCAAGGCGCTTCCCAAGCCGGCCGCAACTGGCCCAAACCGTACTTCAATACCGATCCGTCCACGACCCGGGTAACCTCCTGCACATCTTTCGTGCCCTGTTCAAAGAAGACAGCGTCGAGATAGTTGTTCAGGGGCACGTCGAGACCATCCATCCAGATCGCCGGGCCGTCTCCTTCGCTGCCGTGATCGTGCCAGTGCCATGGCGGATTGATAGCAAAATCGCCGCGCTCGAGATAAACCTTGTCGCCCTGTACGGTGCTGTAAGCGCCCTCACCATCAATCATAAAACGCACTGCTTGCGCGGAATGACGATGGGCCGGTGCCACTTCTCCGCCGTTCAACCACTGGACGGCCGCCCATAACGTAGCTGTCGCGTACGGAAACCCTCCCAGACCAGGATTGGCCAAACCCAGGGCACGACGGTCACCGCCCCGCGATAGAGTCACTAGCTCGCCTGAACGGCGGGCGAGACTGGAAAGTTGAGACCATTTCCAGATCCAGGGAATGGTCTTCGGTGCTGGCTCACTGGGCATGACGCTGCTCTCCGCCCTCCAGAGTGGCTGAATATGATTGCGGCCCATGTCCTCATACAGCCTCTCAAATTCCGGTTCGATCATGACCACCTCCACCCGCCATGACGCACGGAGGACCAAGCGATGTGCAAATCAGTGGGATTCTATCGTATGGATCGTGCGCCCGCTACTCTAGGGGTCTCAGGTGAGAGTTTGCGCCCCGCACGAATCCGTGTACTATCCGACCATCATTAGGGGTGTTTCGTGATTCTGTGTCAGTTCGACGATCACAGGCTTGGATTAGTGGATGGCGATCTCGTACGCGACGTGACGTCCGTCCTCGAGGGGCTGCCAAGCCAACGTTACCCGTTCCCGCCCGGCGACACGTTGATTACGGCTCTTCCAACTCTGCGCGCCCACATCCTGGCCGCCGCCGGGAAGGTGGCGGGAGTCCCGCTTTCCCGGGTGCGGCTGCTGAGCCCCGTGGCCAATCCCGGCAAAGTGATGGGTGCCCCGGTCAATTATCAGAAGCATCTTGAAGAGGTCGCCTCCGATCCCGGTCTGCATCACCAAATTAACGCCCACATGCAGGCGATTCATCAATCAGGTCTGTTCCTGAAGGCGACCAGTTCCGTTGTCGGGCCTTCACAAGGCATCTTGATTCGCCATCAGGACCGAAGGACGGACCACGAAGTCGAGCTGGCAGTGGTGATAGGCAAACCGGTCAAGGGCGTGGCGGCAAAGGACGCGCTAGGCTTTGTTGCGGGCTACTGCATCGGCCTGGACATTACGGTGCGTGGGCCCGAGGAACGCAGTCTGCGGAAATCGATCGATACCTATACGGTGCTGGGTCCCTGGATTGTGACCGCGGACGAAATACGCGACCCGTCGAATCTCAACCTTTGGATCACGATCAACGGTGAACTCCGCCAGAAGGCCAACACGCGGGACATGATTCTCGGTATCCCGGAACTGATCGAGTTCGCCTCGTCCTTCTACACACTGTGGCCGGGCGACGTCCTGCTGAGCGGAACTCCGGAGGGCGTGGGACCAATCCACGCCGGCGACATGTTGCATGCGCACATCGATCGTGTCGGCGACATGGAAGTCCGTGTAGGGAGCGCCTGAGAAGAGTCGCCGTGCCTAAGGGTTGCAAGGCTTATGAAAAAGAATGCAGAGGTTGTTGTGGATAGCGGCGCGCGTGCGCTCACGATAAACGAAATCATCGATCGGCGGCCGCTCAGCCCTTTTCAAGTCAGAATCATCGTGCTTTGCGGTGTAGTGTTGGTGCTCGAGGGCTTCGATGCGCAATGCATCGGTTTTCTCGCGCCGTCCATTTCGGAAACGCTGCGCATCCCGCTCAGGACATTCGGGCCTATCTTCGCCGCCGGCCTAATTGGCCTAATGGTCGCAGCGATGGCCATCGGCCCCGTCGCCGACCGCTGGGGACGCAAGTGGCCCCTGGTGGCCGCAACTCTCACGTTTGCTGTTTTCTCCCTCCTAACCGCCCGGGTCACCTCCTTCAACGAGCTGCTGATCCTGCGCTTCCTGACGGGGCTCGGGCTCGGCGGAGCCATGCCCAACGTGGTAGCGCTCACGTCCGAGTATGCCCCTAAGCGCCTGCAATCGGTTTTGGTGGCTATGCTGTTTTGCGGAATCCCGCTCGGCGCTCTCGTCTCTGGTCTCTCAAGTTCGGTCATGATTCCCACATGGGGCTGGCGCTCGGTCTTTTATCTTGGAGGCATTTTGCCGCTTGCGGTTTCGCTCGCACTAATCACAGCCCTCCCCGAATCGGTGCGATTCCTAAGCGTGCGCGGCGCCAATCCACTAAAGATAGTCGCGATCATGGCTCGGATATCGCCGGAATTGGCCAGTGCGCCCCTCAACCTCTCGATCTCGCGTGACCCAGCGAGTAAGGGCATGCCCGTAAGCCAGTTGTTCGCCGAGGGCCGCGCCGCCGGGACGATTTTGCTATGGGTGCCGTTCTTCATGAACCTGCTGATCATCTATTTTATAGTGAACTGGCTCCCAGGGCTGCTGCGACAAAGCGGCATGCCAGTCTCGGCTGGAATAGCAGCGGTCTCTCTTTTCAGCCTGGGCGGCATCGTGGGAGCGCTCGCCGAAGGCCGCCTGATGACTGGTTTTGGTGCTTACACGGTTTTGCTTGCGGAGTTTGGAGTGTCGGTACTCCTGATTGGCGCACTGGCGTACGCTTCCAGCTCCTATCTGCTGGCAATGGCCGTGACGTTCGTACTGGGCGTCAGCGTGCAAGGTGCGCAAGCCGGCATCAACGCGGCGTCCGCGAGTTTCTATCCCACTTCGATGCGTGCCACCGGCGTCGGCTGGGCCTTGGGGATCGGCCGCATCGGATCGATCATCGGTCCAGTGTTTGGAGGCGTCCTGCTTTCCATGGAATGGACTCCGCAACAGATACTTCTGTCCGGAATGGTTCCCGCTCTGTGTGCGACTGTTGCCGTACTGACGAGCAACCTGCTCCAAACCAACGCCAGCGCTTATCACTCGGAACCTAACCCTGGCCGGGCGCGATAGTACGCGCGCTCGAATGAGAGTGCGTTTCAGATCGGACCGGCACACCGGTCCGGCGAAGCAGGAAAGCAACCGGTTTAAGGAAAGGTAGGCAGAATAAACCATGGAAACACCGCTCCTTCCTACATCCCTCGTAGGGTCCTATCCGCAGCCCGACTGGTTGATCGATCGCCAGAAGCTCGCTGGACGGTTTCCTCCACGCATCCGTGTGCGGGAATTGTGGCGCGTCCCGTCGGAGTGGCTCGAGCATGCCCAAGACGATGCCACAATACTGGCAATTCGAGAGCAAGAGCGAGCGGGACTCGACATTATTACCGACGGTGAAATGCGCCGGGAAAGCTATTCGAACCGGTTCGCCACCGCACTCGAAGGCGTTGACATTGACAATCCCGGGACGGCGCTTGACCGAAGCGGCCATCCGAACCCCGTGCCTCGCGTCGTGGGTAAGATTCGCCGGAAGTATCCGGTTCAGGTGCGCGATCTGCAGTTCCTTCGTGCGAACACAAACCGGCAAGTCAAGATCACCGTTCCAGGCGCTTTTACCATGGCCCAGCAGGTCCAAAACGACCACTACAAGAGTGAAGAGGCCCTGGCAATGGATTATGCGGTGGCGGTCAACGAGGAAATTAAAGATCTATTTGCAGCTGGCGCCGACGTGGTGCAAATGGACGAGCCCTATATGCAGGCCCGGCCGGACAAGGCACGCCAATATGGCCTCCAGGCGTTGCGGAGGGCGCTTGACGGAGTGGCCGGCATCACTGCCGTCCACCTCTGCTTCGGATACGCGGCTATCATTCATGAACGCCCGTCGGGATATTCATTCTTGCCGGAACTGGCGGACTCCGACGTGCGTCAAGTTTCGATTGAGACCGCGCAGTCCTCGCTCGATTGTTCCGTACTTGAGAAATTGCGCGGCAAAACCATCATTTTGGGCGTGCTCGATCTCTCGACGCATCAGATCGAGACGCCGGAAACCGTCGCCGCACGCATACAACGCGCACTTCCCTTCGTCGCAGCGGAGCAGCTCGTCGTTGCGCCGGACTGCGGACTCAAGTACCTGCCCCGAGATGTGGCGTTCGGGAAGATGAAAGCCATGGTGGAGGGCGCCAGGCTGGTCCGAACGAAACTGGGCGGCTCTGTGAGCGCGCGCTCTGGCAGCGCGAGAGATCGCTAGGTGTGCTTCTAGGTGCGGATTCGGCGCAGTGGCTTTGCCACGCTCGCGGTGGTCGAGAAAGTCTGGCAATTGAATTAGGGCAGAGCTTGAAAGGAGGTTAGTGGGGACCTCTAATGTGTGTCCTCAGCGCAACCTTTTGGACTTATCCGCCCTGCCCTGCGTTAATCCTACGTCCATCGCATAACTCAGCTTGATGACCGTCAACGAACGGTCGCAAAATGATCGGGATCGGCAGCCTTGCGCTCGATCAGAAACTCATTGAGCGCTTTGGATGACCGGCAACCCTGAAGGAGTTCGACCGCACGGGAGAATGCGCTCTTGCTGTAGTACCCTCGGTGCCGGAGCGGTTACCTTGCGTTTGCCGGATCGTTGTTAATGCGCAAAACCAGTATGAAAGTCCCCTACTGCCTTGTGATTGTTTTTCTGTTTCAAAACATCGCAACGGCCCAAGTTCGCAAAGGAAGCATCGGGATTATCTACTATTCAACCGACAAGATCATTATCGCAGCCGATAGCAAAGGGAGTCTCGTCAATCAGCCGCCAGTTTATACAGAATGCAAACTCTCTGCCCTTGGACAACACATAATATTTTTCAGCGCTAATCTGACGGCGTGGGGAGGCGGGGGACCTTTTGACTGGAATAGTACCGAAGAAGCCCATCGCGCTTATGAGCNNGCGGTTACAGAAGACATCAGGAGAATTTATGTCTCTAATCCGCAAGCCATTATCAATACCGCCGAAAACGGGGTTCTGACCGACGCCCTTTTCGGCGAATCCGAGGGAACCCATCTCACACTTTTTTGGGAAAGGATTGTAGTCAACCAATCGAGTATCACGCCCATAGCGGCCACGCCATTGACGCCGATTAATCCCGTAGGATTTGTTGCAGCCGGAAAGAGGGAAATTTTTGATGAGTTTACAAGTCTAACCNNCCAATTCGGCTTGCTGATTTGACCGTTGCCTACGATCAAAGCGGAACAGTCGGCGGAAACATCGACGCTCTTGAGTTGCGACGTGGAGGGGAGGTTCGTTGGAAACAAAGAAAAGACAGTTGCCCTGCCCAGTAATCGCTTAACTAGCCCAAGCGCGAAACCCAAGAGACGCACATTAGCTCAAGCCTACGCCTCGCATTCGCTGTAATACGCCGCCGACGCCGTTTAGCGCCGCTTGTGACTACGTTTAAGCTATGATCCGCAACTCTCGCAATGGCTCCGACATCGTTGAATGCCTTGCGGGAAAGGCTTGACGGCGACACGCACGGTGTTCTCGGGTAATATGCGCCGGAAGGGACGCTATTATGACAAAACGGTTCGCCATGATTTGCTTCGCGGTAATGTTCTGCATTCCGGTCATCTCTTCTAAGGCACAAGAAACTTCGGCAAATCTTAAAGGCATTAGTACCCTATATGTTGTGATCGAAGCGCTTCCCGCAGGTGCGAAGACGCTAGGCTTATCGAAAGACGCAATCCAAACGGATGTCGAACTTAAGCTTCGGTTAGCAGGGATTCGTATTGTGACGCCGGAAGAGGGCAAGAATCTTCCTGGGCGTGCTTTCGTGTACATCGCCGTAAGTGTGGCGAACGATGCTCGGGCTGCGGACTTCGACATATATCTGGACCAGGACGCACGGTTGGAACGAAACAGCCAGTTTGCGCCCGCTGTCGAAACATGGCGGACGGGGAGTCTAATCTCGAATCCGTCTGCTCAAGGTATTCGCACGGAGATCAAGGACGGGATTGATGAGTTCTTGAATGCGTGGCTTTCCGTCAATCCCAGAAAGTGAGTGCATATTGCGAGAGCGGCAGGTACCAAAGCCTTGGGCTATTATCC
>PLJR01000123.1 GCA_003140295.1 Acidobacteriota bacterium
TGACGTTCGGCAAAGATCCCCGGACGTACGACATGGCCGCGCGCATTTTGAACGAGGAGATCGAACACGAAGCGTGGTTCATCGAGCTGCTCGCTCACGAACGCGACGGGAAGTCGATTCCGTCGGGCCACTTCCGGCGCGGCACTCCTGGGGAGGCGCCGTACAGCAAGAACCGCGGCTTCTACAATCCATAGAGCGCTGTTTTTTAGATTGCGTGGCTGCCGAGAGAATTTGCGATTTCGGCGGCCACGCAATTTGAATTCTCCAAATGCCGAATGGCTGACGACGAATCTTTTGAGGTGACGCTGGTTACGCCGTATGGTCCGCGCGTGATTGCTGCGCGAGCCTCGGAACACCTGTGGGACGAAGCCAAGCGTGCCGGCGTGAATCTGCCGGCCATCTGCCACCAGGGCCGCTGCCTCACCTGCGCGGGCCAACTGCTCGCTCCCGGGGAATTCGATCCGTCCGACGCTGTCTCGTATTTTCCGCAAGATCGCGAAGCTGGATACATTCTGCTGTGCACTGCCAAGCCGCGCTCGAGCCTCCGCATCCGCACGCACGTGCAGACCGAAATGCGGCAGTACCGGCTGAAGTGCGGCCTGCCCGCGCCGTACGCGTGACGGCTGGGTAACTGGATAGATACTCCCCTCCCCCCACCTCTTTTTTCGCAAGGATGTGATTCGGTGGGACTTGCGGATGCGAATTTTGTAAGGATATCAAAATGGGGCGCTTACGGGCTGAAATGCTTGTAACTTGATGAATTGCCAACCAGTTATAGCGCCCATTTTCATTCGCGGTTTGCCGTAAAAATCTTCCGGCACGAAGGCCACAAAACGAAAGTGATGCGGCGATGTTCTGCGGCAAAAGGCCTACCATCATCATACGGCATGATATCAGATTGGTAACTACATGTCAAGGCACGGCCAACGTATTCGAACAGCAAATCGTGCGGCAAATTTAAGGGTGTCCACTGGAGCCGGGACAGATTTCGAGGCAGCACCTATGCAGAATAGACGTTTTCGTTGTGCCAAGTCAGATAATCCGTCGCCGGGCACAGTGAGGGGTTGTCTGGTAAAACGACTTTGTTTCCGTGGGCCGAGTAATACTCACGGCCATTAGCAAACTCATCTTTAATTCGGCCACTGACCTCAAAACGATATTCTGGAGTGACGGTTATGTATCCGCGGTCAAAGAGCGTATGAACATCCTGGCGCAATAGTATTCCATTTTGCACATCATTTGGACCATCCTGAATAAACGGCCTATTATGTGCGGCGTCTAAGACATGCAGAACAGGTGAACTGGTCAGCGCACACTTCCTTCTGTAAGCGTCAGTCACTAAGACGCGGAAAGAGCCTTGACCCAATCGTGGCAATACGATTTGTGGCTGGCCGAATCTTGCAGGGTCCTCCCCTTTTACTGCGGAAAGAAGCGTCGCTGTCTGAGTGGCGCCGAGCCTATCTTGTACCTGTTGCCAAATCCATTGTGCCGATTGATCCGAAGTGTCATAGCCGCGGCCTTGAACGATGTTAGGACTCCAATCTGACGCTGGAATCCAATCGTCTTCCGCAAAAAAGAATGGAGCCTGAAGAAGTATGCACCCGATCTGGTAGTCCTCGACCGGACTCGAAGGCACTTTCCTATATCGGGCAATCCTCGTCCGCATCTCCTGCTCGCTGTAAGATCCATTTTTTGTCGTGAATGCGCTCCAAGCAAAACTTACGGGCAGGATTGTGAAGTAGCTAAAATATCCTCCACCAACGATGTAATTTCTAGGACTGTGTAGCTTGAATAAGAACGGTTCGCCTGGCTGTAGAGCTCGGAATTGGCGGCCCCCGCTCGGCTGCCAGAAATTAACTTCATCGAGCGGAGTATTGCTGGAAAGATAGTTAAACCAATCGCTGTCGGTGATGGCCACAAAAAATCGCAAGGCTCAATACCCACGATTGTTACGTAGCTGGAAATAATACCGCTGCGTGACTTGAGATGAACATAAATTCTCAGCAACCACCACTGAAATGGCTGCGAAGACATTGGCAGGTGGGCCAGCAAGTACTGATTGTCCTCTCCAACACAATTATTTCGGAAACTGGGAGAGGGCCCCGCGTCATTCAGTCTGGGGCTCGCTTAGCTCGTGTAAGTGAGTGAAGGTCATCTTTCAAATCGGGCCCCGTCACGGGCGTGGCTGCATATTTGTAAGCGCTAGGTGAAGCGAGGGTATTTGTCTGGGAAGCCCAGTCCATATGTTGGATACTCAATATGCTCAGTTTTAATAAGCCCTTGCGCACTTCCCAAGACAGCCAGTTTTTCGGTTTCTCTTTCGACAAGCTCGCACATATCTCGAAGATTACCCGACCTGCCCCCCGCCCGTCTTTGCACTTGGCGGTTTCTGATTGACCCTTTTTGCGGCGGGGGGACGATTTAACCTGACTTTGTTCGGAATGACGACGCAGGGCTACGGCAAAAAGAGACGGCCCCAAGAACTAAAGCTTGAGGGATTCCTCACTGTATTCCGAATGACGACCTAATGGCAGAGGCAACGAGAAAACGGCGACTCGAGCAACTGCGGGAGTTCGCACTGCACAGAGAGTGGCAAAAGGCCAATGGCTAAGAGATTCCTCGCTTGTTCGGAATGACCACGTAAAGCAGCGGCAAAGAGAAAACGGCCGGACCGACTGCGGAAACTCAGGTGCGCAGGAAAACGAATGAGGGATTCCTCACTTTGTTCGGAATGACAACTTAAGGCCAACGCCAACGAGAACAGGGCGACTCGAGCAGCTGCGGGAGTTCGCACTGCACCGGGAGCGGCAAAAGGGCTAATGCCTGAGAGATTCCTCACTGCGTTCGGAATGACCACGTAAAGCAGTGGCAAAAGGAAACGGCCGAAACGACTGCGGAAACTCAGGTGCGCAGGAAAACGAATGAGGGATTCCTCACTTTGTTCGGAATGACAACTTAAGGCCAACGGCGACGAGAAACGGCGGGAACGACTGCCGGGAGGTCGCACCGCACCGACAGGTGCCAGAGCCAAATGTCTGAGGGATTCCTCACTCCGTTCGGAATGAC
>PLJR01000001.1 GCA_003140295.1 Acidobacteriota bacterium
TGCTGACTACGGTAGAGAGATCCCATCCCGGCGTTGTCTTTTATCCACACGCATACATTCTTGAGCTCGGCATAAGCAACATCGCCAGCCGAGAGAAGTTCGCACACGTGCCGCCAATCCATGCAGATAAAATGCAGGCTTGGTTGCATGCTGTAGCTGGCAACGAGAGTGAGCACATCGGTCAGAAAGTTTGTGAACTCTGCCGCGGTCATTTCTCCCGACGCCATGAGGAAGTCCTTATGCCGGATCTTGCCGTTTCCGCTGGCGTGCCCGGGAATTGCAACATTATATGGAGGGTCGCTGAAGACTAGGTTTGCTCGAGAATCTCGCATGAGCAGCTGGTAATCACCTCGCGCCAGTGCATCGCCGCATAGAACTTGGTGCTTACCAAGATTCCAGAGGTCACCGCGACGGCTAACTTGTACCGCGGATGGTTCGGAGACTGCATCGGCCGGGTCCTGATCGCCCTCTGGAACCGGCGCGAGGTTTTCGATAAAGAGATCAATCTCCCCAATTTCAAAACCCGTGGCTTCGAGACTGAAGTCGAGCTCGGCTTCGGACAGGATTTTCAGCTGCTCTCCGAGTAGTTGGTCATCCCATTCGGCGTTCTCCGTCAGGCGGTTATCTGCGATCGTGAATGCGCGAACTTGGTGCTCGGAAAGGTGCTCGAGCCGAATGATTGGCACTTCCTTGATGCCCAAGTGCTGACAGGCACGTACGCGTCCGTGGCCGGCGATCACCTGCGATTGCGCATCCACCAACACCGGCACGTTGAAACCGAAGCTTCGGATGCTGCTCGCGAGCTGGTTGACTTGCTTGTCGCTATGCAGACGTGGGTTCTGTGGGTTCAGCCTCAGAGACTTTACTTCAGTGTACTCAATTGCCAGATTCCTGTGTGTACCACGCATTCGCAATCCTCCTTTTTGAACTCAACTACACACGGTTATGGCGGCAGGTTTTTTCGCCCGCAATTCAGAGTTGCGAAAGTGTCCAAAAGGCTACTGGAGGGTACCGATGCCGAACACAAGATAGAACCAGCACGTCATTCGACCAGCGGAGAACGCTTCAAGGTCCGGATTCGCCCTTTATGCGGCTGAAATGGCGGATCTTCGACTGATCGCACAGAGAAGGAAAATCCCAAGACTGGTTGGCGGCATTGGATTCGGATCACGGTTCCCCGGGGAATTCGGCCTCGTTGCGGGCAAAATCCATGGTTTGGTGAACCATGGCCAACACAGAGAAACAGGTAAACGCCCTATCCACTTGCTCCATTAGAGGCAGAGTTCGCTTGACTGTCCGCCGAGAACGAGCGGCAATGTGCATGCAAAAGGAGGGCTAAATGGACACAGATATTGCCGAACAGATCGCCCAATTACGCCATTTGTCGCGCCAGGAACTCCTAGACCTGTGGCAGAAGCTTTACCGCAGAGCTGCTCCACAGGGAATCCGCAGAGAACTGATGGTTCCTTTTCTAGCTTATAGAATTCAGGAAAATGCCTATGGAGGTCTCAAACCTGCAACGCGCTGTAAACTTCGCCGGATTGCCCGGGAACTTGAAAAGTTCGGGGCGTCACCCGAAGTGAGAGCTCCGCGCAAAATCAAGCCGGGAACATGCCTTCTGCGTCATTGGCGTGGAGAGGGGCATGAAGTCCGGGTAACGGGCTCCGGTTACGAATATAAGGGCGCTAGCTTCCCTAGCCTCTCACACATCGCACGTCAAATCACCGGTACGCGCTGGTCCGGCCCGGCGTTCTTCGGTTTGAGAAACGAGAAACTGGTCCGGGGTGGCGCGCATGACTAAGCAACAAGTTCGCTGCGCCGTTTACACGCGCAAATCCTCGGAAGAAGGGCTGGAACAGTCGGTTAACTCCCTGGAAGCGCAGCGCGAGGCCTGCATGGCCTATATAAATAGTCAAAAGCATGAGGGCTGGGTCGCTGCCAACGCACGCTACGACGACGGCGGGTTCTCCGGGGGCACCATGGACCGTCCTGCGCTGAAACAACTCCTCGACCACATCTCGGCTGGAAAGATTGCCACCGTCATCGTCTACAAAGTCGATCGTTTAACACGTTCGCTGGCCGACTTTGCCAAGATCATCGAGGTGTTTGATTCCCATAACGTTAGCTTCGTGTCCGTCACGCAGCAATTCAACACCACCACCTCGATGGGNNGCCGCCTCGAAGAAGAAGGGCATGTGGATGGGAGGCGTCGTCCCTTTAGGTTACAACTGCGTGGATCACCGGCTCATCGTCAACCGACCGGAAGCCGAGACCGTGCAAGAGATCTTCCGGCAGTATCTGCGGCTGAGCTGTGTCAAAGAGCTCAAAGACTATCTGGGACGGGAACAGATAAACAGCAAAGTTCGCACGAGCGGGAGCGGGCGTACCTCCGGGGGCGCAAGCTGCTCTCGGGGTGCCCTCTATCACCTGCTCAACAATCGGGTCTACATCGGGGAAACCGTGCACCGCGATCGCTGTTATCCCGGCCAGCACGAAGCGATCGTATCGAAAGAGCTGTGGGATCAAGTCGCAGCTCGGCTCGCAGCCAATAATCAGGCGCACCGAAGCAAAAAGTCCCTCGCGAAACCGAGTTTGCTCAGCGGAATCGTTTTCGACGTTAACGGTGTCCGCTTCACACCAACACACACCACGAAAAACGGGAAGCGGTATCGCTATTACACTTCGCAGGCGGCGATCCGAAAAACCGACAGCGCACTGACAGTTACGGCATTCCCAGCCCAAGAACTCGAAGCACTGGTCCTCTCACAGATCCACTTGTTGCTGGGCTCTCCGGAAAAATGCGTAACAAGCCTGGAGAACAGTCCCGAAAAAGATGTGACGGCAGAGCGAGCTCTGGATCTCGCTAAACACTGGCCGCAACTGGAAACTGCAAAGCAACATGAGTTCTTCAGGAACGTGGTGCGGCGGGTTGTAGTGGGCCAGACCAGAGTCTGGATCGACGTCGAACGCTTACAGCTCGTGGAAACATTATTGGGTCACCCACCCGCATGCGGTACTGTTACAGGCGAACATGAGCGTGGCNNCATGGAGTGCGCCGCGCTCTCCCCCCAAATTACGGAGATTGTGTTGTCCGGAAAGCACCGACCTGACTTAACGCTGGAAGAACTTCTGAAAAACGCTCCCGTCGACTGGCCAGAGCAGCTGCGTGGACTCCAGTTGACGTGAAAAATTCCTGTTCCCCATATCCTAACGTTCCCGCCATATATGCCTAATAGGCCGTATCAGGGAAATCATATTCCCTGTTCGCTCCTGTTCATTCCCTGTTCCGATTTGGCTTAGATGCCCAAAATGTTCTCCCAAGTAACTCTGGGACATGCACTTACCTTCCGCAGGCTGCGAATCGAGGCCCAATATTCCCTGTAGATTTCCCTGTTAGCAGGGAATTCTCAGAGAAAAGTTCGCTCTAGACTGTGTCCACCGCCAGNNTTCGAATTGACTGCCCTCCGCCAACCCGTCTTGGCGTGGTGGTTGGGCTGTTTGATCGACTCAGATCAAAAAGATAAGCCTTCGCAGGCACCGCCTCCGCCAACAAAAAGGTAAAGTAAGGAAGCTCACTTCATGCTATCGCAGCACGGCGGGATTGTTCCNNAGAAGATATCTCTCGAGGGATCGAAGCCATTTGCCGCTTTACATCGTGTATCCGGGCTTCTTGTATGGCCGACGTGCTGTATGTACTGGATATCAAAACAATTCGCATTCTTAATTCGTACGCGTATGGATTTTGTCGCTCTGTGCGGCGCAAGATGGTGAAAACCACGGTGCAAGTTTCAGTGATGTCTGCTCGCTTGCTTCGAATCGAATCGGGTCGAGCCCAAATTTGGCGTGACAAAGTTTTCACGAATCCTTGACATCTAAATTTCGCTGCTTAGCGATAGCATCTCTACTGTTGCTTTGGATGAGAATCCACTCGCAACTAAAAAGGATCGTGGGAGTTTTCTGTAATGCTCAAAATGATGGCCCTGTTCTTCGGATGCTTGTGGCTCTGGCTGCCCTGTGCGGCGCAGGAAGTGGAAGGCAGCGGAAAGAGCGGCAGCGCCGTCTTCTCGCCGGCCGACTATCTGGAGCTGGCTGTGCCCCTCACGAATCGAATCGCGGTCAATTCCTACGGATTTTATCTCGGCAATGTGGGCGCCAGCATCGCGCTTCTTGAACTGCCGCTGGCGGTGCAGAAACATTTTACCTTGACCCCCAGCTACCTCTTCGTCAACGTTCCACCAAGCGGATCGGCACTCCTTACGGACCCTACCGCATCCGTGAGCTACCGCGAGAACCAATTCCGATTGGCGGGCTCAATCGCAGCTACATTTCATCACTTAACGATTTCTGACAGAAACATGTACGTCCGACGCTTCACGCCAACCGGCGAGGTCAACCGCTTTCGCAACAAAATTTATCTTTCTCACTCGCTTTCCTTCGGCTCTCACAAGGTGACCCGTTCTTCTTCGATGAGGTGTACCACGATTTTCTTCCGGGAAACTGGTTGCGCCGCAACTGGGTCGTAGTAGCGATGGATATGCCGATCAATCGCCATCTGACTTTTTCAGCCCTCTTACATCCGTCAGGACGATCAGTTCCTGCGAAGCGTGAACTTCCTGGGCATCGGGCTGATCATCAGAACCGACAAACTGTTTCAGCGCAAAGAAACGTATGCGGCCGCGGCTGTTTCCGAAACCAGGGCAACCGGCGCGACGCCAGGCGACGAGACGGAGAATCCTATTCTCGGACCGGACTAGAGGGTTTACCTCGGGGCAAGGGCGCTACCCCCGAGTTCCTCGGGGAGATTTGAAGTTGCTGTTAAGAATTCATAGTGGTCAAAACTAATGCGGACATCCAACAGACGTTTGTCGGACCCCTGAGTCTAAGGAGAATCAATGAGCTTGAAAGACCCGAACGTGGTCAACCCCAAGAGGCGGAAGCGAGTGGCGATCGTAATCTCCAATCCAGCAATTTCTACTACCACGGACTGGCCTGTTGGATTCTGGTGGAGCGAACTCAGCCATCCCTATTTTATTCTCACTGAAAGAGGTTACGAAATCGACGTGTTTAGTCCTGATGGCGGCAAGTGCGAGGCCGACCCAGCAGTGTGCCGGAACCCCCGGTTCTGGCACAGGATTCCGTCTGCATACATGGGCAGGCCGTTTCATGCCGAATCAGACCTGCGCTAAACCGCCATCGACGAATACTTCGCTTCCGGTCATAAAGCTGCTGTCATCAGAGGCGAGGAACACGACCACGGCAGCCGTTTCGTCTGGGTTGCCCATACGTTCAAGGGGTGCCTGACTGGCGAGACCGGCAAGAAGAGCTTCTTGCATTCCGGTCTTCGCCAGACCATTGAGAAGACCTGGCGTCGTGGTAGCCCCCGGCGAGAGCACATTGACCCGGATGCCTGTACCCTTCAGGTCCAGCGCCCAGGTTCGAGCAAAATTGCGGATAGCGGCCTTTGTCGCGCTGTACACGCTAAAGGCGGGCGTTCCCATCGAACCTGTCGTCGATCCCGTGAGTATGATGGAGCCGCCAGCCCGCATCAACGGGAGTGCCTTTTGCACGGTAAACAAGGTTCCTTTGACATTCACATCGAAAACTTTGTCGAATTGCTCCTCAGTGATTGCGCCCAAAGAACTCATATTGCCTATCCCTGCGTTGGCGAACAGTACGTCCACATGCCCCTTTTCTGCCTGCACGGCTGCGAAGAGCCGGTCAAGGTCATCCAGATTTGATATATCCCCCTGCACTCCCGTAACCCCGGAGCCGAGGGTCGCTACCGCCTTATCCAATTCATCCTGACGCCGGCCAGTGATGAAGACGTATGCACCCTCGGCAACGAAGCG
>PLJR01000040.1:0-1579 GCA_003140295.1 Acidobacteriota bacterium
CCAAAATCCAGCACCTTGACCCGGCCTTCATGCGTCACCATCACATTGGCGGGCTTCAGGTCGCGATGCACGATGCCTTTTTCGTGCGCCGCGACGAGCGCGTCGGCCAAGGCACTGGCAATCTCGACAATTCGCTCGACAGAGAGGCTGCTCGCGGAGATCAGGCGATCGAGTGGCTGCCCCTCGAGCAGCTCCATGGTGAGAAAGTGGACGCCGTCGCACTCTTCCACAGAATACAGCGTCACGACATTAGGATGGTTGAGTGCGGCGACGGCGCGAGCCTCGAGCTGGAAGCGAGCGAGACGTTGGGGATCGCTCGCGACGTCCGGCGGCAGGACCTTGAGCGCAACCTCGCGACCGAGCTTGGTGTCGGTGGCGCGGTACACCTCACCCATTCCGCCCGCGCCGATCGCGGCGTTGATCCAATAATGCGAGAGCGTGCGGCTGACCAGTCAAACCTCCTGAGAACCGGTAGTCGTCAGTTGTGGCTGCGTCTCTGAACCAAGGCAGCGGCGATTCTACACCGAAGCGCCTTCCGGGAATGCGCCCGAGTCACGGCGTACTCGGCGGCCAACTCCTGAGAACCGGATTATCAGTAAGTGGGATTTTCGGCAGGAATATGAGTTTTCGTGGTTACGTCGATCATAAAGTTTGGAGTCTTAAAAGCATCGGGAGACGGGTCATGACTCGATAAAGAAACAATCGTCGGGACTCCTGTTTCGGTATGGTTTGGTGCGAAGTAATTCTCGTCATTAAGCTGCCGGTAGATGTGTCCAGCAATCCCCGCGGCCATGGGCCCCTGAACGAGATGTTTCTGCCCATGCATCAGGACGACCAGAACAATCTTGGGGTTCACTTGGTCCGCGAAGGACACAAACCATCCTATGCGCGTGCCTTGATCNNNNTGGGAGTCGATCTCAATCGTGCGCTTGATCCGCGGCTCAAAATTTTCCTTGGTCTCGGCGGTTCGCGGATATTGGAGATAGTATAGCGTGCCGCCATTGGCGATCGTGGAGGCCAGCGCGCCGAGCTGCAACGGTGTCATCTGGATTCCTTCACCGAAGCTCGACATCCGCGCAACTCCTCCTCGTTTGGGAGGCACCTTGGGCACTCTGCCAGGCTGTTCCTCGGGAATTTGATAGCCGGAAAGTTCACCGAGTCCCAGCATTCTGGCGTAGTCCGCCACAGTGTCAAATCCCATGCGCCGGCCAAGTTCCTCGAAATACTTGTTGTTGGAATGGGCGATCGCTTCGGTAAGGCTCATAGACTTACGTCGCGAAACGCGAATCACAGTGTCGCGCGTAACAATGCCTTCTTTCAGCGCGGCCAGTGCGATCACGGGTTTGATTGTCGAGCAGGGGATGAAGCCAGCGGAGAAGGCGAGCTTCTGATTAACAATGGACAAGATGCGTCCGGTCGACGGATCGATGGCAACTACCGATCCATTGTATCGCCCGAGGGCTCTTACGGCAGCCTGTCGCACGATCGGGTCGTCGTCGGTGGTGATGTCATTGAGGGAAGAGTCAGCGAACGTCGGTACCCCATAGCGGGATTCGACAGGGCGCTTGTGCTTGATATG
>PLJR01000040.1:1586-3617 GCA_003140295.1 Acidobacteriota bacterium
AATTGCAGCCGTCAGAATCCTCTCCTCAGATCTGCACTATTCCATGCGTTGCTACCGTTCGCGTGCAATTGTTCGGCGGATGATGGCGAGGCGTCTGAGGTATGAATAGACTAAGTGAATGTGGGAAAAAATTAGACTGGTCGTAGGTACAAGATGAGTACAGTCAGGGTGAAAGTGCCAAGGGGGACTGGGACTGAAGCGTGCGGATATATTGGGCGCAGGAGGAGGCGAATGCAGTCGGGGTTCTCCCTGTCCCGGATAGGTCCCGAGAAACGAGGGATTATCACGATGTGAGAAATCGTCCGATTAAGCTGCAATCAGGGGAGTGTCTGCATCGTGGGAATGAGTATCTCGGTGGTCAATTGCTGCTCAGGCGTTGTTCTCGGATCGTTGACATAATGTTCGATGCAGTAGTCATCCCGAAGCGGGATTTGTCGCTCGGCAACGATCTCAAAAACGCGCCCAGATGCTGCGGGTAAGTTTGAGTAAGGTCCTGTTAAAACAAAACGACAGTACTTGCCGCCCTGGAACTGCTCATATCTGACGCTCTGGGGCAAACGTATGGGCGCTGCCGCGAGCGAAACGCCCGCGCGATATATCTTTGCCGCAACTTTGTAGAGGCTCATGTAACCGGTGATCTTGTTGTCTTCTGAAATTCCCGGAACAAGTTGATGCAGTTCTTGCCAGGCTCGGGGTGCGGTCTGTTGGAAGGGTCCGATTTTCTCGATAAAAATATACCGAGTTTTGGGGCCAGGTCACGATCTCGGGTGCTTCGGTGAGTTTCATGAAGGCTCGTTTTGTGGATGCTATGACTTCCTCTCCTTGGAGCAGCCTATCACCACATGCCCGTCAATTGCACAGGGCTACGGTCACCGGCTTGGCCGTCGGGCCGAGTCCCCGGTAAACCGCGTGGCTAATCGGCGGGTCGGATTACTTCTTTTTTTGCAATGTTGACAAGCGATTCGCCGATGGATTCGATTCGGCTGCGTAGCAGCGTCTCCATCTCGTTTAAGCTGTGCCGAGAGATCTCCGCGCTATCCTTCGCAGCGTTGGCCGTCTGTTCCGCAGTGGCCGCCAGCGACTTCAACTGATTTTCTGCAGCTTGCTGACAGTCTTGAGAGAGCTTTAGCAAGGCCTGGCTACTGCTGTCAGTAACCGCGGCGTCAGCCGCAGCCGCCCGCGCGTTTACGTTGTTCTCAAATTGCTTGTCGGCCTCCGCGATCTTGGCCTGCATGTGTGCTGCGGATTTATCAGCACTTTCCTGCAAGAACTCCTCAAATTGCTTGCACATGGTTACCAGGTTTACCTTCAGTTCGTCTTTCAGAGCCTGCAATTTCTGCAGCGCAGCTTGCGCCTCTCCCAGTACAGGCACGGCCTGACTGCGAACGCGTTCCACCATCTCTCGACGGGACGAGTCCATGTGCTGTCGGATATCGGCGGTAACTCGCTCCACGTCTTGCTCGATCGTTTTGAGCCAGCGTTCGTGTCTTTGTTGAACGGCTGCCTCGGAGGTCTCATTGAGTTCCCTCAGGGTCCGTGAAGCCAACTCCTCTTTGGAAGTCACCATCACTCGCTCCAGGATTTTCGTTGCCTCATCCTGGAGAATTACACGGAACTCTTTTAGAATTAGTTCTTTCTCCTTTGCGACCGCCGTTGCTGCGGCTTCGGAGGTCATCACTTTGATCTGCTCACTCAGACCTGCCATAAGATGAGTAAGGAACGGGGACAGTGAGGCATCCAACTGGGAAATGGGAGGAGTGGCTTCATGTAACGTCGGTGCCATCGCGCGTGTGCTCACTGTCGACTCCTAGGGGGCCCGTCTGTCGTCTAAGGCAAACAGGCGGTTCCGTTGCAATCTCGATATGGGCGGCGTATCCACGTCAAACTTAGAAAACGCGATTGTTTTGCGCAACGGTACTGCGGTACTAATATGTTAACAGGGGGCGCCGCTGGACATGAGGCTTTTGCCGTTGGCGAGCATGAAGGACTCGTGGTCGCGACGGGTCGCCGAGGTCAGAAATCCGAACCTCG
>PLJR01000088.1 GCA_003140295.1 Acidobacteriota bacterium
GGCTCCAAGTAGAGCTCGCACCCTGCTTCCACGCTCGAGTGTTGAGGCTTACGGATGCACGGCGCCGGACGTGGCGGGGGCGGCCTTGGTGTCGGCTAAGTTGTGCTCGACTTCATCGCGCTGTTGGCGGACTTGGGAAGCAAATGAGCCGGTAGGAGCAAGCTTCAGATAGCTATTCAAATCGTCGAGCAAGGCCACATCATTCTTTTGCTGCATGTGAATATTCGCGAGCAGCAGGTGAAGATTCGCGTTTCCAGGCTGAAGATCGACTGCCGCGCGCGCGCTGGTTTCCGCTTCGGCTGCGCGGTTAAGGCCCAGCAGGGCGCGCGAAAGTTCCGAGTTCGCCTGCCAGGCACCGGGGTTGAGGTCGACAGCCTTGCGCGCGGCCGCCTCCGCATCTGCAAAGCGCTCGTTATCGGAAAGCAGCGTCGCGAGCCAGAAAAATGCATCGGGATATTTTTCCTTGCTAACTTCGATGGACTTGCGAAAGGCCTGCTCGGAGCCGGCCGCATCACCCATCTTTAGGTGCGCCACCCCTTCCTGCGTGTACGCTTCATAATAATCGGGGTACTTCTCAATGGCCTGCTCGAACTGCTTGAGGCTTCCGGGATAGTCGGACTTCGCGTAGAGCAGGTTCAGGCCTTTTTCCATCGCGTCGTGCGCCTTGCGGGGAATGGAAAGCTCCCGCGCCGAAATCGTGGCCGAACCCTTCGCGGATGCTCCGGCGGGTCCAGTGAGCTTGTGCAGATCGACGGATACTCCGACCACCGATCCGTCAACGTCGACGCGCTGGCTGCTGGATTGATAACCCATTTCCTCGATGACCAGCATATAGCTTCCGCGCGTCACGTTTTCAAAATCGAAGTTACCGTCCCCGCTGGTAAAAGCGGAGGCCACCATGGCACCGCCAAAAGAGCGCAATTCCACCCGGACAGAATTCAACATGGTGTGGTCGGAAGCGTCCGATACGCGCCCTGTCACCGAATAGCTGCGCGTAACCGTAGGCGAGGGATTGCGATTGATCACCGGGGGTTTTTGTGCGCGAGCGCTGCCGGCCATCACGAGGAGCGCGCATACCGAGAACATTGCCGAAAATATGCTGCGAAAAGGTAGACGCATCTTCACCGGCCTGCCTATCCGGCTAGTGCGATCAGTTTACTCTCCCGGCAGACGTGCGGGCAAATTGAACATGCCGCCAGGACGGCTTTGTTCAAGAGACATCGCTCTGGGGGCGAGCCGATTCATGCGCGACCAGTCAATGCGCCAGCGGCCGCGTGGCATGCGCACCCAGCACAAGCGCTTCACCGGCGTCCCACGCGCGTGGTGGTAAAGCGCGGCGGCACGTTCGTAGAAACCACGCGTGTGGGGAGAGTGGCGGAACCCGAGGCGCTGGCAATCGAGGTGATGGCAGAACTCGTGGCAAAGAGTGCTGAGAAAAGTTCCCCCCGAAGTGATTTGCTTGCGCACCGCGGTGCGCGTCCAAATGCGAATCAGCATGGTCTCGAAGGTGTAATCCCCGAAAAGCTCGGTGGACCAGCCGCTTTCGCGGACGCGCAACGGCCTCGCCGCCAGCGCGCGCACTCCGGGCGGTTGAACGTTGTAGAAAGCCGCGGCGGCGGCGAGAAAATCCGCGCAGGCCTGCCCCACCACCACACGCTTGCCGTCTTTAATGGCGGATTCGATGGCGGCGGCCCTGATGTTGAGGCGATTATCCGGCGGCAATTCAAGCTCGGCCATCTGGTCGCTGCGCAGGAACTCGGCGAGCAGGCGCGGCTTCCGGGGCAGAGGGTCGGTGAGCATCGGGCAATTTTCGGACGAAAGAAGGCGTGGTGCAAGAGGGAGCGAGGAGTTGCGGAGCAGAAAATGCGCCGAAGAATTTCTGGCTTCATTTTGGATGGCCTGGCGCCAGTACACGCTCGGCTATGAGCCGCCGAACGACGGGCCAAGCGGTTTCCGAAAAATCAGCGTTACGGTCACTGCTCCCGGGCATGGAAAACTCTCCGTTCGATCGCGCACGGACTATTTTGCCGGCTCCAAAACACCAAGCTGAGCAAAGCAGGAAGAGGGCAATCCAGGGAATGAGGACCGCCCTCCTCAGAAAGAGTGACGAGGTGGAGCGCGCCGGGAGGTGGGTGTTAACACGCAAACCGTTAAGTACGAACTGCCTCCACAACCAGTTCATCCGTGATGGCCATGCTAATCGTTTGCCCCGGCTTGAACTGATCCAGATCCTTGATCCTATGGCTGAGGGTCATGGTGCGCTTCTTCCCGTCAGTATCTTCAAATGTCAAGCGGCGTTTCTTTGAATCAACGGATACAATTTTCCCCTTGATCTCGGTTGTATCCACCTTCACTAAGGTCGGATTGTCGCCTTCGGGCTCAACGTCGACCGTGCCGTACTTGGCCAGTGCTGCTCCGCCGTCATCGGAACGGTCGGCCATGGCGATGATCTCCTCCGTATAGGACAGTTGTATACGGTCTCCGGGCTTGAACTGGTCGAGGTCCTTCACACGCTTATCCACCTTCAGAGTTGTCCTCTTCCCATTGTCCAGTTTCATCGTCATCATCCGCTTATTGGGATCTACTTTTTGGACCATACCGGTTACTTTTGTCACTTCCACGTGGTCCACTGGCTGCGAGTCGTTGCTCTGGGCCTGCATCGTGGGGGTCGCTGCGACGCTCAACCCAAGAGCTAAAATTGCGCCTAATGCTGCGGTTGAATTCACGATTCCTCCTTTGTAAAACGGTGGTGCCGCTTAATCACAGGCACGTTTCTTTCCAGTGGGCACCTGTTTCGCCTTCATCGAGTAGCCCTCTAGCTGAAGTGTTTGGCGAAGATTCCATGCATTCCGCGCACATCGCTGCTGACCAATGCCAACTGCGTCAGGGTAATGACATTCACATGACACCACTCCGACAGCGGTTTGCGGTATACGGCGGAATGCAAATGGTGTTCTCATTTCGGCGGCGGCAAGCACGAACGAAGGCGCCTCCAAACGCACCACCGAATTGCGATGTGTCCGATAAACCGCACGTCGGGTGCCACCCCGGAAAACTCGCAAAGCCTGGAGGCGTCATTTGCCCTGGTATTTCAGCCTGGGTGCTTCTGCTAGGATCACCGGATGACCACGACAAGCGAAATGCGATTCGAGGTGGAAAATGCGATTGCGGTGTCGGCAATTCTCGAACGGCCGGCAAACGCCCGCTGGATGCTGGCGCTGGCGCACGGGGCAGGCGCGGGCATGCGGCATCCATTCCTGACCGCGCTCGCGCGCGAGCTTGCGGAAGCGCAGGTGGCGACGTTGCGGTACCAGTTTCCTTACATGGAGCAACAGCGGCGCGTTCCCGACACCCCCTCCGTGCTCACTGCAACCGTGCGCGCGGCAGTGCGTGCGGCGGCTGGGGCCGCGCCGGAGTTGCCGTTATTGGCCGGCGGCAAGTCGCTTGGAGGACGCATGACTTCAACGGCTGCCGCGCGAGAACCGCTCGAAGGCGTTTGCGGAATCGTGTTTTTCGGGTTCCCGCAGCATCCTCCCAACCGCCCGGGAACCAAGCGGGCGGAACATTTGGCGCGGGTGGGTGTGCCGATGCTTTTCCTGCAGGGCACGCGCGACACGCTCGCGAATTTGGATCTATTGCGTCCGGTGTGCGCCGGCCTGGAGAGTCGCGCGACGCTGCGGGTGATTGCGGAGGCCGACCACTCGTTTCACGTGTTAAAACGCTCGGGCAAAAATGATGCGGAGATCGTGCGCGAACTGGCGCAGGCAGTCGCCTCGTGGGCGGAAGGGGTTTGTTAGGCGCTCAGGAACGCGATAAAGCGATCACACGGTCTCGATGATCCGGATATCGCGTTCTGCGCCGCCGGCGAGCAACTTTAGCGCAGCCTGGTAGAGCTCGCCTTCGTAGGTCGCGGTCGCCTGTTGCACGCTGTCGAACTCGATGACTACGGTTCGCTGATCTTTACCCGCTTCGTAGGTTTTGGCCGGCATACCGCGAACCACGAAACGGCCGCCCCCAGCCTGGATCGCAGGCCCAGCGGCCGCGGCATACGCGGAAAGCGCGGCGGGATTAGAAATTGCACGGTAGCAGCAGATCCAGTAGGCCTTGGCCATGGGCCCTCCTGACTTTTCTTTGCGCGGGCTTCAAGTAGAGCCCGTACCCTTTATTTGCGCAGGCTTCAAGTAAAGCCCGCACCCGGGCGGGAGACGTGCGCGGTTTAGCGCCTCAGCTCCGGGAAAGGGGACCGCGGCCCTGAGCATACCACTGCGATCCAGTGCGAAGTTTTAGCCGAGGGAGCGCCGCGAAAATGTTTGTCGCGAGCCCCCTCCCCCAGAGTGTTTATTCGGTCGATTGGCAGCGCCGCAAACTTATTTTTGCGCCGACTGTGCCGACTGCGCCGGGGGGTGAAGCGTGAGCTTCTGCACGCGCCAATTGGAGATTTCGCCGACGTACAACTGATTATCGGTGCGGCAGTCCATTTCGTGCACGGCCATGAACTCCTTCAGCTGCTTGCCGCCGCGCCCGAATTTCCCGAGTATCTTGCCATCCAGCTCCATCTTGTAGATTTCGCCGTTGTCCATGTCGGTGGTGCCGGAGGAGTTGGAGCTGTAGAGATACTGGTGCTGCCCTGGCGTGATGCAGATGGCCCAGGGAGCGCCGACGTTTACATACATGGTCTTGAACGTGCCATCGTTGTCGAAGACCTGGATGCGGCGGTTGCTGCGATCACCGACGTAAACATTGCCTTGATGATCGACCTGTATCGTATGCACGTCTTCAAACTGGCCTTCACCTTTGCCGCGGGATCCCCAGGCCTTGAGGAAATTGCCGTTCTTGTCGAACTTCACGACCCGCTTGTTCCCGTATCCGTCGGATACAAAGATATTGCCCGCGGGATCCCAGGCCACATCTGTCTGGCGGTTAAAGGTGGCGAAAGGTCCGGCTGCGAATCCGCCGGCACCGCCCTGCGCGCCGGCTGCTGGAGCGGGAGCTGCGCCCGGGGCACCTGCGGCTGCGCCGCCTGCACCTGCACCTGGGGCCGGTGCCGCGGCCATTTCCGGATGGGTCAGCCGCATGATCAGAGCGCCGCCGCTCATGCCTCCCGCGGACTGGTTTTCGGCCACAGGACCCGGAATCTCAGCGAAGGCCTCGGGCTTCCTGCCGAGGGTCATCAGCACTTTGCCTTCGGGACTGAGCTTGACAATCATGTTCGAGCCTTCGTCCACCATCCAGATATTGTCCTGCGGATCGACGCGGACGGTGTGCGCGAAGGCCTGGGCATAGGTGCCCGCCGCGAGCTCGCGCACGAAGTTGCCGTTCTGATCGAACTCGTACAGGCGCGCCGCCGCGCCGCGCCCGAACTGGCGCGAAGTGCCAACGGTATAGGACAGCAGGCCACTGCGCGTGTATACGAAGATGTGTCCCTTGGAATTGGTGGCCACGCCCACCGCTTCACCCAGGACAATATTGTCGGGGTACTTCAGAAGATTCGGAGTGGAATCAAACGGAATTTCGGTTACGGATATTTGCGCCAGCAACGGACTGGCAAACAACAGCGCCACAGCCACTAACAAAAGCTCTGAGCAACGCCTCATGAAAACCTCCCGCAGAATTAAATTTCGCGTCGGCGAGGAGCGCACGATGCGGCCACCTCGCTGCTGACAAAGCCTAGATACCTTGGTCTCTCCAGGTCGCTCAACCAGTCGCGCCCGGCCGCGAGCCTATTTCGAGGAAACTTGCGTCTGGGGGTGCAGGATCAATTTCTGCACGCGCCAGTTCAGCAGTTCGCCCGCCAGAAGCTCGTTCTCGGAGGTGCAGTTCAACTCGTGAATCCAGCCGAACTGCTTCATTTCCTTGCCCGCGGTGCCGAACTTGCCGAGGACGTGGCCGTCGAGATCGAGTTTGTAAATGGGGCCGGCGGCATCGGAACTGTAAATGTACTGCTTGGGTCCGGGCGAGATGCAGATGGCCCAGGGCGCGCCCACGCCGGTGTAGATGGCACGCAGTGTCAAATCATTGTCGAAGACCTGGATGCGATTGTTGCCACGGTCGCCGACGTAGACATTCCCTTGTTTATCCGTCGCGATGGTGTGCGGCGTATTGAATTGGCCGGGCGCGTTTCCCCTGCTTCCGACCGACTTGATGAACCGGCCATCCTTGTCGTACTTCGCGACGCGAGAGTTGCCGTAGCCGTCGGAGACAAAGATGTTTCCGGCGGCATCCCAGGCGACGTCTGTTTCGCGGTTAAACGAGCCAGGCTGAGCGACGGGCGGCGGTGCATTGGGGACGGGAGGGCGATAGGCAAAGCCGCCGGGAACGTCTCCCTCGGCTGACTCGGGCTTGCGGCCCATAGTCATGATGACTTTACCCTGGGGATTGAACTTGACGATCATGTTCGAGCCTTCGTCAACCACCCAAATGTTGTCTTGAGGGTCGATACGCACGGCGTGAGCGAAAGCGAATGCGTAAAGTTTTGGAGCGATTTCGCGCATGTACTTGCCGTCGTGATCGAACTCGAATAGGCGCGTCTCTCCGCTGCGGGTAAAGACAAAAACATTGCCTTTGGAATCCTGCGCCACACCCGCGGCTTCGCCCATATACAAGCCGTCGGGCATCTTGAGGAAATTGGGGACTGAATCGTAGGCAATTTCGGGAACTTGCTGGCCGAAGACGGGAATTGCTGCGAGCACGGCCGCGATTACCAAGAATACCTGTAAGTAGCGTCTCATGGAAACCTCCAAATTTAAGTCAGGCCTGCAAGGCACGCGGTATGGACGGCGGCGCCTTGCCCGACTGGCTTACGTTTTATTGCGCGGGCTCTACTTGGAGCCCGCGTCATAATTTGTCGCGGGCTAGAAATTGCTCAGCCCGCGGCCTTGCTACCAAACGAGCTTCAGTGCCAGTTGAATCTGCCGGTTCGGAACTTGCGTCGCGGTCAACTGTCCGAACGTGGGATCCGGGCTTCCATTCTTTAGAAATGGGCTGAGTTGGCTCGGTGGCGCAAAGTTCGTGTGGTTCAGGACGTTGAAGAATTCCGCCCTGAATTGCGCGTTAAAAGTTTCCGAGATTTTGCGGATGTAGTTGTTCTTGAACAGGGAAAAATCAATGTTAAACAACCCCGGACCAATAATCGTATTGCGGCCCAGGTCTCCACGAATATTGGGGCAGAAGTTCTTTGCAGTAATGGCCTTGCCTGTGCCGGTGCCCAACGTAGACCCAGGAGCGCTATCGCAATACGCCGCGTTTGCGGTTGTCGCCGGTACCAGCGAAATACAGGCGGTATTGACATACGAGGTGGCAGGGCTGTTACCTCCAGCACTGCCCCGGTAGCCCGAGTTGACAAGGTTTTGCGCGGAACACCCTGCAGCCAAATTCCCCGAATTTACGGTCCTGATGTTTTCGCCCAGGATGTCCGTACTAATTTGGGGATAGACCGGAACACCGTCGCCCAACGCAACGATGGCACCCACTTGCCACCCGCCCAAAACATGCTCGCCCAAGGCTCCCCCGAAATGCGGTACCGGGGCGTTCCAGAGCGCATTGATAACCAGGTTCCGCCGGACATCGAAATCCGACAATCCTCTGTTCAGGTTAAGGTTCCACCACGTTTCGCTGACAGCGTCCAGCTGGAAAGTGTCGCCGGCCGTGCTGCCCGACGAGTCATCCATGCTCTTGCTGTAAGTGAACGATCCTTGTATTTGGAGACCGTGACTCATTTGTTTCTGGACTCTCACTTGAAGAGCGTTGTACCAGGACCTGGATTGCCACATGGTGTTGTACATCGAGGCAGTGGTCGGATTCAGGTTTCTGGCGTTCTTGAGCTGAGTGCTGGCAAGAGACCCGGTCCAGGGAATGGGATATACGTAGCCCACACCAGGAACAAACGACGGCCCCTGGCCGGGGGCACAAGGATTTACGCCGCATGGAAACACGGTATTGACCGTGTCCGCCTGAAAAGGATTGTGAAACCCTCTCGAGCCCGAATAACCGACTAGGATCGTCGTGTTGGGAGTGAGTTGCCGCTGGATATTAAAATTGAATTGGTAAACGTAGTTCCGTTTGATCGCATTATCCACATACTCGTAACTGTTGCTCGTCGGATCGAAGTTGCGAAGTGTGCCGACTTGCGAGACCACTCCGAAAGGCCATGTTCCTGCCGGTGGAGAGATCAGAACACCTTGCGTGGGGCCGGGTGACGCAAGGGTGCTACGTCCAATGGGGGCCGCCGACGTGTTGTTGAGTATCAATTCATAGGGAAGAGGCAGGGCGTCAAATATCCCGAATCCGCCGCGGACGGCGGTCTTTCCGTTGTGGAACGGATCCCACGCGAAACCTAGCCTGGGCTCAAAATTCCTGGTCGTGGGATTGCGCGTCCAAAAAGAGCGTCGCAGCACACTGGCAGGAGAAGTTGTAGAACAAGATGAATTCACGATCGGGGGATTGGGAGTGGGTACGCAAGGTAGCGGCGTGTACGGCGTGGGCATGACGTACACTTCGCCGTGTATCTCGGTCGGAATAGTCGACATCTCGTACCGCAATCCCAGGTTCAAAGTCAGGTTGCTTCGGATCCGCCAATCGTCCTGCACGTATCCCCCGAAAACCTTGTCGCGAAGATAATGCTTGTTGACCGTCGAACCATCGAAAGGGGTGGCGGCGGTAAGTGGCTGATTGGTCAAGAAGTTCACCAATGAACCGCAGGACGCGTCGTAATTATTTCCGTCAGTGGTAGTACCTACTCCTGAATAACAACTGGCGGCTCCCACACCCTTTTCTTGCGTCGTAGGTGTCCTGGTGTTGCCGCCGAGCACTGGGTAAGTTCCAGCGAACGAAAAGGTGCCGCTGCCGTTAAATCCTGCCAGTGGCGTGTACCCGTTTACTTGTATCGCCAAGAACGAAAAGCCAAACTTCAGACCGTGGTTCCCCTTGGTGACAAAGGCATCGTCATACACCTGAAAGATTTGTCCCCAGAAGTCTTGTACTGACGCGCCGCCTCCCACTCCTCCTGGGAGCGCTGTCGTTCCCGTGCTCGTTAGCGTGATTCCTGGCGAAAAGAACCCCGTACGCATTCCGAGCGCCGGATCACCCGCCGCCGGATTTAAGGCCGTTGGACTGTTACCGCCAAGGTTATCGGTGCGGTCTTCGGCAACGCGGACCGAATTCACCACCGACGCACTGAAAATGTGAGTCTCCTCCGCGACGATCCCTTGCCGATAGGAGGTAAATGATTGCAGCTCGTTGTTGAAAGTCAGCGGGCTGGTGAAAACCGAGCTGTCACGGAGGTAAGTCCCGAAGAGGCTATCTTTGCTCGAAATCTTTTGATCGCCGCGAACAGTGAAGAAGTTCTCTGAGGCCCTCTGAGTTCCTACGAAGGGAGCCAAACCTATGTTTGGGTCACAACTCCCGGGTTTAAACGTCCCGGTAGTCAGCGCTACGCAACCCGCGGCACCGGCGGCAGGGTGCGGATAAAGAGCCAAAAACTTCTGGATGTTAGGGTCAATTACCGGCACCGTTACGACCCCGCCGGTGGTGTCATTAACAACCGTACCACTTCGAACTGCATCGGAAATGGTTACGCCGCTAGTCACCGGCAAGCCTGCGATCTTCCGCACGCCCTCATAATCTCCAAACAAAAATGTCTTATCCTTGAATACCCGCCATCCACCCGACGCTCCGAACTGGTTTTGGATTAACTGATTCTTGGGGAGCAACGCGGGAGTCTTGGTGAAAAAATTCCTGGCGTCAAAGGCATCGTTGCGCACGAAATCAAAGGCGCTGCCGTGGAAGGTGTTCGTGCCGGACTTGGTGATGGCATTAATTACGCCGCCCGAGGTGAAACCGTATTCCGCGGAGTAATTGCTGGTCAGCACGGTGAATTCCTGAATCGCGTCCACACCCAGGTTCGCGCCGAGCACGCTGCCTGGTCCGGCATTCGAATAGTCATTCACGATCGCGCCATCGAGGCGATAGCTGTTCTGCGTCGGACGGCCCCCGCCGACACTCAATTGGTTGCCAAATCCGCGGCCCCCACCACCACCGACGTGCGTGACGTCAAGGTGCGTCCGGGCTTCCACCACGCCGGGCTGCAACGTGGCAAGCGATGCCCAATCGCGGCCATTCAAGGGCAATTCGCGAACTTCCGCGCTTTGCACGTTGCCCGAAACCGTGGAACTGGCCAGCTCCACCTGGGGAGCGGCGCCCGTGACTTGGACTTCCTGCTGCACCGAGCCCACGGTCAAAGCGATATTCATCTCTTGCTTCGCGCCGACGGTGAGGGTCACCTTGGAAACGGTGGTGCTGAACCCTGTCGCGGTCACCGAGATTTCATAATCCGCGGCATTCAAGTTGGGTAGCGTATAGGCACCCGTCCCATTGGTCGTCGTGTCGGCCGACACACCCGTGCCGAGATTTTTCGCGGTAACTTTGGCGTCGGCAACCGCTCCGCCCTGAGCGTCGGTGATCGTTCCCGAAAGTGTTGCGCCGGAAACTTGCGCCCTGGCCGGCGCTGCAAACACCAACCCGGCCATGCCGAGCACCAAACACACAAGTATCCACTTCGTCGTCTTAGAGTACATAACCACACCCCTTTTCAAATGGTTCTCTAGAATCACGGTCCCCCGACTTCACTGCACAGGCTGCAACCGCCGCGACGCGCGTACGGGTACGGGCTCTACTTGGAGCCCGTGACATACCGGGTACGGGCTCTACTTGGAGCCCGCGACATAACGGGTCCGGGCTCTACTTGGAGGCCCCGTGACATAACGGGTGCCGGCTCCGCTTGCCCCCGCGCAATACCGCCTTGCTACCACGCTCACTTCACAGAACTGCGTTCAACTGACGTCCTGTCAAAGCACAGATCGAACTGGAAGAAAGGCTGACAGAGCGAGCCGATCCACTAGAGCCCTCAAATTGGCGAGGCCATGAAATATTGGGACGCTCGGATAACTCGGGATCATTCGGACTGCCCCCAAGACGTGCGAATGGCCATTCATTTCTACTATTTAACATTAAGGGAACCTTAAGACCTGGCAAAAAGATTCTTGAGCTTGTGCCCCATGATAAAATATAAGTCGGGTGTGGGCTCTACTTGGAGCCCGCAGCAATACAGGTCCGGGCTCTACTTCGAGCCTGCTAAAAATCGCCGCGCTGGCTCGTTTTTTAAGGGTGCGGGGTTTTCCGAGGGTGCCCCATTTTTGCGCTTTCCGCAAAAGTGGGGCCTTTTCCGAGGCAGCTAGCCCACAACAATCCTTATTTAAATAAGCGCCCGCCCAGTGAGGCCCAGTGTTACGTCCGTCGTCATCTGCCAATCGCCAATCACCAACCCTCATCGAGGAGCACCCGGCGATTACCGGTTCGGTCGCTTCAATCGCTCGCGCGCGCATAAATCCGCGCTTTGCAACTCTCGTAGAATCTAGCAATTACAAACGCCTCAAAACACAAGTGCCTTTGAATGACACTCTTACAAACTGCCTGGGGGTATGGCGCAAAATATCGCTTCGAATAGCCGCTGATGACTGCGTTGCGGCTGGCAACGCTGGTCGCCACGCTTATCGCCACAGTGACCGCCACCCTTATCGCCACCCTTATCAAGGTTTCGGACGGGCGGGTCGGAATTGCAGCCCATGTATTCGGGCGTCGGCTCTCCTTCGAGCCTGCCCGATGAATGTTACAATTGGCACTTCGGCAGCACGTCCGTCACGCCGTCGAGAAGCACTCGCGGGAGCGTTTGCAACATGAAAGCTTCGAATGCACAGTGGGCGAAAGAACTCTCCGGAAAAATGCCGGAGGACTTAAGCCGCGAAATTGACATTTTTGAGACCGAGATGGCCCTGCGGAAACAGGGGAAGCTGGATGAGCGGCTTTTCGCGGAAACGCGTCTGCGCAGGGGAATTTATGGCCAGCGCTACGACAATGGGCAGCGGCACGACGGGAAAAAGGTACAAGAAGTCGCGTACCCGTCTGGGGAACTGACCAAGGGGCCCAACACGATGTGGGATGCGCCCGGAATGCAGCGCATCAAGATTCCGGGAGGGGGGTTAAACGCGGCACAGCTCGAGACGCTTGCGGATCTGGCGGAGGAATATTCCGATGGCATCGCGCACGTAACCACCCGGCAGGATTTCCAGCTTCATTACATCCATATCGAGGACACCCCCAGCGTGATGCGCCGCCTGGCGGCCGCGAAAATCACGACCCGCGAAGCGTGCGGAAATTCGGTGCGCAATGTTACCGCGTGCCCTTACGCGGGAACGTGCGCGGATGAGGTTTTTGACGTCACGCCGTATTCTCGCGCCTTGTCGAAATTTCTGCTGGGCCATCCGGACACGCAGAATCTGGGGCGAAAGTTCAAGCCGGCGTTCAGTGGCTGTTCGCAACATGCCTGCGGGCTCGCGAGCTTGCATGACATCGGGATGATCGCGGCCACGCAGACCAAAAACGGGGAAGAAACGCGCGGATTCGAGATGTATGTCGGTGGCGGGCTGGGCGCGGTCCCCTATCAGGCGAAATTATTCGATACGTTTGTGCCGCAGGAAGAGCTGCTGCCTCTCGCGCAAGCTATCGCGCGCGTATTTGCGCGGTTGGGAGAGAAGAAGAATCGCAGCCGCGCGCGCATGAAGTTCCTGGTCCAGGATCTGGGCATCGAACGGTTCAAGGAGCTGGTGCTCGAGGAGCGGCGGGGACTCGCTCCCGATCCGCGATGGACGGCATACCTCGAAAGCGCCCAACAATTTGAGGAGGCGCCCTTGCGGGCGGCGGGGGAATGGCCACAATCGCCGTCGGGAGCGTTTGCACGATGGCTCGCCACCAACACTCGCCCACAGAAGCAGGAAGGTTACGTGGTGGTGACCGTGGCGCTGCCACTTGGGGACATTACCGCCAATCAGCTTCGTTCCCTGGCGGACATCGCGCGCCAATTCACGCGTGAAACGGTGCGCACCACCGTCGAGCAAAATTTCGTGCTGCGCTGGATCAGCAAGAGCGACTTGCAGCAAGTCTACACGGCGCTCGAAGCCGCGGGGCTGGGAGAGGCGGGCGGGGGAACCATCATCGATATCGTCACCTGCCCGGGCACCGACACGTGCAAGCTGGGGATTTCTTCTTCGCGGGGCCTGGCTGCGGAGTTGCGCAAGAGGCTGGGAGAAAAAAGCTTTGAGTTGAACGAATCGGTGGATCATCTGCATATCAAAATCAGCGGCTGCTTCAACAGTTGCGGGCAGCACCACGTGGCCGACCTGGGCTTTTACGGAGTCAGCCGCAAGGTAGCGGGATATGCGATGCCGCACTTCCAGGTGGTTCTGGGCGGCGAATGGGAGCACAACGGCGGCTCCTACGGCCTGCCCACCATGGCCATTCCCTCAAAAAATATTCCCGAGGTGGTTACGCGGTTGACGGAACGATACGCACGCGATCGGCAAGCGGGAGAGAATTTCAAGGATTTCATCAAGCGAGTCGGGAAGCCTGAACTGAAAAACATCCTCGACGATCTGGCGCGGCCCCCCGCGGACCCCACGGATCGTTCTTTGTTTTCGGATTGGGGCGATCCTCGCGAATACAGCCTGGGAGACATGGGGACCGGAGAATGCGCCGGAGAAGTGGTATCGCCGGTGGAATTTGGGCTCGGCGCGGCAGAGCGGGAAGTCTTCGAGGCGCAACTGGCTTGGGAAAAGGGCCAGGTCGAGCAAGCCGGCAAAGCCGCGTACCATGCCATGCTGCAGGCCGCGAAGGCTTTGGTTATGAGCGATTACCCGCTGATTTCAGACGATCCGGACCGGATTATCAGCGAATTCCGGACCCGGTTCTACGACACGCAGAAATTTTTCGATCCCTTCGCGGGCGGAAAATTTGCGCACTACTTGTTTGCGGCTCAGGAACATTCAGGCGGCCCCTATACCTCCGATTCCGCCCGCTATTTAATCGAGGAAGCCCACCTTTTTATCGAGGCGGCCCACAGTTGTTACAATCGCATGGGTACGCCGGCGGCCGTCTAGCAGCAATGAACCTGCAGCACGTAAATGTAAAACTCCTCATCGAGGATTTCGGCGACGCCGGCCTCGAGCGGCTGATTCCGGTATTTCACGGCTGGATTCAGGATCGGGCGCGTCCCGAATTGTTGCTCGACATCGCGGATTACCGCCACGTGCCCGCCGGGCCGGGCGTCGTGCTGATCGGGCACGAAGCCAACTACAGCGTGGACAATACCGATAATCGTATGGGCGTTCGCTATAACCGCAAAGCCGAACTCGATGGCAGTAACCAGGACCGCCTGGCGCAGGCGGCCGTCGCCGCGCTCAGCGCTTGCCAACTGCTGGAGGCCGAGCCGCGTTTGCAAAACGGGCTGCGGTTCAACGGACAGGAAATCGAGATATTCGTAAACGATCGGCTGCTGGCTCCTAACGTCGAGGTCACGCGTGAAGTGCTCCATGGGGAGCTCGAAAGTTTTTTTCGCAAGGTGTTCCGCAACGGTGAAATTTCCATCTCCTACGATAAGGATCCGCGGCGCCTGTTCGGTGTTTCGGTGAAGGCTGCCCGGCGATTTTCGGTGGCGGATTTGCTGGCGAACCTTGGCGGCCGAGACTAGCCGCAGGCTTTGGTGGCTGGCGGGTTCATCCCGAGGCACTTCTAGAAAAAGGTGTAAGGTGGGAGCCGGTGGAAGGCCGCATCCAAAACGGATTAGCGGGACTGCGCGTGCTTTCGCTGGAAAGCCGCCGCGCCGGGGAGATGGCCAAACTGATCGCCAGTTATGGCGGCGAGCCGATGGTCGCGCCGGCGATGCAGGAAGTGCCTCTAGAATCAAATACGAAAGCGCTGGAATTTGTGCGCCTGCTTGTAGCCGGCGGCTTCGACATGGTGATTTTTCTTACCGGCGTGGGCACCCGGGCGTTGGCGAAAGTGGCGGAAACGGAAATCCCTCGAGAGCAATTCGCCGCCGCACTCGGCCGAGTGGCGGTGGTTGCGCGCGGGCCCAAGCCGGTGGCCGCGCTCAAGGAATTGGGCGTCGCTGTTACTTTAGCGGTGCCCGAGCCTCATACCTGGCGCGACCTGCTTCGCGCGCTCGACGAGGGAACCGCGTCGCTGCCCGTCAGTGGGCGCCGCGTCGCCGTGCAGGAATATGGGGCCGCGAATCCCGAATTGTTGGAGGGGCTCGCCGCGCGTGGCGCGGAGGTAACGCGCGTTCCCGTGTATGAGTGGGCGTTGCCCGACGATACGCAACCTTTGGTGGCAGCCGCCGAAGCGATTGCGCGCCACGAGATCGATGTGGCTTTATTCACTACTTCGCTCCAAATAGTGCACCTGCTGCAAATTGCCGCGGAAGCGAATATCGAAGAAAGCGTTCGCCGGGGATTGTGGCGAATCGTGATCGGATCGATTGGGCCGGTAACGTCGGATGTTTTGCGGGAACAGGGGCTCGCCGTCGATTTCGAGCCCCCGCATCCGAAGATGGGATTTCTGGTCAGCGAGGCGGCGCAGCGCGCTCCCGAGCTGCTGCGCAAAAAACGCGGGGGCTAAGGAATATCTATCCCGATATCTATTCGGATGGGCGGAGATGCACGGGGTGATCGAGTCTGAACCGCAGCACGGTTTCACTGGGCACGCGAACGTCCTTGCCCTTGGTCAGCACCTCCGCCGTGCCTCCGGCAGCCGCGCCGCCCACCGCGCCAATCGCAGCACCTTTTCCGCCGCCGGCTATGGCGCCGATGATCGTACCCAGGACCGCTCCTCCGCCGACCATTTCTCCGGTGCGCTTATTCTTGCCGATGCCGCTTGTGCCTTTTTCATCGACGTCGGAAGCATCGATAAGATAACGGCGCCCGTCCATCCTAACGGATTCGAGGTCCAGAGTGATGTCCGGAGTTCCCGTCGAGCCTCCATTGTTGATGCGCTTTATAACCAACCGTGCGTCGGAACCCCTGGGAATAAGCACCTGCCCGGCATCGCCTAATACGTCTCGATCGACTTGCGCGTCGAAGGTCTGATCCACTTGCGCGCTACGCGAATTGATGGCTTCACTGGTGCGGATCGCCAGTTCGGTTCCGCTCGGAATGACCGNNCGGTCGTTGCGGTTGCTCCGGTCATTTTGGTCGTTGCGGTCGTTGCGATCATCGCGCTGAGCATCCACACGCGCAGGCATCTGGCGGTCGGATGGATAGTTTCGATCGGCATCGGAAGAAGGGTCTTGCGAGGCTTCACTGCGGGGCCCCTGGTCCGGGGGACCAAATTGCAGAGAGTCAATATCCTCAATACCAAAGCGCTTGATTTCGCCGTTCTCCCGGAAGGTGATGACGCGCGAGGTGCCCGACACAAATTCGCCATCGTGGCTGGTTCCAACCTTCATGATCAGGGTGTCTGCCCAAGCCGCGCCGGACAGAGCAGCACACAAAATCGCGAGCGATAGTCCCGTTAAGATTTTTTGCATCGAGCGTCTCCTCAGCCTCTTACTCTCCTGCAAATTCTTGGAAATGAGCCTCAACCGGTTAATGATTTGAGTCTGTTGGCCCGAGCGCGGTTGCACGGCACGGCCAAGCATCTTTCGCTAAATCGGCCTGCCCATTTATTACGCGGGCTCCAAGTAGAGCCCGCACCCGTTAAGGTCTACGCCGCCACAACCACCTTCTATGGCAATCGCCATCGGTGCGGCCTGCGCCTGCTCCGGCGCCATCGCAAAGATAAAATAACACGCCTATGTCCTTCACCGGTCAATTATGAAGTGGGCGTGTGCTTTCTCGACGGCCGCATGAGCAATGACCAAAAAAATGGAACGATGGCGGCAACTTTGCAGAACTTTGCAGCTTGTTCGGCCCGGCGGGACGAATGTCAGCAGCGCACGAGGGTCGGCTGGGGGTACCGGGAATCACTAGCTTGGCGAGAACAGCTACAGGAACCAAACGGCGAAGCTACAGCATGGCTTGGATAGACCGCAACGCCGCACTTAATTAATTTGAATTGCCGTGATGAACTCAATTTGCAGCGGCGGCTATTCGACCCTTCCGAGGTGCATAGTGGAGCGCGAACGAGCAGGCTATAAGAGGCCGGAAACGAACGACCGCGAAGCAATAGCTCTACCAGCCGCCACCCGGGAAGGAACTCGCGACGAAGCGGCGTTAGTAGGTCTGGCGCAAGCGGGCGACCAGTCGGCGTTCACGCGGCTGATCGGGCCGTATATTCGCGAGACTTACCACGTCGCTTTAAAGATTACCCACAACCGCGAAGACGCCGAGGACGTGTCGCAGCAGGCGCTGCTCAACGCGTATATGCACCTGGATCAATTTCAGGGAAATTCCCGGTTTTCAACCTGGCTGACGCGTATCGTGATTAATGAAGCGCTCATGAGGGTCCGCAAGCGCCGCTCCGAAGACCACTATTTGTGTTACGACGACGGGCAAGAGGATGGAACCAGCGCCGTAGACATGCTGCGGGCCGCGGACACGTTTCACCCTGACGTCCTATTCTCCAAGGCGGAGAATGAACGGGCCTTGCGGGAAGCCATCGGCGGACTGCGCGCTACCTCTCAGGTAGTCGTTTGGCTATTGGGACTGGAAGAACGGCGTACCAAGGAAGCCGCCAAGGTACTTCATTTGTCACAATCGGCCGTCAAAACGCGGTTGGCGCGCGCGCGCCAACAGTTGCGGGAAACGCTGGAAGATCGCGTCTAATTATTACGCGGGCTCCAAGTAGAGCCCGCACCCGTGCGTAAAAAGCCGATGATGGCCTCTAATTGAAGGCCAGGCCGGGCGGCCGTCCGTACTCACCGTTCTGTCTAGAACTTCGTCTCCCGTCACCGCCTATCTGCTTATACCGATGAATAAGTTCCTTGGACAGTAGAGGAGTTGTTGATTGAGGCGCACCTCTCGTGCAGAATCTGACCATCGAGAGACGACTTCGATTCTTGCCTGTCTTTGCCCACAAAGGCGGAGTGAGCCAGGCGACGCGCGTATTCGGGGACCAGCCTGACGGGCTTATTTAACAATTAAATGAGGCGATTCGCGGCATGACTACCACAGAACTTCCACTCGCAACGGATGATACTCCCGAGATTCCTTCGGAACTGCGACAGGTAGCCGAGCAAATTGCACAGGGTCAGCGGCCTGTGGTCACAGTTCGTGTTCTACTGTACTGGTTTTATGGGTACCAACGTCGAGGTCGTTGGATTGTATCTGTAATTAGAAGAGCGTGTGACAGACTCGACATCAAGACTGAACCGGACTTTGATTCGACTTTTATAGACGGGCAGATTACATTCGTTCCAAAAACCGAGTTGAAACGGGTGGTAGCCGTAGCCACCGTGCCCATGGAAGTGACAGCAAGCGTGTCCGCAGATGCTACTCTCGTCGCGCCCGAGTCCATTGCTGGTATAGCCGAGCGGACGCCTGTTGATCCCACTCACAGAATTGTCCGCCTCGACATTGCTAACCGACCTCCAGTCTCGGTTTCACCGGACACGACAATAGCCGAAGCGATTACGATCATGCTCATGAATGACTTTTCGCAATTGCCAGTAATGACGAGCGACCGTGAGGTCAAAGGACTATTCAGTTGGAAATCTTTGGGAAGCCTTTGGTCTCAAGGGCGCAAATGCACCCGTGCGGGTGACGCAATGGATCGGCATTCGGAAATTGACATTGAAGCATCACTCTTTACTGCAATTGATCTCCTGCGGCAGGACGATTGTGTGCTCGTTCGAGATCGGCAGAAGAGGATCAGTGGAATTATCACTTCGTACGATGTCAGTGTGACTTTCAGCGAACTGTCGGAACCGTTCCTAATCCTCGACGAAATTGAGAATCATATTCGGAGACTCATTGAGGGCAACTTCTCGAAAGATGAACTCTCCACTGCTCGCGATCCAGGCGATCTGGAGCGGCGCGTCGAAGATGTAAGCGACCTTTCCCTCGGCGAGTGTATGCACCTAATTGAACGCCCCGGAAGTTGGGAGAAACTGCGCCTGCAGATTGACAGAGCTATGTTTATCAAAGGGCTCGATGAAATCCGCAGAATCCGCAACGATGTGATGCACTTCGATCCAGAGGGCACCGATGAGAGTGACCTCAAGAGGCTTCGGGATTTCGTTGGATTTCTCCAACGTTTACAAAGGCTGGGTTCAGTTAGGAAATAGATCGTGATAGATATCGCTCGACAACCTATTGGAAAATGACAAGCTCGAATACTTGAAGCTCGTTGACGATGTGTCCGTAGGTTCCGTCCCGATTCCTGTAGAATCCGAAGGCGTATTCTCCTGAGAAGGCTTGAATAAAAACCCGGAATCTCTTAGCGGGAATCGACGCTGGGGGCGTCGCGCCACCAGCGGGTGGCCGAACGGAGCGGCTACCGGCACGGTCGGAAAAGCCGGCGGCTGACGCTGCGGACGGGCACGGTTCGCGTGGGAGTGCCCCGTGCCCGGTTGGTGGACGCCGAAGGCAGCGAGCGAGTGGCAGAGCCAGTTGGTGCCGCGTTACCGGCGCAGCAGTGCGGAAGTCGAGCAGAGTGTGCTGGGAGTCTATCTGTCGGGATCGAACACGCGGCGGACCCGCCGTGCGCTCGAACCGTTGCTGACTGTGGCCGCGTTATCGACGGCAACCCGGGACTGGGAGCGGCGCTGGACCGCCTGTAAGCTATGCAATCGCTTACGGTTAACCGGGTCAATGGCCACAAACGAGTTGTGGAAAGTTTGAAAGACAACGCACGGGCGTCACTCGAACGTGTGTCGCGACCGGGGCAGCGAAACATTCGGTATAACTTCGGTACAACTAAGGGGGGAGATTTTACCGTGTGAGGTATTGAGGAGTGGCGACGAGAACGGTCATCGTCTGCGCGAATCTTCGCGCAACCAGAGTGGAGTCTGGAAGATCATCTGAGTGGATAGCTAAATCGAAGCCGTCTTCTCTCTAACACGCTAACTCACGGGCTTGTGAGGCGTGGTTCGGCCCCTCGATTCATTACCCGGCCGTTATTAGGCCTGGGCCCTCGCGCTTGCGGGCTTGCTGGCAAGCCCTTTACCAAGCAGATCCGCCTCCATCTTCCGCGCAAGAGNNCAAGAGAAGCGGGCACGAGGGCGTTCATGATGCGGTTCAGCCGGCCTGGAACGATTCTGGAGCGGTTTTTGAGCAAACCGCTAAGGCCCTCAGATACGCACTGCTCGACGCTCATCGGTTTCATCGGCATGGTCTTCGGATCCAAGCCGAACTTTTCGAGCACCGCTGTGTTCGTAAACCCGGCCGCCAGTACAGTGACGTAGACACCTAGAGGTTTGAACTCATAGTGAAGCGCCTCGCCAAGGCTGTGGACATACGCCTTGGCGCCACCGTCATTCGCCATAAAGGGAACGCCGTTTTCCGCACCCATTGCCCCCACGAGGATCAAGCCGCCCCGCCTCCGCTCGGCGAGNNAGCTTCAAGAACTCGCCGGGATTTCCGGTGCCCGCATTGGAGACGACAAGGCCGATGTCCAGGTCCTTGGTACGTTCGGCGAGATTCTCTATGAAGCCCTCTTGTGAGAGGTCTATAGCCAAGGCGCGATACTGAACATCAAACTCCTGTGAGATGGCGCGTCCCAGTTCGGCAAGCGATGCGTCTCGCCTGGCCACCAGCACTACGTTGATCCCCGACGCTGCGATTTGCCGCGCGAATTCCTTGCCGATTCCCGAGGAAGCGCCCGTGACGAGCGCCCACGGTCCGAACTGTCCTTTATCAAGCGCTGCTTTCATCGTCTTGTTCCTTTCTGTCGATTGCACCTGTTGCTCGATCGTTCGGTCTCCACAGCGTGCCGATCCAATCTTTCAGGCGCTTTACCTCCATCACCACCAAGCCGGGGTCATTAGCGGCGTGTGCCACGGCGGCTATACCCTGAAAAGCACAGAAGAGATGCGCGGAAAGCTCTCGTGCATCCTCTTCATGGCCGGCCGCCCGGAATTGCTCCTCGAGCCAGCCCATTGGCTCGCTGAAGAGTGCCGCGGATTTCTTTGCGAGAGCGCCGCCCTCCTTGTGCAACTCGGAACACAAGCCGCCCAGCGGACATCCCCCACGCGCAAGCTGCTCCCGGTTCCTATGAATGCTTTCCACAAAAGTAAACAGCCGCTCCTTCGGAGAACTCAACCGGTCGATCTCCTCCCGGAATTCTCGAAATTGCGCCAGGCGCCGCTCCACAACGGCCTCCCCAAGTTCTTCCTTGGTCTTGAAGTAGTAGTAAACGTTCCCTACCGGAACGTGGGCGGCTTCGGCGATGTCCGCCAGGCTCGTCTCTCTGAAACCGTTCCGATACGCCAGCTTCATGGCGGTCTCAATCAGCCGTGTGCGCTTGTCTGGTTGTGGTTTCCTCATGCCCGTTTCTAAGTTAGTTAACTAACTCAGACTATAAACCCGCTTCCCCCGTGTTGTCAACCCCACCGCGCGCCGGTACGCCCAGTTCAGAAAGGCGCGGCAATCGGGCACGAAGAAGGCGCTAGCTACCTACTATGACTATGATCGAGGGCGCAGGCGTAAACGGCCAGCGCCGCATTCGGTAGGATCATGCAGGCTCAGCAAACGCATATGTCTGTACGACGGCGTGCCTGCCGTCCTCATTCATGTTTCTTGGGGGTGGCATGTGGCGTGCTCGCCGGAGCCGATAGGGGCACGACGTGCCCAGACACACGTAGGCAGACTTAAGTGCGACGGCGGCGCTTCTGCTCGTACATAGCTTCGTCGGCGCAGACAATAAGCTCATCGAGCGGCAGCGCCTGCAACGGGTCGAAGCGGGCAACGCCAACGCTCAGACGGACTTGATACCGAGACTCGTCGGCATTCAACGTTGCCAAGCTTTCGTCCATGCGGCGAAGGATGGCTTGCTGGTTTTGATTGGAGGTTTCGATCGCGAGTACGGCAAATTCGTCTCCTCCGAAGCGAGCGAGTACATCGGAATCACGGAATGTCTCTCCGAGGGCTGCAGCGGCGCGCATCAGGGCCAGATCGCCCTCGCGGTGGCCATAGGAATCGTTGATGAATTTCAAATTGTCGACGTCAGCGAAAAACAGTAACGCTCCTTGGGTGTTACGCCGTGCCAGTTTCAACTGGTGCGCCGCAAGGCTCATAAAACCGCGCCGGTTGTTTAGGCCGGTGAGATCATCGGTGAGCGCGAGAGATAGCTCCCGTTCGAGAATAGAGTGTTTCAAGGCGCAGCGAACGGCGAGCAGCAATGCTTCACTCATGATTTCGGGATCCGGCCGCCCCGACTTCAGCACCTCGCGCAGGTACTTGACCTCGCGCAGAACGCGCCCTAAATCGGTATCGTCCTCCATCGAAGCAGCGTCCAGGACCCGCTCTACAGAATCGCGGTCAAAGGCGTAATCAGGCAGCGAAACACCCGTGGCAATAGAAACGACCCTTTCATGGGGTCCACTGGGTCGCTCCGGTGTGGCGCGAGCCATCTGCGCCGCCGCGCCATCCGAGTTACCCTTAGGCCTGTTACCCGCCATTTTCACCTCCCAAGTCGTCAACGTCCGCTCGGCAATGTTGTCCGCCCCACATAAATAGCATTCTACCGAGTTGCTGCCCACAGTGTGAAACCTGTAGTCGGGGCCCAGGCTTCTGCTTAGTACGTTTCTGTGCCCAATTGATAAACAACAACGACCTTACGGGCCAATCGAAAGTTTTGGTTGATTCTGCCCGGTCAAACGCTGCGACGGCATCTTTACGAAATCCTTATGACTTTCTCACGCCTTCCTAACTGCTGGACACCTACCATCGGGTTGTAAATGGGGGCCGCAAACGATGCGGCTGACTGAAGGACGTACATGGCGACAATAATCTTTCTGATTCTAGGCATCGCCTGCGAAGTCTTTTTGGTATTCGCGTTCGTGCACTTTAGAAGCGAAGACCGCGCGCGCGGCAGCGCAACGCCGCGGCCGCCAGCGGCAAGAATGGTAGTTGTAAGGCCGCGTCGAGCAGACGCGACGCGAACACCGCCCGTGCTCCAGGGCACGGAAATTTCGTTTCCGCGGCGGCAAGGCTATTCGGGCCGTAACTCGGCCGCCCAATCAGAATCAAATAGCCAAGAAGGCGGCGCAACGAAAGGATATCGCCATGCTTGATCTGATTTTTGTTGCGGCCACCGTGTTTTTCGTTGTGGTGGCCATCGCTTACGTGCAGGCCTGCGAGCGATTGAGGTAGGAGGCACCGATGACTGCGGATAATGCCACGCTGCTTTTGATTTGCGCCGGGATTTGCGCCTACTTGTTGTACGCGCTCCTGAGACCGGAGAAGTTTTAACATGACCGCAAATGGATGGCTCCAAATCCTGCTGGTACTCGCCGTAGTTTTGGCGATCACTAAGCCGCTGGGCGTTTTCATGGCGCGGGTGTTTGGGCGCGGGAAAACTTTCCTTGACCCCGTACTGCGTCCGGTCGAACGCATCGTCTACCGACTTACGGGCGTGGATGAAACGCACGAAATGCGCTGGACCGAATACGCGGTGGCCATGCTGCTGTTCAGCGGCGTTTCGATGGCACTCCTTTATCTGCTGCAGCGAGTCCAGCTCTGGCTTCCGTTCAATCCGCAAAAGCTCGCGAACGTACCGCCGGCGCTCGCGTTCAATACCGCGGCCTCCTTCACCACCAACACGAACTGGCAAAACTATGCCGGCGAGGCGGTGATGAGTTATCTGACGCAAATGGCGGGCTTGGCGTATCACAATTTCACGTCGGCGGCTTCCGGAATCGTGATGGCCATCGTGATCATTCGCGGACTCTCGCGAAGAGAGACCGAGAAACTTGGCAATTTCTGGGTAGACATGACGCGCTGCATGCTGTGGCTGCTGCTGCCGATTTGCCTGCTGGGTTCTGTGGTGCTGGTGGGGCAGGGGGTGGTGCAGAACCTGAAGCCGTACACGACGGCCGAATTGACGGAGCCGCAAACGGTGCAAGCTACCGGCGCGGACGGGAAGACGACTACACAGGTGGTGCGGGAACAGGTGATCGCGCAAGGGCCGGTGGCTTCGCAGGAAATCATCAAGGAACTGGGCACCAATGGCGGCGGCTTTTTCAATGCCAACAGCGCGCACCCGTTTGANNATCTCTTCGGGACTCACCTACACCCTGGGGCGCATGACCGGATCGCAACGGCACGGCTGGGCGATATGGTCGGCCATGGCAGTCTTGTTTCTAATGGGCGTTATGACCGCGTACTGGGCGGAGGCCCGCGGAAATCCACAACTGGCCGGCGTTGACCAGAGCAGCACGGCG
>PLJR01000358.1 GCA_003140295.1 Acidobacteriota bacterium
ACGGCGGCATTCGCTGCGAACGCCGTGCCAGGATTCTCGGCGCTGGCGGCACCAACCGGCGAGATTGGTGCGCCAGCGTTCAAAGCCGTGGCGTATAACCACATCAATTCGTCCCTTGACGCAGGCCCTCGATAGGCCGGCCGGCGCGGCGAATTGGGCGGCGCAGATGGGGCAAGGCAATGTGGATCATCTGGCATTTTCGATCGAAGGCTTCCAACTGGATGCGGTGAAAGCCGAACTCGAGCGGCGAGGCTTAAAACCACAGCCGGATGGCCCCTACGCCTGGACCATCGCGGATCCGAATGGCTATCGAATCCAAGTTTGCGCAACGAAGGGCGTTTTCCCCGGGCAAGGTGGGGCGGCGGCTAAAGAATCTGACGGTCTGAAGAATCTCGGCGCTGTGCCCAAACCCGACGGCACCGGCTATAAGGCCTACGCCATGAGCCACGTGGTTCTGAATGTGGCCGACATCGATAAAAACCGCGATTTTTATACCGACCTGCTGGGAATGAAGGTGATTTATTACAAACCAGGCGATGTATTTGGCGTAGATGGTAAGGGCGGCCCGATATGTTTCCTGCGATTTGGCGACAACACCTTATATTTTCGCAGGAGCGGGCGTCCCGATCATAAGCCGTACGTCGCGCACTTTGCACCCGTAGTCGAGAGTTATGACCAGGCGATGGTCAAGGCCGATCTCGAGCGCCGCGGTTACCAGCCTCAGCCCGATACGAAATATGGATGGACGATCGCAGACCCTGCGGGCATGAAAATCGAGGTGGCCGGAAAAGGATTGCCGGAACATATCGGCGGTGATTGCAATGGCGGCAACGGTGGTTGCCCCGGCGGGCCGGACAAATAAAACGCTTGCGTTATTTTCAGTCGAACTTCCAACTGACGCATCTGGACAAAGCGATAGGCTGGCCGCTGCGGACCGCTTCAGTAGCGGATTTCTTTACTCCACTTGAATTTTGGAGCCTTGGTTCCCTGCTTGTGACAGGTGCTCAATGCGTTGGTTGATTACCTCGCGGACGGCCTTGAGAAATTCAATCCGCGAGTTCGCCAGATGCTGCTTTACCGCCGGTGAAACGCCGAGGCGCGCCCGCAAAGCATCCACGACCTCACGACATAGGCAGCGCTCGTAAGCGACGCCTTGCGCCGTGGTATTCTGACTGCTTTCTGGTGTGTTCATTGTCCCTCCTGCATTTCAACTATCAGGACTCCGTTATCCAGCTTCGCACGCGACGGCCGCAACATGGCCATGGACCTGGGCAGGCCAATATGGCGGCGCAGCGTGCCTATTTCCACCACGAGTTCATCGCCCTTCTTGAATAGGCCTATCTCGCCTTTCACGGCAAACGGCATAAGCACCCGAATCTCGTAAATTCCGTCCCTTTTCTCGAAAGTATAGGGCTTGTCGGTTCGAGTTACGGCCAACGGATCCTCATCGGCAGGATACAATACCTTGGCCAGTTCCTGTAGCCGATCCTTGCCTAGGACTTCATGCGCGAATAAAGGGATGCGCTTGACCGGCACCGGGGAAAAGTACTCGTCAATCTCCTGCAGCACATTCTCCTGGGATCGGTGCCACTCGTCGAACCATGTATCCATCACCTCTGCCGGGAGCACGCGGTTGACAATGACGGTATCCACCGTCAGCCCGTGCAGCGAGAAGTATACGAACGCGCGCTGCGTCTCCCGCAAGACCATCTTCTCCGGATTGGTCACCAGGCGCACGCTGGTGGTTCGCGGGTCTTCCATGATTTCGCCGATGCCCTCCAGCTTCTCAAATAAGTTGCGGATGTTTACAAAGTAGTTGTCGGTAGGCAGTTCGAAGGGTGCCACGCGGTTGGCGATGGGACGAACGGCCCTGAGCAAATTGCGCTGGAATGGGAAGATGTGCTTCATGTACCAGTCGAGGGTCGTGGGCATACTGATGAACCGCAGAGATTCGGCCGTCGGGGCCGCATCGAGCACAATCGCGTCATAGCGGTGCTCGCGCCGGTATTGGTTGATGTACATCATGGCGCTGAGTTCTTCCATTCCGGGCAGAATGGCGAGTTCCTCAGCCTCGACGCCGCTAATCCCCGTGGTGCGCAAAACAGAACTGACGTAGGACGAAATCTCCTGCCAGTGACGCTTGATCTCTCTTTGAATATTTAATTCCAGGATCGAAAGTTTATCGTTGATCTGCAGCGGGTCTGAAGTCTCGAGATGGAACAGGTCGGTATTGAAATCGAAGCAATCGGCCAGGCTATGCGCCGGATCAATGCTCATCACCAGCGTACGGTGACCAAGCTGCGCCAGCCTGACTCCGGTAGCAGCAGCGAGGCTGGTTTTCCCCACTCCCCCTTTCCCCGTGAACAAGATAATTCTCATGCCAACATTATATCAGCCCGCCTTATCCAACACGTCGCGTCCCCTTCGTTCGGGGAATGAAAATTTCGGACGGTATGATAACTTAAGGCAGTTGGGGGTATTAATAATTCGAACGAACCCCACCAGAATGCTCTGGCGGGTATTTCGAATAATCGACAGTTGATTTCTGCACTGTATTGAGGAGAACCGATGTTGTCTTCTGCCGAGCGCCGTCGTGCCCCTCGTTTTGAACTTCATTTGCCCGTCACGATTCGCTGGAGAGATGGCAGTGAAACGCGCGAAGCCGTAACGGTATGTAAAGATGTAAGTTCAAATGGTATTTATTTTGATCTGCGGGAAGGCATCAAGGAAGGGACGCCGGTAGAGGTGGAAATGACCCTGCCCAATCAGATCACGCTGGCAGGTCCGGTGCGGGTGGTGTGTTTCGGTCGCATTCAGCGGTGCGAAATGACAGGTGAAACCGCGGGCGTGGCTGCGGCTATAGAAAAATACGAATTTTTGCCGGGCATCGAACGGGCGCCCGCGAAAGACAAGCCTGTCTGAACGAAGAAGCGTTGCGTTCCCTTTTATGCAAAAGCCGGCCTGGGAATGCGCCTGCGGCAGCTCAGCGTCACCAAACTACTTGGAGAGAATAGTGATTTCGGACGCCATCCATACTGGAAATTCCCAAGTTTGAATCGGTCCTACCCTCGCCATGGACATTCTCGAAAAGCTGTTTGAACGGCATTTCCACTCAGCCGCCACGACTGTGCAGCCGCTGCACGGTCAGCTCGGCGGATCCGCGCGCAAGATTCTGCGGCTGGCCAACGACAAGTTCAGCGCGATCGGCGTTCTGCACGAAGTGCGTGCAGAAAACATTGCTTTTGTCGAATTTTCCAGGCATTTCCGGCTTCGCGGTTTGCCCGTGCCGGAAATTTATGGGGAAGATTTAACTTGCGGCGCCTACCTTGAGGAAGACCTGGGAGACACCACGCTCTTCGACTTTCTTTCCAACAATCGTACCGGTGAAGACATCGCTCCCGTGACGGTAGAAGCCTATGGCAAAGTTGTGGCCATGCTGCCGCGCTTTCAGATCGAAGGCGGACGTGGCTTGAATTATAAACTGTGCTATCCCCGGGCGAGCTTCGACCGCCAGTCGATTGCGTGGGACTTGAATTATTTCAAATATTATTTTCTCAGACTCGCCGAAATACCCATCGATGAACAGGCGCTGGAAGATGACTTCGCACGCTTGACCAAGTTCTTGTTGAGCGCCGACCGCGATTACTTTCTCTACCGGGATTTCCAATCACGAAACATCATGTTGCGAGACGGAAATCCGTGGTTTTTGGACTATCAGGGCGGGCGCAAGGGTGCGCTGCAATACGATATAGCCTCGCTTTTGTACGATGCCAAGGCCGATCTTCCGGCAGAATTACGGGAGCAACTCCTCGACCATTATCTGCAGACGCTTTCGGGTTTCATCGAGATCGATCGCGAAGTGTTCATGAGGCGCTACTACGCCTACGTTTATGTGCGCATCATGCAGGCGCTCGGCGCTTATGGATTCCGCGGCTTTTATGAGCGTAAACCCCACTTTCTGCAGAGCGTTCCCTACGCGCTCAAGAACGTGTGCTGGCTGTTGAATCATGTCACCCTGCCGGTGGCGCTGCCAACATTAATGAACGCGTTTGAAAACATGGTGATGTCGGACAAATTGCAACACCTGGCTTCCGAAGGGGACAGCATTACGCT
>PLJR01000311.1 GCA_003140295.1 Acidobacteriota bacterium
GTTCCATACGACCCTAACTTTCAGGACCTCTACTTAGCATACATCTCAGGAATCTGCGCGTTCGGCCTCATCCCCAGAGCGACGCTTGAAATCCCTGGCGGCACGCGCCGACTGGATCGTATCTGGGATCTGATTCAGAGCTGTCGATACTCTGTGCACGATCTTTCCAGAGTGGAACTGGATCATAAATCATAAACGCCCTCCGACGCCCCGTTTCAATATGCCTTTCGAACTCGGACTTTCTGTAGCCTGGGAGAAAATGGGGAGGCGAGAACACCTTTGGTATGTATTCGAAGCTAAGAACCGAAGGCTGGAGAAGTCGCTGAGCGACCTGAACGGAACCGACACGTACATTCACGATGGTCGGGTTGCGGGGGTGTTCAGGGAGCTTTGCAATGCTTTTGTCAGTCCGGACCCACAGCCGTCCAGCAAATGAAGGAAATACACGGAGAGGTCAAGAAGCGCGTTCCCGCGATTTTGAAGCTAGCAGGAACGCAATCGGTCTTTCAAGCGAGGCCCTTTAAGGATATTTGTGGTGTTGCCAGCAGAGTGGCCAATAAGATTTTTGTTAGACCCATACGACCTTGATCATTTGGTTTTCTTCGTTTCTTCGCTCACGCCGTAGTCTTGATGCCGAACTGAGCCGCGTTCACGCGGGCAATAGTCCACGGCCATTGATAAAGCAGATAGAGGATCCGAAAACCTGCGGAATTTATGGGTTCTATGCCCGAACTGTCATACGAAGAAAACCTATGGGGTCATCAAAATTGGCCACACACGGGCTACCACCTTCAGCATTACGGCGCCACGTTCATACAAGTAGAAAGCTACCTGTATTTAGGCGATTACGAGCGGGCAAGAGAAGAACTATTGAGAGATTGGGGGCCGATGTCGAAGTCCTTCATCCTTCGATGGCGCATCCTCACAATCATGNNCAGAACCCCAGCGACGACGTTTTGCGTAGAGAGGTCGAAGACTATGCGAAGCGGCTCAAGCGCATCCCTTCGGACTGGTGTGAGCCTATGAGCCGAGTTCTGCTCGCTGGACTTGCCGCTGGTGAGGGCAGGCACGCAGAAGCTGTACGCACCCTTAACGAAGCCTATGAGGGATTTGAAAAGTTGTCTCTTCAAGCGTATGCCTCAGCCGCCCGATATTACTGCGGCTTGCTTCGCCAGGATGAGCTGGGCCGCGCACAAATGGGCGAGGCAATAGCCTTTATGCAATCGCAGGATGTGCGGAATCCGACCGCCTTCTCGCAAATGCTGCTTCCCGGCAAATGGATCTGAATCCGTCACTAAAAAGACCCCTTCGCTAGTGTAGTGTCCAAGAATTAGCTAGACAGTCCATTCTTCCTCTTTTTGGTCCGCGGTTTGGTGCATCCGGGCCGGATTTGTTCCAAGGTCTGGCGGCAGCGAGCGAGTTTCGCTTGAATGGATTCGACCGTGGCCTTCCAGACGAAGGGTTTCGGATGCTCGTTCCAAGCATTCAGAAAATCCAGAATGGCGCTTTGTAAATCGTCGACACTGAAGAACGAATCTCGGCGCACGCGTTTGGAAGTCAGCTCTCCGAACCAGCGTTCGACCAGATTCAACCAACTGGAACTGGTCGGCACAAAGTGAGAGATGAAGCGAGGGTGTCGTTTGAGCCACGCCACGGTCCGTGGATGCTTATGAGTGCCGTAGTTATCCATCACCAAATGCAACGGAACGTCTCCAGGAAACTCCTCCTCGAGTCGGCGAAGAAACTTGAGGAATTCCTGGTGTCGGTGCCGCTCATAGCACTGGCCAATGACCCGACCCTGTAAGACTTCCAGCGCTGCGAACAGTGTGGTCGTGCCATGGCGCTTATAGTCGTGAGTCATCGTGCCGCAGCGGCCCTTCTTCATCGGTAACCCGGGCTGAGTGCGGTCTAGCGCTTGGATTTGGCTCTTCTCGTCCACGCACAACACCAGTGCCTTCTCTGGCGGATTCAGATAAAGCCCCACCACATCGGTCAACTTCTCAAGAAACTTAGGATCGCGCGACAGTTTGAACGTTTTGACTCGGTGCGGTTTCAGATGATGACTGCGCCAGATGTTGCTAACTGTGGATTTGCTCAACCCCTGGCTTTCTGCCATCCGTCGACAACTCCATTGCGTCATTCCTTTGGGCTTGGTCTGTAAGGTGGCATCCACGACCGCTTGAATCTTCTCTGGCCCATACGTCGGCTTGCGGCCCCGTCCGGGTGCCACCTCCCACAGACTTTCCTTGCCCTCTTCTTGAAAACGTTGCCGCCAGAGAATGACGGTGTGGCGGTTCACCTGTAGCTGGCGCGCAATGGCGCTGTCAGAGCGCCCTTCAGCCGCGGCCAGGACGATGCGGCTCCTCAGCGCAACTTGTTGTGACGTTCCGTGGGCCACCAACCATTCCTGAATCTCATTCTGATCACCGATACTCAGACTGACGGCAGGAGCGGGTCGCGGCATGACTCAACGTACACCGAGCAGCTCTATCTGTCTAGTTATTTGTTGGACACTACACTAGCTAAAGGCTGTTGCAAAACCCCGATTCTTCAAATTCGGTCGGTTGAGCCAGTAAATTCGTGGAGCAAGGTGGCTCGATGTTGCTTTGAGTGCCCATTTTGATCCGCTACTCGCCAGGGTCCTCCGGGTTCAGGTGGCCCATGGGTGTCCTGGCAGGGCGGGCCGATATTGTGCGCGGTCAGCGCACGGCCGGGGGCCAGAGACTCGAGAGGTCCCGCGCGAGCCTGATCGAATTCCAAGTTTCTCAGAACCGATGCTGTGGGTGAGCCGGAGGCGGGTTCTTTACATCGATCGAACCATGGTCCCGAGCCGACAACCTGCAACGGGTGGTTCTGGCCGGCTTGCTGACTGAAGCTGAGTAACAGACATAGCCATGCCCAGCAGACCAGGGTTAAAGAGAACCAGGTCTTCATTGCGAATCGGCCTCGCGGGCGTGCCGCAAATTGCGATCCTTATTTAATTCCGCCAGTTCTCGTAAATATTGCTGCATTTTTTGCCAAGCCTCTACCCCATGGCGCGTGGCCTCCTCGGCTCCTTGGGGAACGTAGTAGCCGGTGGTCTTCCCCTGCTCCCCGCGGTAACTCACATTCAGATGCGGACCATGCTTGGGTCCATCTCCCTGGCAATGGCAGCCCGCTCGTCCGCAGGTGCGGTAGGTTTCCGATAGAGTTCCGAAGATGGCGATCTCGGCCAGACCTGCAATCTCGCCCAGCAATTTGCGTCGTTGGGCAGCAGCATCAACCGACCTAGCCATGACCCCTCCTACGCTCTTGATAGCGAGCGATAGAAAACAGATTCTTGGTAATCACACACCAGCCCACGTAACGCTGAAATCCAAGACCTGTTTTGTAGCTGGCTCGCAACATGGAGAAGGGATGCTTCAGGGTGCTGATGGTAGCTTCACAGCCAGCTCGCCAACGCAGCGCTCGCCGGAACCAACGCTGCTTCTGCTGCTTGGTCCGCTTGACCGAGAGACGCCCGCGTGCCGGCAGCGCCACTTTCTCTACCCCTAGCTCTTGCGCCTCACGCTCGTTTTTGGCAGAGAAAAAACCTCGGTCGCCGGTGGCCATCTTGGGCGCTTGCCCGAAGCACGCTTGATGTTGTTGGAGGGCCGGTATCCAGACAGTAGTATCGCTTGGGTTGCCAGACAGAACTTGGTAGCTGCTCACGATGCCGTTTTCCACCTCGTCAATGCGCACCAGCCTACCAAACTCGTTGGGCTTATGCGCTTTCCCTTTGCGAATCACTTCGGTGTGCGGTTCGAACAGACTCAACACTTTTCCTTCCACGTGGCAGTTTCCACCCCACACTCGTTCCTTGGTTTGCGTGATCACCTTCTCGACTAAAGGGAGAAAGTGCCGCAACTGGCCGACCTGTGCTTCTACCCGCAGGAGCTTGCCTACTACTTTCAGCCGTCCCTTCCCCCATCGGTGCACCACTTCGCTGGCCTGTCGCACCACGCCCCGAGTCAGCGCCACTAATTTCTGGTAACTATCCCGCATGCGCTGTTGGTTGGTCTCGGTAAGGGACTTGGCCGCGCGGCTGATCTCCAACAGACGATGTTTCACCGCGCGCCCGTGATGCACTACGTCCAGGGCTCCGCCCTTACACTCGGCGGCGATCCGTTGCAGACTGCGGCTGAGCACCCGGATGCCGTCGCTCAAAAGCGTGCTGTCGGTGGGATAGTGAACATTACTTTCGACGACCGTAGTGTCGGTTCGCAGTTTGCGGCCTTGCGCGACGCCTTGTTCGCTGGCCAGGCGCACCACCTGCTGATGAATCTGTTCGGTGATCTCCGGACTTAGCAAGGTGAAGGTTCGACTGAAGGTAGTGAAATCGGGTGTGGCTTCGGCATCGAAGTGGGTGAAACGCCGGTACACCAAGTTGCTGCGGAGTTCCCGTTCCAAATCGCGGAAGCTCCAGCCCTTCAGATGCTTCATGACACAGCAGCGCAGCAGACGATCGGGGGCGATGCCAGGCCGCCCGGTGCGCGCCGAAGCAGGGCTGCGTGTCGCCAGGCATTGGCGGACCAAGTCGAGCAAAGCGGGGTCCTCCAAGAGCTGATCGACGGGATCGAGCAACTCGTCCTTGAGCAGCGCGGCTTGCAGGGCCAAAGGGGA
>PLJR01000310.1:0-250 GCA_003140295.1 Acidobacteriota bacterium
AGCCAGCGGCCCTGTTTCGTGATGCCGATGGGCACCGCCTCGTATTTCTCGGGATCGAGCGCGCGAATTACCGAGGCCGCCGAAGCCAGGGAGACTTCGTGTTCGCCGGAGCGGCCGCCAAAGATCACGCCGATACGCAACTTTTTGTTTTGAGCAGTCATAGGTGGTGGTTCGCCAAGAATAGGAAAAGTACGCTACAGAATTTTCTTTCCGAGGGCCGACAGGATCAGCTCGACTCCGAGCACGGCCG
>PLJR01000310.1:264-3651 GCA_003140295.1 Acidobacteriota bacterium
CGAGGTGCGCCTCGCGGTAGGTGGCGCCGCCGCGCACGGGTGTGCCCACGCCGGGCGCGTCCACGGGATCGACGAAATCCATATCGAGGCTGACGGCGACGCCATCGGTGTCGTCGGAGGCAAAACGCAGCGCCTCACTCATGACTTCGCGCAGCCCGCGTTCGTCGATATCCCGCATGGTGAAGACGTGCACGCCCGACTCCTTCGCGAATCGCCGCTCCTTCGAATCGAGATCGCGGATGCCNNAGGTGAAGACGTGCACGCCGGATTCTTTGATCAGGCGACGCTCCTTCGGATCGAGATCGCGCGCGCCCACCAGCACCACGTTATGCGGATCCACCTTGGGCTTATAGTCGAACAGCTCCACCAGTTCCGACGGGCCGCAGCCGATCAGCGCGGCCAGCGGCATTCCGTGCACGTTTCCCGAGGGCGAAGATTCCGGCGTATTCATATCCGCGTGGGCGTCCAGCCACAACAGGCCAGCTTTTTTGGATCGTTCGCGAAAAAAATGCGCCACGCCCGAAAACGATCCGACTGCCAGCGAATGATCGCCGCCCAGGACCACCGGCAAACAGCCGTCGGCGAGCGTGCTCTCGGTCAGGGCCGCNNACCTGATGACCAAGTTGCTTCAGCCGCGCTTGCAATCCTGCGACACGCAAAGCGGATGGCCCCATGTCCACGCCGCGGCGGCTCTGGCCGAGGTCCATGGGAACGCCGATGATGCGGATTTTCTGCGCCATGCTGTTTGCGTCGCGCCCCCTGCGACGAATACCTCACGCTCGCTGCGACGAATAACGGTAAAATGAAATCGCAGCCGCGGCGCGCGCGTGGGCTAAGGATACACTCGGTAGATCATGCGAGGGAACGGGACGACTTCGCGGATGTGCTCAGTTCCGCAAATCCAGGCTACGGTGCGTTCGAGGCCCATGCCAAACCCCGCGTGTGGCACGCTGCCGTAGCGCCGCAGATCCAGATACCACTGGAACGCCTCTTCCGGCAGATTATTTTCGCGCAGCCGCTTGACCAGCAAGTCGTAGCTCGAAATGCGCTCGCCGCCGCCGATGATTTCGCCGTACCCCTCAGGCGCGAGCATATCGAAACCCAGTGCCAGCTCCGATCGGAGCGGGTCGGGCTCCATGTAGAAGGCCTTGATGGCCGCCGGATACCGATGAACCATCACCGGGCGGTCAAATTGGCTTGAGAGAATGGTTTCCTCATCGCCTCCGAAGTCATCGCCCCATTTCGCCGGGTTGCCGCGCTGCTGCAAAATCGCGACGGCATCGTCATAGGTGATGCGCGGAAAGGGCGGCAGGACGGCTTCGAGCTTCGGGATATCGCGTTTGAGGGTTTCGAGTTCGCGGCGGCGATTGCGCACCACCGACTGAACGATGTGGCTGACCAAACCTTCGCCGAGCGCCATCATGTCTTCCAGGTGCGCGTAGGAAGCCTCCGGCTCGAGCATCCAGAATTCAGTGAGGTGACGGCGTGTCTTGGATTTTTCGGCGCGAAAGGTGGGGCCAAAACAATAAACCTTGCCAAGCGCCGCCGCCAGCGCTTCGCTGTAAAGCTGGCCGGACTGCGTGAGGTAGGCCTTCTGATCGTCGACGTACTGCACTTCAAAAAGTGTAGTGGTGCCTTCGCAGGCCGCCGGCGTGAAGATGGGCGCGTCGGCGAGGGTATAGCCCTGCGCGTCCATGAACTCGCGGCCGGCGCGAATCGCTTCGGCGCGAATTCGCAATATGGAGGCCTGCCGCGGCGTGCGCACCCACAAGTGCCGGCGGTCGAGCAGAAAATCGACGCCGTGCTCTTTCAGCTGAATCGGATAAGGCTCGGACTCCTTGACGCGGCCCACGACCTCCACATGGGTGACTCCCATTTCGAAACCGCCGGGGGCGCGCGGCTCGGGCCGAATTTTTCCCGTCACGATGACGCTCGACTCCTGTCCCAAGCCGTGGAGCGCTTCAAAGGCGGTGGGCTGCTCTTTTTGCGAGACCACGCCCTGCAGAATCCCGGTGCCGTCGCGAAAGATGGGGAAGAGGAGCTTGCCGGATTCGCGGAGATTGTAAAGCCAGCCTTGCAGCGTCACTTCTTCGCCGGCGTGTTGCCCGACGTGTTCGATGTTCACTATGGCCGGCTTGGTCATGACGCGCATTCCAGCAGGGAGTTAGAATATGGTACACACCCCCACCCCCGGTGTTTTTCTGTAAGCATATCAATCCATTTGGGTTGCTGAGACATTTTGTGTAAGGATATCATTCTAATGTGGTTGTGGCTGCGCATAGTGGTTTCACAGGCAAAATGCGTAGGCGGACGGGCTTGGCATTCGCGATTTGAATGACGCGCCGGTCGGGCTATCGCGGGCAGCGCGGTCGGATTGCGCTTCGTTTTGGACACACTTCTATTTTACAGGATGGTGCAAGGAACGCGCGGTAGCGACTTGTGCTTTGAGAAAGAACCGCACCCTTAGAAGTGCTGGCCTGGGCCTTGATTTTCGTGCCGTCCTGCATCACCTGTTCCAGCGTGATCAGCCCTTCCTGGCTGAGCGCTGCCAATACCTGCGTGAACAGTTCATCCAGCTCTTTCTGTTTTGCCACGCGGAAATCCGCGAGCGTGTGGTAGTTCACTTCCTCGAGGCCCGTCAACCACTGGAAAGCCGGATCGAATTCGCACCGCCGCGCCACTTCCCGCGCCGAACCGATCCCCTGGCTGTAGGCGTACACCCACAGACTGATCAGCAGATGCGGATCGAAAGCCGGCCGGCCGCCTTCTTCCGCGCTGCTCTCGATCGCTCGATAAAACGGACTCAAGTCCAAGCGCCCGACCACTGTCCAGATCGCCCGCGCGGGATGCTCTTCTCCAATCAAGCGTTCCACATCCACAGCGCGCCAACTCATCTGCTGCCGGTTCACGTAGCGGATCAGAGGCTTGCTGCTCATATTTTCTGGGCTCATGCCGCGAGCTTACGGCACACTTCTTTTTTTGCAAGAATGAAATTCAGACGGTTTCTTCACAGCTTCAAACGAAGGGTGCGGCACCCACTGCTCCTAGTCTGGCCATGGTACACGAATGAAATACTTGTCGGCGTCACGTTAAGAAAGGTTTGTGTGGACCACCCGCCGATCAAACCGTTCTCGCCCTTCTCGTATACTACCAACTGCTCCAGGGCCAATCTTTCGAATGCACAGCCAAGAATGACTGTGCTACCAAAGGCGATTCAAGCTGAATAGGACGGGGCGCCCGAAGGTCCGAATCAGAGGCTGGGCCACCCGTCCTGAAAAATTCTGGTAATGACCATCAAGCTCTTGTCTAGCAACAAGCTGCTTCGTCGATCGATCAGCTCCGTAACTTGCCGGCGAGCCAGTAATCGACACTGAACTTTCCCGGACC
>PLJR01000260.1 GCA_003140295.1 Acidobacteriota bacterium
ACGTATCTCCAGCGCGTTTCGCTCCCAGGTGTACTGCGCGGCAGTGCGCGCGGCTGCCGCACCCATATTCGCGCGCCATTCGGTGTCCGTAGAAAGCCTTTGCAGCCATGCTGACAATGTTAAGGAATCGGCGGGGTCTTCGAGGACCAGACCATCGACTCCCGGCGTGATGATCTCGCTTCCCCCATTCATCCGACTGGTGATCGCCGGCAGGCCACAGGCCATGGCCTCAACCGGAGGCAAGGCAAAAGCGTCCTGCAGCGAGGGACTGGCATAAGCATCAGCCGCAGCGTAATAGAATTCCACATCCGAGCGCACGGGCAGGAAAACCACCCGCCCCGACAATCCCAGACGGTGAATGCTTTCCTGATAAGGGGCCGCGGTGTCCCGACCAGCGATCAAAATGTGCAATGCCGGGTTAGGCAAGCGGCCAACCGCATCCAGCAGGCAGGGCAGCCCCTTCGATTTCCAGTCATTGCCTACCATAAGGATAACGAACGCGCCGGCGGGAATGCCGAGAGCGGCGCGCGACAACGCGCGCAGTTCGAGACGGCGCGGGGGATTGAAGCGGTTGGAATCGATGCCATTGTAGACCACCGCTATATCTTTATTCGGAACGTAGACCGCGAGATCGCGGGAAGTTCTTTGGGAGACTGCGGTTAAAGCTACACGCGAATTCGCGTACACGTGGCGCTCGAGGAATGCGCACAGGCCGTAATACATGCGCCGGTGCGCGAGCAAGGGCCAGAGCTTCACGGGGTTGCCGCGGAAACGCAGGCCTTCACGCTTCTGTTCGCGCAATTTCGTAAAAATGGCGTGGACACAGATGACATCCGCATCGAGACAATTGACTCCCGGGGAGTAAACCAGGCGCGGGGCGAGGCCGCGAAAATGCCGGTCGATCCAGCGGCAGAGATGATTGGCGGCAAACCACCAAANNCCCGGAGGGATGAACACACGATGCCAGACGATGTGAGTGAGGTCTACGTCGTCTCCCACGCGTTCGCTATAAAGATGAATTTCGTAGGCGCCGGCCAGGCGTTCAAGTTGTTCGGCGATGCACCGTTCGGTTCCGTGACGCTTATCGAGGAACGGAGAAACAACGGCGAGTCGAGGTTTGCCGGGTGTAGTGGGTTTGCCGGGCCTGTTAGTTTCGCCGGGCACTGGACTTACTTACCAGGCTCGGGCACGGGCAGGGACATATACGTCGGCGGGAGCAGCGACAGCAGCAGGGGCGAGTTGTTGCTCAAGAAGGCCGGGAAGCCGGAAAAGCATGCCCAGGGTGAGCCACATATAGGCATTGGAGAGATAATTCTGATACATGGACAATGCGTAAAAGAAGCCCAAGACCAGGACATAAAGGGCATAAAAGAAAATCGCAAATCCAATCGGAAATAGCGGTGTGCGTTTCAGTTTGCGCACCACTTTCCAGGCACAGTACAGCAAACTGCCAGTCCAAAGGAGCCAGATGAATGGGCCGATCATTCCAAATTCCAAGATCAATGAGCCGTAGCCACTCTCGGAGGCGTACCACGGCTTGGGGGTTCCGAGGACGGCACTGACGTATTGCGTTCCCAGGGAGACGGCTCCAATGCCGTTACCAAATTCCCAGTTTGGCTGGGTGAATACAGACTGCATGGCGTTTACCGGAAAATCCCAGGCGCGGTAACCCAGTTCCGATTTGGCAGCTCCCGGAGTCAGCGTCTCCGAGTAGAGGGCCCACCGGGCCTTGATCGCCTCAGGATAAAGCAGCGTCATAAATAGGAGCGCCAAAGCCGCAAAAGTCACCGCTAATCGGATCGCTTTACCGGCACGAAAGAATTGGCTGGCGTTTCGGCCTGCTCCCCATATTATAGCCGCTACTAAAACCACGGCGCTGACGAGAATGGCAATAAAGGCGTGGCGCACGCCCTCCATCACGGTTGCCAAAACCACCATGGCTACACCCGACAAAACGAGATTGCGGCCACGGCTGTTACGCAGGAGCAGATATCCGGCCGTGCCCATGCCGAGAATAAAGAAAAGGATAAGGGCCTCGGCGAAACGGCCGTCACTTACATAGACGGAGGTCATACGCTCGACACGCAGATGGGTCAGTGGAGAATAGTGGGTGTCGCGACCCAAGGTTTGCAGGTCGGGGGCCAAATCATCGGGGTTCAGAAACGTCTGGCCGAGGACGGACTGAAGCACCCCGATGCCGGAGACGATTAACGCGATCCAGGTATTCACCATGAGAACTTTGTGCAGATCAGATTCGGTGCGCACCATCGCATAGCCGGCAAACATCATGGGCACATAGTAAAAATAAGCCTTCAAACCGAGAGCGCTGTAAAGAAGCCCGGGCGAATTCAGATTGAAGGCTTGCACTAAGCCGAACGCGAAAAAGAGGCCCAAGAAGGCAAAGAATGGCGATTTGAAGGTTGGGAGGCGGTGGTCCCGGAGGGCTACGAGCATCGATAAGTAAGTCAGTCCTATAATGACGTCCTTGGCAAAAAATACGGCGAAACCGTTACCGGCAAACTTGCGAATTAAATCTTCGAACACCAGCCAAACGAAGAAGCAGTAGATGCCATTTTTCCAATCCTTTAGAACAAAGATAAGAACGGCGAGCCCGGCCCCACCGACTGCGCCAAGGATGAGATCGCGGGTATCGCCTGCAATGATCCAGTTGGAAACCGTCCAGGCGAGGATCAGCGCGCCAGCGGCCAAGCCGGCGGCTTTGGCGAGCCTCGGCTGAAAAATGTAAGGTCGATCGGTTAGCATTTATCGCACGGGCTCCAAGTGGAGCCCCGACCCTTATTGCGCGGGCTCCAGCAGAGTCCCGACCACTTATTGCGCGGGCTCCAAGTAGAGCCCGCACCCGTTGTATCGCTTGGGAATACGGCCTTTACGGACAGCTATTCTCTCATATAGGGGGCCGATTGAACGTAGCATTCTCGGGCTGCCAATCCTGTACGGGCCAGCGGCCAGGATATCACCGTGGAGTTTTTTCCTTCAAAGCACAGACAATGATCGTGCCGGCAGTGAGCAAAGGGTGGAACCAACTTTTGACCTTACCCGGTTCTCCGGGGATCAGCACGATTCGGTCGGCCCACTCCGTGATGCGGTCGAATGAATCGTAAACGCTGTAGGAATATGCGACGCCATCTCCCTCGGTGAGGAGGTAGCCCTTTCCTCGCGTCTTCAAATAGTTGACGATTCTCCAAAGTCCCAGCTTGAAAAGACCAAGTTTCAGGAGTCGCATCGGCCAGGTTCCCTGACCAAAGCGGTTACCGTCACTGATAATAACCGCTGAACCGGATACGCGCAGCATTTCGCGGACGACCAGTTCCGGGTTGGGAATGTGATGGAGAATTCCGAAGGAGCAGGCGACGTCGAAACTGGCATCTTCAAAGGGCAGTGCCTCTCCCACACCTTCAATGATGGTTCCTTGCGGAATGCCATTCTTGCGGACCGCTTGTTCGATGAGCGCGGGCACGGGTTCTATGCCGCGAACGTGCAGGTCCGGAAGATTGGCGCGCAAATGCTGAAGGCCTCGTCCGGTCCCGGCCCCCACGTCGAGCACGGTTCGGGCATCGACCATACGCAGCAAAGTGCAAATAATCTTCATGTTCGCGTAGTCGTCGCCGGCCTCATGGGCGTGCATGCTGTCGTACTGTTCAGCGGTATCGGCGTAATACTGGCGCTGAGCCTGCACGGCCTTATCGGAATCACGGGACATGCGACTCCTTGTTATGGTGCCGGAGTGCCATCGGTACACTACAAAGATTTCGCGCGCGCTTCAATCCACAGGCTATCGGCGATGCGCGTGAGAATCGGCAGCGCGCCGGCGGTTTTGCGTCCGGCGTACGAGGTCAAAACAACCAGTTTTCCCGCCGGCGAAAGAAGATCGAGATCTGCAAGCTGCGGATTTTGCGAAAAGAAGCCGTCGGCGCGAATCACCACATCTCGCAAACCAGCCTCGCGAAGAGCCTCCAGGATGGAGCGCCGCGACCAGTAGCGCATTTCGAAGGTGCCCGCTTGCGCTTCGCGAAAACCGCGTTTGAGCTGGCGCAAAATGCTTAACGGGCCTAATACGTTCGGCAACTGGATCAGGCAAACTCCGCCCGGCTTCAACACGCGGGCAATTTCGGTGAAGATGCGAAGCACTTTGGCCTTGTCGAGGTGCTGCAGAAC
>PLJR01000127.1 GCA_003140295.1 Acidobacteriota bacterium
GGCGCAGCCAGTCGGGATGCTTGCGGGTGATGGCGTGATTGCCGACGAAGATTTGGGCCTGCACCGATACGGGCAAGTGCACCAAGTGCACATGCCGGCCACGCAGTTGCGGTAAGGGAGGATTCGGCGGAGGTACAACGGCGACGGGCGCCCAGGTTCCAAAGATGCGCTCGATCTCGGCGAGCATCTTCTGCGCCGAAAAATCGCCGACCAGGACGAGCAAAGCCTCCGCAGGCTCGTAATGGGTGCGATAGAACTCGAGAAGCTGATCGCGCTGGTAGGCCTCGACCTGCGCCTCGGTGGGGGAAATGATGGAATAGGGATGCTGGCCGAAGAGCACGCGGCGCAGGCGTTCGTTGCCTAGGAATGACGGCGTGGTGCGCTCGATGCGCAGGCCCTCGACCATCTGGCGGCGCTCGTGCTCGAATTCTTCGGGAGGAAAAGAAGCGTTCCGCGCGAGGTCGGCGACCAAGTCGAGCAACTCGGGAGCAAATTCCACTAATCCGCTGAAGGCAATCGCGCTGGTATCCGCGCCCGCGCTCGCGCCCAGGTCGGCGCCCATGCGGCGGGAATCCTCCTCGATCTGGCGGCTCGAGCGCTGGTGGGTGCCCGTGCGCACGACGTTGGCGGTGATTTCGGCGAGGCCGGGCGCGGTCGTCGCGACGGTGGCATTACCGCTGCGGAAATACAGTTGGCCCGTAAATTTCGGCACGGTGTGAGCTTCGACGACCACGACTTCCAGGCCATTGGGAAGTTTACGGTAGGTTCGCGCAGGCCAGACCACCGGCCTTTCGGGACTAAGCGACGGAACGTCAAAGGCCGCAGGCGTCTCGAGGGCCGAAGTTTTGGAAGATGCGGATTGGCGCGCGGAAACGTCAGCCATCAGGCTGCGCCTTTCTTCGACGGGCGGCGAATCACGAGCGCGCGGCGCGCCGGGTCCAGGTATTTTTGAGCGGCGGCGCGAACCTGTTCGAGCGTGACGGCGTTGAATCCGTCCAGAATTGAATTTACCAGCAGCGGGTCATCATCGAAGAGCGTGAAGCAGGCGAGATAATGCATCAAGCCGTAGCGCGGAATGTAGCCGCCATGGCCGCCTTCGAGCGAGGAGAAATAATCGGAGCGAAATTTCACTTTGACCTCGTCGAGTTCGTCGCGCTCAATTCCCTGCTGGCGAACGGCGTCGAGCACGTCGTCATAAGCGGCCAGCATCTGTTCCGGCGAATATTCCGGCTTGTAGAGCATGCGCGAAACCAGCAGCGTGGGCCCNNTCGAGCATGGCGAGCGCGTACCAATCCGGGGTGCGGCGCTCAGGAGCGCGGTAGCCGACCGCGATACCGGGCAGCGTGCCAAATTTTTCCTCCACTTCGCCGCGGCGCTCGCCCTCGAAGGGCGCTTCGCTCGTGTCCGCCACCGGGCGCGGCAGGCCGGCGGGGATATCCGCAAAATGGCGGCGGGCCAGCGCGAAGGCTTCGGCCGGCGTGACATCGCCAAGAACCAGGAGCACGGCGTTCGACGGCGCGTAGTAGGTGCGGAAGAATTGCTGCACGTCGGCGAGCGTGGCGGCATCCAGATCGGCGAAATCGCCATAAAAATTATGGGCATTGGGCCAATTGCGGAAAGCGATGGGAGGCATATCGAGCCATGGAAAACCACCATAGGGCTGATTCAGGACGTTGACGCGGACTTCCTCTTTGACCACATCGCGCTGGTTGCGAAGGTTTTCATCGTCGACTTTGAGCGCGCGCATGCGGTCGGCTTCGAGCCACAACACGCGTTCGAGCGCGTTCGAGGGCACCGATTCGTAGTAGTTGGTGACGTCATAGTGGGTGGACCCATTCAAGACCCCGCCCGAAGAATTGATGAGCTTGATGTGCATCATCTTGCCGGCATGCTCGGAGCCCTGGAACATCATGTGCTCAAAAAGATGCGCGAAGCCGCTGCGTCCGCGCGGCTCGAGTCGAAATCCGATGTTGTAGTAGACGCCGACGGTCGCGACAGGCGCGGTGCTGTCGGGGGAGACGACCACGCGGAGGCCGTTTTCCAGCGTGGTGCTCTCGACGGGAATGTGCAAGGGATCCAAAGGCGCTCCTTGGTGCTTGGATGAGCTTAGGTCATGCCCCGTGATTTTATCAGCAAAACGGGTTCGAAGCGGCGAGCATATGCCACCTGGAGTGTTTGCCGAAAATGAAATGGATGATTGGCAGTAGGCGCTGCGCACTCTATGATCGGTGGGTTTGGTAAGACGGTTGAGGAGCGTTTCATGTCAAAAGCCAAAGCGAAAAGCGATAAGAAACAGGTTGTGACGATTCGTCTCGACGAAAACACTTTAAGAAAAGCGCAGATCCTGGCGGCCCGGTGTTCAACCTCAATAGAGGATCTCCTGGCTCTGCAAATTGAACTTCTGGCAGGACAAGAAGAAGGTGCGAACGAGCGGAGCTACAGGCCGCGATTCTGCTCGACCAAGGCTTTCATTTGGGCGGCAGAATTCGGGCCAAACGAGATAAAATCGGCGAGCGGTAGTCAATATTCACTCATTGGCAGGCACGCGGACACGCCCGCCCACACCAGGCTGGCGATTTGGTCGAGTTCGGTGTGATAGCATGATCTTCACGACGATCCTCCCTTTTCGAGGCAATCTTTCTTGCACAATTTTTGGCTAGCGCTATTTGGCGCGATTGCGGCAGTCTGGGTGGTGCAGTCGATTCGCGCGATTCGGGGCATGCTCACCGTGCCGTACTTGGCCCAAACACCGCCCGTTGCGGACGCCGAAGCGCCCTCCATTTCACTGATTTTTGCGGCGCGCGACGAGGCTGAAAAACTCCGCGAGGCCCTGGCGAGCATGCTGGCGCAGGATTACCCGCGCTATGAAGTGATTGCGGTCAACGACCGTTCGCAAGACGCCACGAGCGAAATCATGCACGAGTTCGCGCGCGCCAATGCGCGGCTGAAGGTGATCGATATTGCGGAATTGCCGACCGGATGGCTCGGCAAGCCGCATGCCTTGACGCAGGGCGCGCGACAAGCCAATGGGGAATGGCTGGTGTTCACCGACGCCGACGTGCATTTCGCGCCGGACGTGTTGCGGCGCGCGGCGCGGATGGCGGCGGAACGCAAATGGGACCACCTGGCGCTCTTTTCGGGATTCGACCTGGCGGGATTCTGGGAGATCACGACCATTACATTTTTCTGCGTGGGCTTTATCTTTGGCAACGAGCCGTGGAACGCCGCGAATCCGCGCTCGGGACGCTACATTGGGATTGGCGCGTTCCAGATGCTGCGGCGGCCAGTATATGACGCGATCGGGGGATATGGCGCCCTGGCGATGGAAGTGATTGAAGACATGAAAGTGGGGAAACTGGTGAAGCGCGGAGGCTTCCGGTCCGGTCTGGGGATCGCTATGGATTCGGTTCGCCTGCGCTGGTATTCGGGAGCGGGAAACATCGTGCGCGGGCTTACGAAGAATATGTTCGCGGCCATCGGATTTTCGCTGCCGCTCGCCGTGGGAAGTATTGCGCTGACCCTGCTGATGAGCGTGGCGCCGTTTGCGGGCGTGATCTTCGCGAATGGCTGGGCGCGCGCTTTCGCTGGCATCGCGGCATTGACGGCGCTGGCATTCCATGCGGGCGTCGCGTGGCGCGCCAAGGTATCGCCGTGGTACGCGTTGACGCACCCGCTGGGCGCGTCGCTATTCGCGTACATTATTGCGCGATCGGCTGCGGTGACGCTGGCGCGCGGCGGCATCGTTTGGCGCGGAACATTTTATCGGATAGACGAGTTGCGGCGCGGCTCGGTGTGAAAGCGCGGCATTCAATTATTGAAGGTGGAAAAAAGCCTCGGCTCGCCCGGCAATGGCGGCCGGGACGACCCGAGCTACACATTCAGCGGCTTTTGGACTTGGCTGCGCGGCCCGCGGGAGCGGCGGGGG
>PLJR01000384.1 GCA_003140295.1 Acidobacteriota bacterium
GCTACGTACAGCGCGGTCGCGCTGCCCGCCGGCATCCGGCTTGAGGTCGCGAACATCGTGTCCACGAAAAAATTCACCTGCGAGACCCCGATGCCGAAAAATCCCGGCGCCACCAAGCTGGCCACCGAACGCACGCTCTCGTGATGAAACGCGAACTCGAAGTTAAAATTCATTCCCTGGCGAACCAATTGCGGAACCTGCACCAGGAATTGCAGCGTCCCGCCGATGAGCACTCCTATCCCCAGCGACACGGCCGGGCTCGAAAAGTGCCGCCACACCGCGCCCACTGAACAAGCGATGATCGCCAGGTTGAGCAGTATGGGTGTAGCCGAAGGCGTGCCAAAGATGTGAAAGCAATTCAGGATCGCCATCGCGAACGCGGCCAGCCCGATGAAGAAAATATACGGGAACATGATGCGGTTCAGATAGATCGCTTGTTCCCACTGCGGCTGCCCGGACGAGAAAAAAGTAAACAGCCTGATCATTCGCGCGGAGAAAACCATTCCCAGCATGGTTATGGCGGCCAGCGCCGCCGCCAATGTCCAGAACAGCCGGCTGGCGAACTGCCAGACTTCGGCGCGCGGTTCGTTCGCCAGATAATTCGTGAAAACCGGAATAAAAGAGGCCGTCATCGAGCCTTCGCCCACCAGCCGACGCAGCAGGCTGGGGATGCGGTAAGCGACCACGAAGGCGTCCGCCGTCGGTGTGGTGCCCAAAAGCAGGGTGATGCGCTGATCGCGCAAATAACCTAAAGTGCGGCTAATGACGGTAACGATGGAAATGACAGAGGCGGACTTGAGAATCTGCTTCTTTTGCGTCAAGAGGCGGTGTCCCTAACCTAAGCCCCTGAAAAGTAACCACTTGACAGAATCTGCGAGCAAAACATAACATAGAAAACGGCGATTTGCAAAGCATTCTGCGCTCATTTTGTGAAAATAAGAGCTGCCACCTCCACCCACAAAAAAGTCGTCGTTGTGCTGTCGGACCGCACCGCGCTGAATGGCTATATCAACCCGTCCCGGCTGGTCACGTCGGAACCGGTAGACCTGTTGACGACCGAAGGTGAACACCGGCCGGTTGAGTTGAAAAATGTGCGCGCGATATACTTCGTTCGGGAGTTTGCCGCGGACTACGAACCGGAACGCAAAGCCTTCCTCAGCCGGCCAAAACTGGACGGATTGTGGGTGCGGCTAAAATTCCGCGACAACGAGACGCTCGAAGGTGTAGTCACCAATGACCTCCTGGCGCTCCTCGACTCCGGAGTGCAGATCACTCCTCCGGACTTGAGCGGTACGGCGCTGCGCATTTTTGTGCCGCGAAACGCGCTTACGGAGATGACGGTGCTTGGCGTGGTGGGGATCGCGCGGCGCAAGGCGCCCGCGGCGGCCGCTTCGCAACCAAAACTTTTTTCCGATTAAGTTCCTTCCTGCCGGGCGAAGAATGACTACAACCCGGCGAAATGCAAAATACTCTACATAACATGGGTTCGACGGAGCGCGTCCCGAACCTTACGGAGAGATTAATGAAACTGGGCGAGATCGCGGCGCGGCTTTCATGCGAAATCGAAGGTGACGCCAGTGCTGAAATTCACGGAGTGGCGGGAATCGAGCATGCGAAACCGGGCGAGCTTACGTTTGTCTCCAATCCCCGCTACCGGCAGGCGCTTCGGACGACCGCGGCATCGGCAGTGCTGGTTGGCAAGGACGTAGCGATCGAGCGAGCCGCCGGACACCCGCCGCTTGCGGCGCTGCGGTCAGGCAATCCGTATCTTGATTTCGCGCGCGCGGTGGAACTGTTCCACAGTGCACCGCGTTACGTTCCCGGCATTCATGCGACGGCGGTAATTGCGTCAACCGCGCACATCGGCGAGGGCGCGCACGTCGGCCCCTACTGCTTTGTCGACGAAAACACCCACATCGGACGAAATGCCGTGTTGCACAGCTTTGTGAGCATTTATCGCGACGTGCGCATCGGAGACGACTTCTTCGCGCATTCGCACGCAGTGGTTCGAGAAGGGTGCCGTATCGGGGACCGCGTAATCTTGCAGAACGGCGCGGTGATCGGAGGCGACGGGTTCGGCTTCGCACGCGAGGCGAACCAGCGGTGGCACAAAATTCTGCAGGCGGGCATCACCGTGCTCGAAGACGATGTGGAGGTCCAGGCAAATTCGTGCATCGACCGCGCGACGCTGGGAGAGACCTTGATTTCGCGCGGCGTGAAAATCGATGACTTGGTGCTCGTGGGACATGGCGGAGCCGTGGGCGAAGATACGATACTTTGCGGGCAAGCAGGCTTGGCGGGGACCACGCGAGTGGGNNGGCCAGCTCTACTCGGGTGCGCCCGCAGTCGAAAACCGGCAATGGATGAAAAACTCGGCCGCGCTCAACCATCTACCGGACTTGCTCAAAACGGTCCGGCGCATGAAGGCTGAAGTGGCTCGCCTGAAAGCGCGGATATCCGCCTGAGCGCGGATTTCCAACTAAAAGCGCGCGCCATTCACTCGGCAGCCTCTGGAGCCGCATCTACCGGTCGCTGGTCTGCAGGAAGCGCCGCGGCGATTTCGTCGTGCACGCGCCGAGCCAGCTCACCTCGGCGCTCCGGCGTGTAAGCCGCGGCGTCTACCGGCGGGCAGAAACGAACCAGTATTTCTCCGGGGCGTATGCGCAGCGATTTCTTGGGCAGGATGCGCCGCGCGCCGATGCAGGCCACCGGAACTACCGGCACACCCGCGCGAATCGCCAACAAAAACGCGCCGCGTTTGAACGGCAGCAAACGGCCGTCAGGGCTGCGCGTGCCTTCCGGGTAAATCAGATAAGAAGTGCCTTCCTTCATGTATTTCGCCGCGAGGTCCAGGCTGGCCAAGGCGCTTTCGGCGCTGCCGCGGTCGACAGGAATGAAATGGGCCATGCGAAAGGCCGTGCCCATGATGGGAATGGCGAACAGCGATTTCTTCGCCAGGATGCCGATCCGGCGCGGGATGGCGCCCACCAGCACAGGCGGATCGATGTTGCTCGCGTGATTGGCGGCAAACAGGCACGTGCCCGGTGGAATATTTTCGAGGCCTTCCACACGCGTGCGAATGCCCACCGCTCGCACGATGAAAAGCACGGCATCGACACCGACGCGATAGTACGTATCGTTCGCGCCGAAGATCAGTCCATAAAGCACCAGCAGCGGACCGCCGATCAGAATTAACAGCGCCAGGTAGGCGGTGAATATCAAGGTGCGAATCATGCGCTCAAACTGTTGTCAAAGAGTTTTCGGTGATCGCGGCGGAAACCTCGCGGCTAACGCGCATTTGGCGTCCCATCGGTAACGCCCTGCAGCAACCCGTTGCGGATGCGGGCCTGTTTCTCGGTTGCTTGCGGCGCTTCCTCGATGCTGTACACGCGGGCTGACTCCTCGCCGAGGGCGAAGGCGATATTATTTTCAACATTGGCGCGCCGGACGCGANNTGGTGGCCGCGCAGCCAGCGCCCCACGTTGCGGGGCACCTCGCTCCCGTCGAGGCTGTCGAGAACATCGCCTTCGTGAAGACCGGCGCGCGACGCCTCGCTCTCCGGTTCGAGGTCAGAGATGACGGCGGCTCCCGCGGAATAGCGGGACACGGTAAAACCAAGAGCCACGCGTTTCTGCCCGCGGTCCCGCAGGAAAAACCCCGCGCGTCCGAGCCAATCGGCGAGGGGTATTTCCGAGGCGCCCGCAACGTACTGGGTAAAATAAATCGCCAGCGCGTTCTTGGCATCGGAATGCGCGTCTTGTAAAACCTGCTCGGCGGCGGCCCGAAGGCCATCGGTGTCCGCATACGGGCGGCCGGGCCGTCCATATTGTTCGTTGAGCTTGCGCAGCAGATCGTCGAGACTGGCGCGATTGTCGGTGGCATCACGCAGGATAATATCGAGAACCACGCCGAGCAGTTGACCCTTGTTGTAGTACGACACGCTGAACTCGGGACGATCGTACAGTGGATATTTTTCCAGCCAGGCGTTGCGGCTCGAC
>PLJR01000364.1 GCA_003140295.1 Acidobacteriota bacterium
CCCTGCGCCAGATCTTTTTGCACGGCAGCGGCCTCCTTGCCCGAATCGAGGCAGGCCTCGAAATTCGCCTGGTTGAGTTTTAAATCGCGCGCATACTGCTTGATCTGCGCCACTTCCAGGTGATCGCTATTGTGAAACAACGTATCGTGGAAATCCCAATATTTGCCCTGCTCGCCCGCGCAGCGCGCCGCTTCCGCCCCTTTTTCCGCGTTCGCGTGCATCGCCAGCGGGAAATCCTTGAAGGCCACCGCCACCTTGCCGGCCAGCTCCTGCTGTAGGATTTTTAATTCGGGATGCATCTGCTGGCAGTAGGGGCACTGGTAATCGGCAAATTCGACGATCATCACCGGAGCGTTTCGCGAACCGCGCACCGGAGCGTCGCCCAGCGCCACGTCCTGGCGCGGCCCCAGCGGCAGGTCGTTCGGCTTGCCGGTCTGCCCGCCCCCGCCCGCCGCGCTGTCGGTTTGGCCGCTGCCGGCGGGCGCGCCGCCAGGCTGCGTAGAGTCACTTTGTTTGCTCCAGCCTGCACGCCCGCGCGCCATCAGCGGCGAGAGAAAAAAGATCAGCCCCAGCGCCATCGCGCCCAGCAGCGCAATCAGCAGCGGCGAAAGCCAATCCCCGCCCGCCGCAGGCTCCGAGCCCAAAACGCGCGGCCGTAAAGCGCCGCCGTCGGCGCGGTCGTGGGAGTCGTCGTCGGAGTTATTGTGAGAGTCGCCTCGCATCGCAAAGTCCCGCCGGTACGTATGCTTTCAGCAGCGTCGCAAACGCATCAACGATAGGGTGCACTCGCACTCCTGTCAAGCGCACGACATGCGAGCTCGCGCATATTTACGGCGTCACGGGCGGCGATGCGCTAAAATGGCTGCATCATGCCCGTCTCTGGAGCGGAACGCCGTATTTGCGAGGCTGCCGTCCGGTGGGAAGGCGTGTCGGCGGCGCCGCACCGCTACGGAGGCATTGAATTTCGCCTGGGTCGCCGCGAAATTGGGCACGTGCACCGCGATTCGCTGGTGGATATTCCCTTTCCGAGGCCGGTGCGCGACGCCCTGGTGGCCGCCGGCGACGCCGAACCGCATCACATCCTGCCGGATTCCGGCTGGGTCAGCGTGTTTTTGCGCTCTGATGCCGACGTGGAGCGCGCCATTCGCCTGCTGCAACGCTCGCTTACGCTGGCGCGCGAACATCGCCCGGCGAGGCCTGCCGGCTCCTCGTAGCTTTTCCCGCGCCCTTTTGCCTGACGCCGGTAGTCGGCTCACTTGCGAGACGAAACGCCGCAGTATTTTCTAGACGCTTACCACATCCCAGCCACAGCACGCGCGAACTTAGCTACCGCTGCACCCGTGCCCCGAGGCACGTCCACGCTTCCTTGAATAACAGGTAATTACCTCAGGCGGAATGACACGGTGACGACGAGCTGCGAATCCGTTGGTTGGCCGCTGAGCAACGCAGGCTTGTAGCGCCACTGGGGGATCACCTCGAGCGCCGCCGGCACCAGTCTCACGTCGCCGCGCACGACCTGCATCTGGCGCGGAATGCCGTTTTTCCCGATGATCACTCGCACCAGGACGTCTCCTTCGGCGTGTTGTTGCCGGGCCACCGCTGGATAAGAAGGCTCGATGTGCGAGATCAGCACCGGCCCTTTGAAACCAATCGGCCCGCTAGGAACGCCGGGAACGCCGCCGGACGACGCGGGAGCATTCGCGGCTGACGCTGACCCATTCGGAGATGACCCGGTCGCCCCTGCGCCACCGGGCACCGCACCACCTGGCGTCGGACCGGCCGCTGCCGGCCGATTCGCCGACGGAAAACTGGCGCTCGGAACCGCCGCTCCGCCTGGTACCGCCGCGGCCCGTGCTGGAGGGAGCGGCTCCAGCGGCCGCGCGGGACCTACTTCCTCGCCCGCGATCACAGGCAAGCGCGGCGCAGATTCTTCGCTCGCGGGTCCTTCGATCGAGGGCGCCATCATTTCCGACGCCGCCCGCAAGGGTTGCGCCGAATGCGGCGCTTTGATCGGCAGCGGCGGGAGCGTTGTAGCGATATTCTCGCGATCACTGCGGACAGAATTGCCGACGAAATTGCCGCCGGACTCTCCCGGGTCGCCTGCGTCGCGCAAAGGCTGCGCGCCTCGCGCCAAATTTGCGCCGGTGCTTTCCGCCGGGCCGGCGCTCCCCAGCACCCAGCGCCGGTTCTTGACGTCCACCACGTTCACCTCGAACGGGGATGCCCCAGCGGGCATTTCTTTCGCCAGCGACGATGCGGACCCTCCTGCGGCGTCGCCCGAGCCCGCCGGAGCCGCGAAAATCCGCAGTCCAATCATCACGCCGAGCACGGCCACGCCCGCGGAAGCCAGAATCACGGCCACGCTGGTGATCAGAGACTCGCCGTTTTCGATTCCATCCGAACTGCGGTGATTTCGAGCTGTGCGGGCATCGAATTCCGGATTCAGCACCACGCTGCTCGGTTCAAAACCCGGCGCTGGTTTGTCGACCCCGGCATTCGCGTCTACTGCATTTGCGTCGCCCGCATTTGCGTCGCCGGCGTTAGCGGCGGTTGCGCCACCCCCATTCCTAAAAAATGCCGACGTTTTGGCGCCGTCCGCCGATGCGCCCGGGAGCTCCTGCGAAAAATCGGCACCGCGCGCCGCTTCCGTTTCCGATGGGGAAGCCGCCGGCACCGGAATCGCCCGCACGGCGGGAATCGGATCAGCCACCCCGGGATCTTCCGTCGCAGGCGCAAAATCCCCCGCACTCTTCGCCCACGGCTCGGCCGCGAGATCCGGCCAGATCTCGGCGGCCGGCACCGGCTCAGCAGGCGCAGCGTGCTCGGCATCGAGATGTTTTTCCTCAGTGGCAGCGTTCCCGAAATCGTTGGTGAGGCCTAGGTCGAAGCCATCAGAGGCTGCGTCGAAGTTGTCATCGGTGTGAGCGGAGGTCTCGCGAATGGCGGACTCGAAAGGATCGTGCTCGCCGAGACTATGTCCCGCGCCGTTATGCGCCGATGGGTCAGACTCGAATACGTTTCGTTCAAAAACGTTTTGTCGTTCAGATAGGTTCTCAGCGGATACGTTTTCCGCGGACACGTTTTCATCAGAGACAGGGGAACTCGTCCCACCCTCCGCCTCGAGCAGCGTATCGGCGGCCAAGCCTGCCTCCGGTGCTGCCAAGGATGTGCTCGGTGGCGGGGCAGGGGGCTCGGAAAGCGGAACAGGAAGCGCGCCAGGTAGTCCGACCGTAGACGCAGGAGGCGCCACTGCGGAGCCGCCCACATCGTTCGAGTCCGCCGGGTTTATCGGATCCATGGGAGCCAGCGGGCGCATGCCGCCGAAAGGCCGCCGCCAGGAGTCGCTGGCCGTCGCGACCCCGCCTAAAATCCACTGCCGCACTTGGTCCCGTGCGCTTTCCGTGATCTCGATGAACTGCAGGCCGCCACCCTTGCCGGAGGTGTTCGACCAAACCAACTCCGCGGTGGCTTCTATCGGCCGGCTGCCTGCGCCGGGCAGCGTGAATCGCAGGTGCAGCGGCTGCCCCTTGGTCACGCGTCCCACGCCCTGGAAGCTCAGCCCGCCCTCGCCGATGTCGATCAGCATCCCGCCGTTGTCGGGACCGAAATCGACGTACGCCAGCCGTTCGATTTTGCGCCGCGGATACATCCGGCGATTTTCGCCCATGCGAAAGGTCGTGCCGGCGTTTTCAGGCTCGTTCATTTTGGCGACACCGCAGCCATTTGCAGTGGCTGCCAGCCGCGCGGGAATTCAATCTCCGTGCGATCCGCCGGATCGAAGAGCACAAACTCATTCACGTTGTCGAGGCGCTGGTTCACAAAGTCCCGCAGCTTATCCTGCTGCGCGGGATCGTTATCGGCGGGCCACGTGAACGCGTGCCGCATCTCGAGCGCCACGCGCGCCCGCTGCCGCGCCGGGATAAAGGCAGGGAAGCTGAAGCGCACGTCTTCCTGTGAACTCAAGCTGCCGCCGGACCGCAGCCGGCTCATGATCACTAGTCCCGGCACAGCTCCCAGCCGGTAATCGGAATCGGTCTTATTTTCGATCTCGTAGTAGAGGAACAGCGCGGTGTTTGCGGGGTCCACCTGGCGCAGCTCGGTGCTGACGTAGGTGGCGGTAAGGTCGGCCGACTTCCACGGCTGCGCGCCGCCGGGTGCGCCGCGCGCCGCATGGGTTGCGAACCAGCCATAAGAAACGCCGGCAACCCCCGCAACCAGTAAAGCTATGATGGCCAGCTTTTTGGCTTGCACGAGCTCACCCACGCCACGTTAAATCAATATGCCGTTGGCCTCGAACGCCGCGTTACTCGGGGGGACGTCCCGTTACGCCGGCGCAAGCAAAAATGCCGGGGGGCGTAGCCTACGAGCCCCCAAAACCTCTGCCCATCCTGCGGCCAGTATAGCCCCCTGCCAGGCCCCTTTCAACCGACCAAAGTGTAAAATGTTGCACAAAATTGCCGCAGTGAAGTGCCGCGGTGAATTGCCCCGACGAGCTGCCCTGACGAAGTGCCGAATCTGTAGGTCTGTCCCTCCGCCGCTGTAGCTCGGGTCGTCCGGCGCCGGGGCGGCAATCGCCATTAAACAAATAAACGCCGGAAGCCAGGGCTTTTTGCTGATGCGGTGGACGTGCGTCTTGCAGGGGTCTTTTGCGCGCAACGCGGGTCTTCTTCTGCTGCCGTGTCTAAATGCAGCGAAACCGCCACGGGTTTGCGCCTACTGAGCAACCCTCATGGCGGTTTCGGTGGTTACTTACTACTCCGGTGCCGGAATCTCTGCCGCGTTTGCGGCGCGCCTATTTCCACGCCGAATATATGGGCTTGCTGACCAGCATCGCGGGATTTGCGCCCGGGCGCGGGGTGAACTTCTGCGCGCGGCCGTTATCCACCTCCGCGGTGTAGAAATTGCCGGCCTGATCGACGCTGAATCCGTGCACACCCCAGAAGCCGCCGGGGAAATCGCCCCATGTGCCCCAGGTGTACAGCAGGTGGCCTTGCTCATCGTACTTTAGCATCTTCGAGGTGCCGCGATCGAAGGCCCACAGGTTGCGGTCCGCGCCCATGTAGATCAAGTGGATATCCGACGGGTTTTCGCCCATGCTGAACTCAGACTGGTATTTGCCGTTGTCGTCGAACACCTGGATGCGGTGGTTGCCGCGGTCGTTGACGAAAATGCGCTTCGACACAGGATCGATCGCGATGCCGTGCACGTTATTCCAATAGCCGGGGCGCTTCTCGGGCTCGGTACCTTTTTGGCCCCAGTCCATCAGGAACTTACCGTCCTTGTCGAATTTCGCTACCCGCGTCCCGTTGTAGCCGTCCGCCACAAACAGCGTGCTATCCGGCAGCCAGGACAGGTAGGTCGGACGGTTGAAGTGCGTGCCGTCCGCGCCCTTCAC
>PLJR01000325.1 GCA_003140295.1 Acidobacteriota bacterium
GACTTCCGGTCGCCGTACCAGCGATGCGAGCCGGTCGGTTTCCAGCCGTAGAGAATTGGCTCGTGCTGCCACTGGTAATCAGAGCGCCCCAACACCAGCGAATCCTTGCACCAGATCAAACAGCCGGAGAGTTTGAATCCGGCCTCCTTGAACGCGCTGCGGAAGTTGAGTCCCTCCATGTCGGCGTGGCAAACATAAACCGCGCCGCCATCCTTCAGAACGCGGTACATGACCAGATACGCGTGCAGCAGAAACTTCCGGAAGGCTCCGTCCTCCATGTCGTCGTTTTCGATTTTGCCTGCGCCGCCTTCGTAGTTCACGTTGTACGGAGGGTCGGTAAAGATGGCGTCGGCCTTCGCCCCGGCGAACAGCTTCTCGATGACGAACGGGTCGGTCGAGTCGCCGCAGATGAGCCGGTGCTTTCCCAGCGTGATCAATTCGCCCGGGACCGTCGTTGGGTTCGCTGGCGTCTCCGGTACCGCATCCTCGTCGGTGCCTGGGAGCAGACCGCCCTGGTCGATGTTCAAGAGCGCGTTGATCTCGTCGGCGTCGAATCCGGTCGCCTCAAGGTTAAAGCTGAGCTTTGACAGGTCGCCCAGTTCTAACGCTAGAAGTTCCTCGTCCCAGGTCGCCTCTTCGTGGACCCGGTTGTCAGCGAGCCGGTAGGCTTTGACCTGCGCCGGCGTGAGGTCGGCGGCGACTAGGACGGGAACCTCCTTCATGCCGAGCCGGAGCGCCGCGAGCAGGCGGGTGTGGCCGGCGATGATGACTGAGTCCTTGTCTACGACGATCGGCTGCTTAAAACCGAACTCCTTGATGGACGCCGCTACCTTCTCGACTGCGTCCTCGTTGCGTCTCGGATTCCGTTGATACGGAAAGACTTTGTCGACGTTCCAGATCTGAACTTTCATGGGTACCGCTCCCAAAAACCTCCCCGCGAAAAACAAAAACCAAGTCCGTCAAAAAANNTTTCGAGGTCGCCGTCACCCTCGACGCACCGCCCCCACGGGGAGGACCCTGCACGGCCGGAATAAGTTAAGCCACCCTCCTGAGACGAACCTCATTCTTTCGAGCAACATAGCGCTCCACACATAGAGCACGAGGCCACCACATTGACGGCGCACTACGAGTCGGTCAGCGCGCTTTCCCTCTTCACTCTGTTATGACGCCACTGAGCGTCCGTCGCTGTACTATTATCTGACTGCCACGCTGATTCGACTCGCTGACTACGCCGTCTTCCGGATACCTGGAGGTGAATGAAGGGAACGCCTCTCGCAATGCCCTGCGTAAATAACTGAGTCTTTGATCCAACTCGAGGGAGTGCACATAAACACTGTCGAGCGATTTCACGGCCGATACAGCCTGCTGGACCAGCCATTCCTCCATGCTCGTCGGGTTCGTTGTGCGAGTTACATAAAAATCTAGGACTTCTCGCCACCAACCTTGACCTCCATAAAATTTCCGCAAGATAGGCTTTGCGCGCTGCCCGCTTTGATCTCCGTGTAGGAACTCAGCCGCCAGATATTCCTGGAACGAGAGGTGCCTAAAGCGAACCCCTGACGCGGTGGCAACCAAAAGACCATCGTGCCTGAGCTCGATCAAGAGATCATTTGAATGCGGCAGAAGACCCTTGAGCGAGGTTTTAATCGCTGCACGAAAGTCGTAATCGGTAGCGTCGCGCGATTCATTGAGTTGATTTCGGCCGGCGAGTTCGACGAGCACGAGCNNGAGCCGTTTGTCGTGAATGCCGAAATGATCGTGACGCTGAATGTCTTTTGCTGCATCCCAGCCCCCGCACAGGAGCTCAATGAAGAGATCGTAGAGAGCGGAACGGTTCGGAGGCAAAAATCCCTGTTTCTTGTACACCGCTAAGATTAGCGTTGCGAGCAGCGGTGCCTCCATCAGACGGCGCAGCGGCGACACATTTTTCAAATGCTCGAAGAACGCTTGCGCGCCATTTGGGGAACCAAGCCAACGTTCCGCCAGCGTGAACTGCTGCGCTTCATTTAGAGGCAGTACGTTTAGCCGCGGCACGTTATTCGACCAAGGGCCGACAATGTGGTCTCGAGCCGTAACGATTGTAAAAAGCTCTGGCGACGCGGCAACAGCATTTCGCGCCAGTTCGATGATCTCGCGCTGATGGTCTGGGTTGGGCACTTCATCCAATCCATCGAGAAACAGCCGGACTCTGGTATCGGGAGGGGGAACCTCAAGAAGCTCTCGTAATTCTGGCGAATCGAAGAACGCTTCATCCGCAGTTGCCGGAATGCCTGCCGTGAATTTATGCAATGGCACCATCACAGGAAGTGAATTCCCGTCATGCGAGAGTAGCGCTTCAGCGCACAATAAAGCTTGCGATCTGCAAAAGGAACTCTTCCCGAAACCAGCAGGTGCCGAAATCATAATCATTGGCATCCCGGGACGGGCAAACAACGCATCGAGACGCAATTCCCTCGACTCGGAACCAAAATGGATCGCTTCGGGGAGGGCTTCGCGAAGGTCCAGCAGGCCGCAATAGGTCCTAAATTCATTAGATGGCAACCATTCATCGTCCCCGAAGTGACGTTTTTTCAATTCGTTTGCCTTGACGCATTCGGCCTGGAGCACCGAACGGAACGACCTCCGAAGGTCGTCCACGACTTGAGAGGACTGGGCAATGCCCGACTCCTGGCGTTCGAGACGAAGCTCGACATTCTTTTCGCGGATCGCCGGAGCAGCACCATGCCCGGACTTCAACGTCTTTCCAAATGTTTTGTCGAAGTCTGCGTGCGCTTTTGCTGCGTGTTCTTGAAAGCTTCGACTCCACTCGGCTCGAAGAGCAGTTTCCAGCGAGTCGATCGCAGCGGTCCCTTCGAGCGTGGCCACCGAGGAGAGAGCTGCATTCGCAGAGTCCCGTGCATACTCCACGAGCCGGCGAAACCATGTGACTCGCTCGGAAAACTCGTTGATATCGGCAAGTTTAAGTTCTCGGTCGGAAAGTTGGAGAAGTTCATCAATAATCTTACCGACTGAAACTTCGCTAATGGTCTGGCCGAATTCCTGCGGCACATACATGTGTTCAAAATCAGCAGGAACGTCCGCGAGGACACCGGGTTTCTGAAGGATGATTCTGATCAGAGCAGCATCGTTTTGAAGTCCCGTGCGAAGCGCCGTCAGGTATGAAGCCAGTACGTTCGTTTCAACGAAAAAGGATTTCCAGTGCTTAGAAAAAAGTTCGAGAAGTGCAGAGCCACAGCAAAATTCGACAGCGCCGAAACCTCTAACTTGTGCGGAAATAGATTCCTGGGCGGTGGGCGAGCAGTCGTAGGGCGAGAGAATGAAAACTTGACGGACCTGCTCCTCCTGGCCATTGTCCGGATTCAAATATGGATACTGAAATGCTTCTTTCGCCTGGTCAACGACCGTCCTCACGGATCTCGTGCTGCCCGTTTCCCCCGTGATCCGGTCATTCTTGACGACGCAAGCGTACAATGCGGGGCCTAAGCCACCCGGTCCGTAGAACACAATATCCCGTCCGTGTTCCTGCACTCCGTGGGTAACTCTGACGCGCTCGCGCCCCATTTTTCGGAAAAGCTCGGCAAGTTTATCCCAAAGGTCTGCCTCGGACTGGAAAGCTCGGGCAAAACGACCAAGACCTTCATCTAGAATTTTGGGAGTCTTGCCTGTTGCTTTTGTGTTTTTTGCCACTGGTCAGGAATCATATCGTAAGTCACGTATCGAGCATGCCAATCGGGGTGCGGGATTAGCGAGGTGCTTAATTTCCGGATCTCTGCCGGAGTCAGGCCGTGAAACGCCGGGAGAACGTAGGCATGCTAGGACTTTCCCGACGGAACCAGCGAAACCGTACTATGCCTTTTCTATGCCTAAACTCGGACCGACGGCAACCAAAACGAGCCAACTTCAAATTGCACATTTGCCGGATTCTACGCGGTTTCGTGGGGCTCTGTTGGTCCGTGTCAGCCCCGAAATTGCCCTCATAACCCGAAGGTCGCCAGTTCAAATCTGGCCCCCGCAACCAGCCATACTCCTAATTTACAAAGGGTTGCTCGATTCGGGCAACCCCTTCTTTTTGCAATTTAGGCAAGTTTGGGCAAGGAATCCCGCTCAATAGCTCGCCGAGTTGTGCTGCGATCCGCACGTCATCCTCGCTGACTACGTGTGTATAAACGCCGAGTGTGAGACGGGGATCACTGTGACCCAACCGTTGCTGTCTGACTTTCAACGGGACACTTAACCTGTCCATAAAACTACTGTTCGCGTGTCGAAACGCGTGAAGACCGCCGCCCGCGATTCCTAGGGAGTCGAGCAACGGTCGCAGCTTTCGTTTCACCAGCAGATTTGCGTCCCACGGAGTGCCATTGCGCGTGGCGAAGAGCAACCGCTTTTCGTTTGGACGCCATCGCTGTTTGTATGCGCCAAAATGCGCCACAAGCTGAGGAGAAAGAGCGAAGCTTCGCACTGCGTTATCTGTCTTCGGCTCTTGCAACTTGCCATGCCACGCACTTTGACAGACGTGAACCAAGCAACGTTCAAGGTCTAAATCATCTTCTCGAAGTCCGCAAAGCTCACCTGCTCGCATCCCTGTCTCAGCAGCGAGCCAATAAAATGTCTTGTATGGTTCGCTGGCCGCCGTGAGGATGCGATGCGTCTCTTCGATAGTGAAGAAAAAGCGCCGAGCCTTGCGCTGTTTCGGCAACACGATGCCGTCAAGTGCATCGTGTGCGACATAGCGCCAAGCTCGGGCTGAACGCCAGATCATCTGAAGTGTTGCGAAGAGATTTCGCACCGTTTTCGGGCTAACTTTCAGGCTGGAGAGAAATCGCTGAACGCCTTCCGGCTGAATGTCACGCATCTGATTCGCACCCAGAAACGGCACAAGATACTTTCGCAATTGACTTCGGATTGTTGCCTGGGTTGAAAGTTTGTGTTGGATTAGCACTGTGGTTTCCCATCGTGCCGCGAATTGAGCAAAGGTAGCCGTGGGCCGGGCCCGGTACGTCGGGGCGTTGACCACGTCCAACCGCGCTTGGAGTTCCCGAAGGGCCAAACGGCGCGTCGGAAATTCGTCCTTGGTGCCGAGCACTTCGTTGCGGTGAACGCGATGCACTTTCCCATCTGGCTCAATCTCATCCTCTAGCCAACGGCCTACCCACACGGGCTGACGCTTGTTCTTCCTGAGAAACAGACTCCCTTTTTGAAAACGGCGCCGGGCCAATTTGCCTTCCTCCCGCTCGCCGTTCTGTTGCGCTTGGGCGGGGAGAGTAGCACACCTAAGTTGAGTGAGCGAATCCATCCTTTTGCCTTCAGCGATGCCAGCGCCCCAGTCCCAAACGGAATAAACTTTTTTCAAGATGTGCCGATGGGAGTACGACGCCATGAGTCCGGCAGGGTTCTGATCCTTCCGCCAGTGAATCAACCCAGACCCGCTCGCCCTGGCGGCGAACTACGTGACTGAGTTCCACACCGGCGAGCATGCCGCCAAAATGGATTGTCCCGAGCGTTTTTGCAGCATACTTCGCCGCGTAGAATGCGCCCGCCTGCGCCGGATCAAAGGGCTCGATCCTAGTTCGCCCGAAACGCCGGAACGCTTCGGACCACCAGAAGCGGCGATTAAGCTGGGACGTTCCAGAAACTAGGGCGTGGCAATGCCAGCGTCCTCCCAAAGCGCCGAATTCTTCTGCGATGACCCAACCTATCGGCTTGCCAGCGTGCGCCTCAACATCAGCTAGCCATTCCTGTATATTGCGTATCGCGGCATCGGGGCACGGCGACTTTTCGCTCCTAAACGTGATCGGGTTAACGAACCATGACCACGGCGCGAGGGACGCAAGGAACTGCCCGAGTGCTTCTGGTAATTTCGCCTTCATTCGCCGCCCACTTGCCCATCGCTCTTGTCTATCCGCATGGTCCGCTAGGCTCACTAGAGACACTCCGTGTTACAAGGATGGGAGCCAGGGCTCACTGTTTCCGCGTGGCGCACAAACTACGCCACGCGGCACAGACTCTTTACTTCCGCTCCGGGCTCAAAAGGGCACCCGCCAGCGAGCCCGTGTTGCGTCCCAGGTCGGATGGTCTGTGAGTCCTCCGTTGCCCAGTCCTGTGCCCCGCGTGGGCAGGTGCCCAACTCAATAGCGGTCGTCGCCGGGTTCGCGCGTCATTTGGCGTTCGTACTCGGCCAGTACCGCTGATTCAATGCTCTTGCGGATCTCGCCTGAGAGCGAGTAATAGGGAAAGAATCTCTTCTCGCCTTTGGCCGCCGGCGGAGCAACCCAGGCCGGCTTGCCGTTCGGTTTGAGAACGGAAACAGAATTGAGTTCAATCTTTCCTTCCGGCAGTTGCAGCGTGACATCCGCGAATGCCGCTACTTTGCTTTCAGGTTTGAGGTTGCGCCGTACTCTTACGGAAATCTGCATACGCTTCGCACCGTTCAAACTTGGCGGGCACGTGCGGGGTTGACGCCGGTAGGAAAAGTGCTATGCTGAGTATGTCGAATTTTAAATTCTACCGGCGGGCGTCGCAAGCGCCCGCTTTTTTTATTCCTGATCCTCGGCCTCGTACTGATTAAGGATTTCATCGACGATGTCCTGCGCCTCATCGGTCTGATCGTCGTCCAATGCATCCTGTACGGCCTCGAGCGTGTCCAGGATTTCATCGCGTTCCCTCCGCAGTTTCGCCAGTTGCCTTTGGGCACGGGGGGATGACGGTCCGATAGGACTTCCATTGTTGCTGGGATTGGTTAACCGGCAACGCTTCTCGATCAGATCGCTTAACCGGTCGATCTTCTCGTTGATGTCGGGCTGACCATCGGCAGCGGGGTTGGTTCGCCGCACTGCGGAGCCGCCTGCACAAAGCCCTTCCACCGCGTCGGTCAGCCGGTCCAACTTCGCGCTGATCTCCTGCTGACTTGTTCGAGCTGCTTGAGTTTGCATATCGCTCACCTCCTCTCCCTCGGGATTCGACAACCGAAATCCTTTCTTTGCCGCGTACTCCTCAAGGCTCAATGATTCAAGTTCATCCACCAGCGCCGCATCGCCCACGACGTCACGCGCGAATTGCACGGCCTTGGATTGGCGGCGTCGCACCTCTTCTGCCGTTAGCGTTTTGCTAGGATTCACAAGTCTGATTTTGACCATGAAATGAGTGTCGGCCTCTGAGGTTGAATGTAGGCGAACTACTGGGAGGGAAAATACAGGGGAGATAAAGCGAGAGAACTACCCGCTACTGTGATGCTTTCGTGTCCCGCAAGACGAGACGCACAGCTTCTCTGAGATGCCGACGCTCATGACCATCAGCAAGAGCGTACCGTGGGAAAACCTGGGATGCGATGTTCCCGTAAGTAGGCTTACGACCCCGAATCCATACGCTTGCCGCTTGCAATATCTTTTCCTTAATGGGGCTGAACGGCCCTGGACGTTTTGCCGCGAATTGGCGAAACAGGTCCGCGATCCTCTTTGGCTTGGCGTCAACGGGTTCACGATCGCAGATGCGCTGCACAACAAGGAACAATTCATCGAGTGCCCTGAGCTGACGTTGGGAAGGAGGGAGGTATGGAACAGCGCAACTGGGGTTACTTGCTTGCAGAGATTGACGGATGCGCTCCTGGTAATAAAGAATCCCCATGAGCCGTCGGTGAGCCTCTGGGTTTCGACGAACGAAGGTGGCCATCGACCGTTCTAGAGCTGCGGGAAACTGATCCGTTCGGTTTTGATACCTGCGTGCTAACTTCTGGAGCCGCTTTCGCTGTAGATCGAAGAATGCCGCGATGAAGCCGCCCTCTCCAATCGCATCCCACAGAAGGTCAGAAGCAAATAACGTCACGATTGTTCGTTCCTGTTGCTGAGGCTTAGCTTCTATCGTCATCACCAAATTCCTCCTCCACAATTTCGCGGGCGATCTCGTTCGCTTGGTCCTGTGACTCTTCGCCGGTAAGCTCCTGTTCCAGACTGTGGCGAACAGCGGTCTCTAAATCGTGTTTCACGTCGGTGAAATCCTTGCAGGGCGCAGCCTCGATCTCTTCCTCGATCTGATCGAGATAATTAGAGATGTGCCAACAAGCGAAGGTAATCAGGTTAGCTTTCTTGCGGTCGCGCTCTACTTGTTGCTGTTGGGCGGCCGTACGTACCTCGATGCTCTGTTTTATCGGTGCAATCGCGGCAGTGGCAGCGTTGCGCTCCTCTGTCTCGCTTGCTCGGATGGGTAAATCCGACAGGGCCGAGCGGACGGCTCTCGCGCCTTGAGCTTTGGCCGTTTCTGCCGCGTTCCCTGGAAGCCAAGTCGCCGCAGATTGGATAAGTCGTTCTCGCCGCGCGAGTATTTCTCTTTCCGCGATGGATTGCTTCACCGGAGCAAGAGCTTCGTCAAGCGCGATGCGGACCTCTGCATCACTGGATTGGATTGGAACAGCCAAGAGCGCTGTCCGAAGGGATGCAGTCACCCTGGCTTTATCAGCGTCCGTGGCACCCCAAGGCAAGTGCCAGGACACGGCAGTCTCGATCAGTCGCTCGCGCCGATCTCGCTCCTCACGTTCCGAACGCCACGGTGCGGCGGCCCGCTCGATGGCTCTTTCCAACGCGGGCTGTACTTGCTCATCCGGTTCCGTGGAATCGCACTGGGCCAACACCTTTTCGACCGCAGCCGTCACTGATTGCTCCTGTTCAGTCGTAACCCAATCAGGGAGCGCATTGCTCGCCCACCGGAGCCAGCGCCGCGAAAATTCCGTCCGCTGGCGCTCCGCTTCAGCCTGCCGTCGTTCTCTATGCCGTCGCTCCGTATCGCGCTCACGCTGGAGTTGTGTTTCTTCGATACCACGCCGTTCGGCAAGCACCTGAGTCCGATTCTCCATTCTACGGGCACGCTTCGCTTCCGATTGTTCNNGGCGCAGCTTCTCGATCTCCCTCTTCGCGCGAAGTTCCTGCGCTTCCAGGCCCAGTTCCTCGACGCGCTCCCGCCGGTTCTGTAACACACTCGACGCCGGGGCGGGCGCGTTACTTGCGTGCCCCTGTCGAAACCGTTCAAGATCGGACCTGGGTACACGCACATGTCCTCCCGCCGTCCTAAACGAGGCAAGGTGGCCAGCCGAGCACATTCGTTTCAACGTGCGTTGTGAGACTCCCAGGAGCCGCGCCGCCTCTGAAACGGGAACACTCTCACTGTGCACCTCCGCCGTGACCGGTTTGGACCGTTTTGTCTCCCTATTTTTCACGGTTTGCCCATCCGATTTGAACCTTGTTGTCATTACCGCAGAAAGTCGCAGCCTCTTTCGTACTTTCCTCCCATTTTATTCCCGCCATAATTTTCGCAAATTTCTCTTCCGCGATCCGGAATGAGCATGACGAAAATGCCAAGGTGGTCGCAACTGTTTAATTTGTTGCAAACAACAACGAGTGGTAAATCCGTGCAGTGAACAGATACTTAAGCGCAGCGAACGGAGAACAAACAACATTGGGAGGCGCAAATTATGTTGGTTAGTATCTGCCGAGTAATTATATTTATTGCCCCAAGCCCATATGTAGGAAATTCCCGCTGGCTACCGCTGTTGGATCGAATTCGCTCATTACTCCTCCGCACCGCTATTTTAGCTATCACTTCCCTAGTACATCCCACCAAGTTGACCTAGTGCCTTTCGAGCGATTCGTCTTTTTATCCACAATGCGGACGTTGTCCGCCGTATGACTCCCGCCACGCGAGAATGGAACTTTGTGGTCATATTCGTGTTTCTTCGAATTGAACTTTGCGCCGGTTTTCAGTTCAAACTCTGCCCTTGCTTTGCGCTTGACTGATGCTGGGACATACCGTCGGCGTGGCTTGATGAAAGAATTCACCACGAATGCCGCGACCAGCCCTGCGAGGATGGATTCCATAAGCGGCTGGCCATTTCGCACCATAATGTAAGTCAGGCCAAGGTAAATGCCCTCTACAACGATCACCTGCTTGAGTTTGTGACGAATCCCCTCTCTTCGACGACGAATGCCGAGAAGAATTGGAAACGCAGCGAGGATGCTTACAAAAAGGATGAGGATTTGCTGGGACATTCATCTCACCGACGCTGTTTGTTGAGCGTGCATGAGCCGCGCAGAACGTGGAGTCGTCGGCAATATCAACACCACAATGCAACGCCGTACATTCTGTGGCCTATAGCCGATTTGTGGGCGAAAGGCTACAGCGATAATTGGCTGCGTGTCCAGGGATATTTGTATTCGACTTGGAAAGAGACTGCGCAGTCTTCGTAAACAGCGGGGATGGACACAGGTCTATATGGCCGAACACGTGGGGATTGACCGAAGTTTCATTTCAGACCTGGAGAACGGGAGAAAAGAAATCTGTATTCGCAATCTGGAGCTACTTGCTACCGCTTTCGAGATGACTATCTCAAAACTTATGTCACGTCTGTGACCAGGATCAAAGCCCTACAGCACTTTTGGCTGCGATACGCTGTAGCGCAATCCCTACTCTGAACGTAGCATCCTTTGCAGCTTCACGTGGTTTCGGAATTGCGTGGCCCCCCCCCCACCCTCGGCATCGCCAGCGCCATCGCGGAGCCGACTTCGCGTTTGCGGCGCTTTCTAGCGAGCTGCCGGACCTGTGAGCGGGTGACCTACTAAGGCTCTCGCTGCGTAGCTACGCGACCAGGGAAAACGATAAGGCGGGGTATTCGGCTCGAGGCCGGGGGAGATGCTGGCCGCGACATTCCTCATGAGCAAAGTGTCCCCTAACTCGCGGTCTGCGCTCGACCATCTTGGTCTGGCAACTGATTATTCGCCACAGTTCGTCGTTCTGCTCGCTGTAGATTAGCAGAAGCCAAACCACCACCAAAATGGTCTGTCAAGATAAAGAATCGATGACATGTGTAGCTGTTTCTGGCAGAAATCACAGGCTCTACTTTTCACGAGAGTAAGATGAGAGCGAGGAGGCGGACATGCCAACAACTTGGGAGTATCGAATAGAGGTCATGAATGTTGTCGAGCAGATTGGAAATTTTGCGAAGGACTTCAATGGGGGAGCAAGCATGGGATGGGAAGCCTTCACCGTGATACCGGGGACAGAAGAAAAGCAAATCTATGTTTTCTTTCGCAGACCTAAGACGGGAGCCGTCTGATGCTGGTTGAAGTCAAATCAGATGGCAGATGGGTTCAGAAAAGAATGTCGGCATGGGATATCGAGGTAGAGCACAACGGACGCTGGATCATTTTGGCCCGATTGAACCGACGAAACCGTGCACGTACGCGACAGAAGTCGCATAAACGCCGCCGCAAAGCAGCAGTGCCGAACTGGCCGCGATACTGCATGCTGTGCCATTGCCCACGTAAACGCACACCTTGCGTGAAGTGCGGCAGGCCGACACTGCTCCATGAACAGATGAATCGCGTACCTGAAAACGAGGGCCGGAGACATGGGCACTTCTTCCTACAAGCAGGGCGGTTCGAGAGCAATCCGAGAAGGCACTAACGTGGGGGCCGGACGATGCGGTGCTGAGTGGCCTTACGACGACGGCGGCGCTATTGCGACCTTTGCAGCAGAACCGAGAACCCTGACAAAACATCGATTATACTGGGTTGCAGTTTTTGTGAGAAAACTGACTGAAGGCGGCATCGCACCTGCTTTGACGGAGGAATAACCTCATGAAAGCGCGCCTCGTAAGGATGTTCCCGATAGTGTTGCTTTTCATTCCGTTCCTTTCTCCAATGGTTCAGGCGCAAGTTGTCCAAGTTGGAATTACTGATAACGAATATTCGAGGGCGACACTGAAAGGCATTACTGCCGTGTGCGTAGTCGTATTAGATATTCCGATGGACGGCGCGAAGGTACTAGGTTTATCGAAGGACACAATTCAAACCGATGTCGAGCTGAAGCTGCGGCTGGCCGGGATGCATGTCGTGACGGTAGAAGAAGTAATGAAGTCCCCTGGAGGCCCGTTTGTGTCCGTCCAAGTCAATCTCACGCCGAATGCTCAGGCTGCAAGCATCGAAGTCGAACTGGATCAGGGGGCGTCGTTGAAGCGAACCGCAGAGTTGGCATACGTTCGAACGTGGGGAACGAGCGTTCTGCTCGCGAATCCGAGCGCTCAAATTATCCGTGACAAGGTCAACGACCGTGTCGATCAATTCTTGAACGCGTGGCTCTCGGTCAACCCGAAGTAAGTGAGTAAAGAATAGCTCGATAAATCCGCTCTAAGGATTTTAGCTTCCTACACGCCGTTTCACGAAGCCAACCTCAGCCTCGAACTCGATTCGCCGGTCGTGGCATCATGGTGCAGTTCCCTCCCCCAGCACCGTCTGTCCGTTATCACACGGCTGTTCTCTGCCCATTTCACCCACTAGTTCATGGGTAAAGTTGCTACTTTGGCCGAACCCCAACTTGGGCAAGACTTGGGCAAAGAATCATGGCGGAAAGGGTGGTTTTGAGCCTCGCTGCGGGGGTAAGCGCAACAGAATCAGCGAGACTTAGGATTGACCTTTCAGGCTCATAACCCGAAGGTCGCCAGTTCAAATCTGGCCCCCGCAACCATCCGAACGCGCCAGTTAGATCGCTGGTGCGTTCGGTCCATCCCACCGGCTAGATTCCAATTACCTTCTGCAACGTAATGCCTGCCACTCGGCCTATCGGTCGGTATCATCCGAAGTTCGCTCATGGTTCGCGCCATGAACTGAACTGAATGGCTGTCTCGATTGCAACAAGTCAAAGGGCAAAACGCGCGAAGCGTTTGTCGAAAAAGAAACATAAATGTCAGATTTAAAATGTCACCCGAGGGACCGCTGGCAGGCGTCCGGATGACCGAATTCGGCAGCTTTATCGCCGCTTTGATCGGGTTGCGAGTGTACGACGCCAGGCGCGGCCGGCATTCGGGGAGGCCGCCAGTTGCGCGGCGCATTTTACCAGATTATTTTCGCTCCAAGTTGGATCTGCCGGGACGTCGTCGTGGTTGAGTCGAGCAGACCCAGGCTCGATCCCAGCGTATTGAAATCGGTGGGCGCCTGGAAATTTGTATGATTGAACAAGTTGAAGAATTCAAATCGTAACTGCACGTTAAAAGACTCCGAGATTCTCGGAACGTAGGTGTTCTTGATGATGGAGAAATCGAAGTCGACCAACCCGGGGCCATATAGTTGATTTCGCCCATTGTTCCCGAGGACAGGCCCGGCCGCCGTAACAGGCGCCACGACAAAGCAGCCTTGGTTGAGGTAAAACGGTGCAGCGAGAGACTTAAAACTGTTATTGACGGGACTGCATCCACTAACACGGTTAGGAAAATCGATCTGATCCGAGCTGTTTTGGCCGAGCGGATCGCCTCCAGTAATGATTGTAAAGGGCACGCCCGTGCTTGCCGTCACGATTCCGCCCACTTGCCATCCTGTTGCGAAATACCTCAATGCTGAATCCAGCTTCGGCCCCGGAACGTTATAAAGGAAATTGGCGACCAGGTTTTGACGCAGGTCGAAGTCGCAGGGCCCGTGTCTGCTGGCCTTATCAAAATAGATCAGCGACGTGATCGAATTCTGAAACGGGTCCCCAAGATTCGCGCCATCGCCGTCAGAAAAACAGCGGCTGTAGGTGTAGGAAGCTTGACCCTGGAAGCCATGCATGCTTCTCACTTGCAGTTGCGCTTGCAGGCCGTCGTATCTTGAGCTGCCGTCGAAGAATATGGGTCGAATGAATCCGGAATTCGGGTCGGCGATCGGCCGGCTACCAGCCACCAGCGGCCAAGTGTAGACTCCGTTGACCACATTCGGGATAACCTGATTGCTGTCGTCGGTCGTGAACGCCTCGTGCACAGTGTGCGAGCCAACGTACCCGATTTGGGCCGTCACATTCGAGGTAATCTGCCGCTGGATGTTCAAATTCCAATTCATCGAATAGCTGCGCTTAGGATTGGGATCAACCCAACGCGTTCCTGGCGCGGTGGGATTGATAAAAGGCAGCACGTTCGGGAAGGAGCCCGCCGGCAGGTTACCCTGGCTAAATGACAGTGAAAAGGGATAGGTCAGGGAGTCACCAATCGTGTACACGTATGGGAGCGGAAGCACGTCGAAGATCCCAAATCCACCGCGCACCGCGGTCTTGCCATTATGAAATGGATCCCAGGAGAAACCGATTCTGGGGTCAAAATTGCGCGTCGTAGGATTTGTTGTCCACATGCTGTTGACCGGAACCGTGCAACCAGGAATGCTCGTCGCTGTGAACGCATTCGGGAAGACATTGGGACATGGTCCCGACCCGGAGGCGTAGAACGAGTTCAGCAGTCCGAAACCGTTATGGGCCTCGGTGGGGTTGGTAAGCATTTCGTAACGCAGACCCAGGTTCAACGTGACGTTTGAGCGCGCACGCCAGTCATCCTGGATGTATCCTCCCAAAAGGGTGTCTCGCGAACCGACTTCTCCCCTGACGGCGGGAGAAAGAGTCAATACCTGCGCTGGCCTGTCCGTCAGGAAATTCTCCAAGGGCGAGACCGACGTGGCATTGAACCTGAAGTCNNTGCTCGCCTCGTGTCAGCAGAATATCGTCGTAGCCCTGAAATGAGTTGTAATGGTGGCCGAAAAAGGAAATGTTGCCTAATCCCCCTGCGGAAGTAATCTCGCCGCCAACCTCGATCAGCGGCGCATCCAGTCCCGGGCTGATTCCGAGGGTGGGATCTCCAGCCGCAGGATTGGTCGCGCTGACGGGTTCGTTGACCAATCCCACCACCCGGTTGAAGCCAAACCTGGCGATGTTGAGCAATCCGGAACTGAAAATGTGGGTCTCGGTGAGACCGAGCATTTGCCGGCGGGTAAACACCTCGTGGATCACGTTATTAAGACTGTCTGGAATCGTTTGCGGCGCGGTATCGAAGAAATAAGTAGCATCCGCGCTGTCCTTGTCTGAAAACTTATGGTCGAGCCTGACCGTGAAATAGTTTTCGTTGATGACCTTGAGGCCAGACGTTCTCCAGTTTACCGTGTCACCGTTATCGTTGGGCCCGCCGATAGGCGTTGTGGTCACGCTGGAGGGATTCGGCCACAATTTGAGATACGGAACAACCTTCGAACTGATCACGATGGTGTGCGGAGTGCAGGCGCTAGGTCCTACGGCGATCGGAATAGAGCACATATGCCCGGCAAGCGCGGCAGCTGAAGGAATGATATTGCTGTCGCTTTGACTCTGGCTCTGACGGACCCCCTCGTAATCGCCAAAAATAAACGTCTTGTCCTTTCGGATCGGCCCGCCAGCAGATCCGCCGAATTGCTTACGGACAAAGGGGGGGATCAACATCGGATCGAAGAAATTTCGCGCATCGAATATCTTGTCTCGGTCGAAGAAATAGACGCTTCCGTGAAACTGGTTGGTTCCCGACTTCGTGATCGCATTGATGACGGCGCCGGACGTCCGTCCGTACTCGGCGGTGTAGTTGGTTGTGACGACGTTGAATTCCCGCACTGCGTCAACGCCTAGACTTGCGCCGAGCACGCTTCCTGGCGAGCCGTTGGAATAGTCGTTGATGTTGATGCCGTCAATTCTATAGGTGTTCTCGTAAGGGCGATGGCCGCTGTCGGAGAGTTGGTCGCCGAAACCGCGATTGCCTCGGTTCGCGGTGCTGTTCGTCGAGGCCTGCGCGCGGACACTGATGACACCCGGCTGAAGAGTTGCGAGTTGTGTCCAGTCGCGACCGTTTAGAGGCAGATCCACCACCGTTTTCTGCTCGACCGTGGCACTGAGGGTGGACGAGGTGGTTTCTACCGTCGGCTGCGCAGCGGTTACTTCCACCGTTTGGTCAAGTGTTCCAACCTTGACGGTCAAATTCAGGGCCTGGTCGGCGCCCACGGTTAACGTGATTCCCTTCTGCACCGTCGTCGCGAATCCCTTTGCCGTGACCGTGACCTCATAGGAGCCGGGGAGCAGATTTTGACTAGAATAAAGACCGTCCCCATTAGTCAAAACCTCGCGGATATTCGCGTTATCTACGTTCTTGATGGATACCTTCGCGCCAGCCACAGCCGCGCCCGTATCGTCTTGGACAGTGCCCGAGAGATTGGCCCCCGCCAGTTGCGCGTGGGTCTGTGGGACCCCAATAGCCGTCAGTATCGCGGCCCACAGCCAGATGTATACGACTTTCGTGGAATTCGACTGCCAACTCATCGTCCCACCTCGCCGAGTATTGTGCGATCCAGAGATTCTCGATCCTTGAAACCGAAAAAAAACCACACTCGCGATTCTTCTAATCCGAGGCGCAAACCATTCTGCCCAAAAACTCATATTTTTTTCAAGTAGCAGTGACCGTCGAGTTCTTCTTCCGTGGACCAGCTTGTCAGGTTTCCGCGAACCGCTTTTTCTATGCGTTGCACATTACCTCCACTTCATGCCGCGATATGAACAAGTTCCAGCCGTGTTGGGGGGATCGGTGCGCCCCGGGGCGTCACAGGCCCCCGCAACATGGGCGCTGCGAGGCTAAACCTCAAAGCGCTCTTTCTGCTTCCAATTACGACTTGACCCATGGAAGTCCCCTTCCTTAGTCAATACCGCCTAGCTGTTCCTATTCGCCCTACCCTTGAGCCACCTTCGCGTGGGGCTATGGTGTTCTAAGTATGTATTGGACAAGGTCAGCTAAGTATGAAATTGACAAAAACTGCCGTTGATTTAAGGTTGGATTGGTCGGTTCCCTCCCCTTCAGTTCTTGCCGCCAACTGCGAAAGCCGGTGAATGAGTAGGATGACGGTTGCGCATTACTCGTTCTGACCTTTGGCAAGTCCTCGACCTGCACTAACAGTGACGTTCGCCCGGAGACATTACGGAACCCTTGGGTGTGTCATCGCGAATGTAATGCCATTCACGGGCTTTCGAATTGCGGAGTAACTCGATGCGAAGATGGAACCGAATCGTTGAATCTATGAGTCCTGCCTTGCGAAGATCGACCGACAAGGGAGGCCGCCGAACGCTAAAGCGCTGCTGTCTTACCCTACCACTCGCATTGTTGCTTGCAGTTCCCGCCTGGCCTCAGCAAAAACCTCTGGATCTCACGGAACAAAGTATCGAAGACCTGATGAATATCAAGGTGACCTCGGTGACGAAGGGCCTCCAGAAGAGGTCCCAGGTGGCGGCAGCAGTCTTCGTTATCGGCCAGGAAGATATTCGCCGCTCTGGGGCGACAAGTATCCCGGACTTGCTGCGGATGGTGCCCGGGTTGGACGTAGCTCAAATCAATGCCAATACCTGGGCCATTTCTGCGCGAGGTTTTAATTCGGAGTTCTCGGATAAGTTGCTGGTCCTGGTGGATGGCCGCGCCGTTTACACCCCGACCTTTGCGGACGTTTTTTGGGACACGCTGGATGTGCCTCTTGAGGATATCGACCGAATCGAAGTAATTCGGGGGCCAGGTGGCACCGTGTGGGGAAACAATGCGGTAAACGGCGTGATTAATATCATCACGAAGAAGGCCGCTGACACTTTGGGCGGATTAGTGACAGGCGGAGGCGGTACGCTCGAGCACGGGTTTGGCACCGTTCAGTACGGCGGATTAATCCGGGGAGATACCGCCTACCGAGTCTTCACAACTTACCATAATCGCGCTCACTTTCCCGACCTTAACGGCCAAGACGGAGGAGACGGTTCGCATCTGTTGCACGGCGGTTTCCGCATTGATTCAAACCCTTCGAAGCGTGACGCCCTAACACTACAAGGGGACATTTATACGGGGGGTGAAGGGGAATCGATTGTGCATTCGGTTCTTTCGCCTCCGGAAAATCTTACGGTGTTCAGACGCGCCGATCTATCGGGGGGCAATATTATGGGACGGTGGAGTCACTCCTTTTCAAGCCGTGCCGATGTAACTTTGCAGTTCTATTTCGACAGATACACCAGATCGGGTCCGCAAAGTCACGAGGCTCGCGATACCATCGACTTCGATTTCCGCAATCACCTCGTCGTGCGGTCTCGTCACGATCTGAACTGGGGCATGGGATATCGCCACAGCGCGGATCAAACGCTGGGGACGATAGACCTCGCTTTCGTTCCCGCTAACCAGTCCGGCTACCTGGTCAGTTTCTTCGTCGAAGATCAAATCACCCTGAAACCAGCCCGTGTATTCCTATATCTCGGAACGAAACTTGAGAATGACTATTTTAACGGGTTCGATCTCGATCCGAATGTCCGTTTAGCTTGGACCCCCACGAATCGCCAGACGTTTTGGGCCGCTGTATCGGATGCGCATCGTAGTCCTTCGCAGAGAGACGTCAGTCTGATCGCGGCTCTCGCAGCATTACCGGGTCCCGCTGAAGCCATCATCACTGGCAACCCCAACTTCGACGATGAAACGGAACTGTCCTATGAATTGGGCTACCGCGCGCAGGTTAATAGCCGGCTTTCGGTCGATCTGGCGATGTTCCTGAACAGCTATCGCGGCCTGCAAACCAGAGAGCCGCTCCCGCCGTTTACAGAGCCGAATTCTTCCCCGCCTCTTCTAGTAATTCCGGACACGTTCGCCAACAAGATGTACGGCACGACCGGCGGCATCGAGGCGTCCGTCAACTGGAAAATTACCGATCGCTGGACGCTCAGCCCGGGCTATTCATTTTTGAAAATGCATCTACGTACCGACCCCACCAGCATGGATACAACCACTGCGGCGGACACTGCGGGCTCAAGCCCCAGCCACCAGGCGCAACTGCGGTCCCACGTGGAACTCTCGCACGGCCTGGGATGGGATTCGAGCGTCTACTTTGTTGGTCCCCTTCCGGCGCAGTTCGTCCCTTCCTACACGCGCGTGGACACACAGTTGACATGGCGGTTCTCAGAAGGAATGACCTTTAGCGTCGTGGGGCAAAACCTGCTGTTGGACCATCATGTTGAGTTTAACGACTATCTCTCGGCCGTGAATCCATCGCAGGTTAAGCGAAGCGCGTACGCACAAATCGTTTGGCATTTCTAGTTTCAGAATTTCAGAACGGAGCGGGAAGTTTAGTTCGAAGCTGCTTGCTCTGGCCAAACCGTGCACGACAAAGCGCACCCAACGAGATCGCCGTATAGTTTCCGGCGTTTGTCTGTCACTCAGGAGCGCGCACCGATCAGTCCAAGTTGCTCGCCTATCAATCTGTCCACCACTCTTCCGCGCAGCGTCAAAGCTCCGCAAGTGCGCGATGCACCAGATGCACTGCGATCGACCCTTCGCCAACCGCCGCGGCCACCCGCTTGACGTTCGCGGCGCGCGCATCGCCCACGGCAAAAACGCCCGGCAGGCTGGTCTCCAGCAGTTGCGGCGGNNGTTAAGCGGCCACCCCGCAGCCTGCAAAGAACTGGCTTCAATATCGCGCCCGGTCACGATGAAGCCCTTGCTATCGAGCTGGAGACATCCTCTCAGCCAAGAAGTGTTGGGCAAGGCGCCGGTCATCAGGAAGACGTGCCGAATCGCGTGCTTCTCTTCCTCGCCCGTCGTCCGGTTACGCCACACCACCCCTTCCAATTGCGACTTCCCTTCGAGCGCCACGATCTCCGTGTGCAGATGCAGCTCAATCCCAGGATTTTCTTCGATCCGCTTTATGAGATAACGCGACATGCTGTCGGAGAGTTGGCCGGAACGCACCAACATGTGCACTTTGCCTGCGGTTTGCGAAAGAAAAACCGCCGCCTGCCCGGCCGAGTTGCCGCCGCCGACCACGATAAGGTCTTCCCCTTCGCATAGCTGCGCCTCAATGTAGGTGGCGCCGTAGTAGACGCCCACGCCTTCGAACTCCGCCAGCTTGGGAATGGCGGGCTTGTTGTATTGCGCGCCGGTAGCGATCACCACCGAGCGTGTGATGATTTTCATGCCGCCATCGAGTTCGATTTTGTACGGCCTTTGGCTGCACTCCAGGCGCACGGCGCTGCGCGCAACCACCATTTCAGCGCCAAACTTCTGGGCTTGAACGATGGCGCGAGCGGCCAACTCCTGCCCCGATATACCCGTCGGGAAACCCAGATAATTTTCGATTTTTGAGCTCGAACCGGCCTGCCCCCCCGGAGCATTGGTTTCGAGCACCAGCACATCCAGCCCTTCCGAAGCACCATACACGGCCGCCGCGAGCCCGGCCGGCCCCGCGCCCACAATCACCAGGTCGCGCACCTGCGACTCGTCCACGGGCGCATTAAAGCCCAGGCATTCGGCGAGCCTTTGCGTGGTGGGATTGCGCAGCACGGTCGTCCCGTGGCAGACGACTACCGGAACCTCGTCGAGTTTTACCGCAAAGCGATCGAGCATTTCCTGCGATTGCGAGTCGGTCTCCAGATCCACATACGTATACGGGTGCCCGTTGCGCCCTAGGAATTCCCGCAACCGCAGCGTTCCCGCGGAATGGTGCGACCCGAGCAGGATCACGTCACTCAGGTTTCCGGCAATCAGCGCCAGGCGCCGCAGAATAAACGCGCGCATGAAAATTTCGCTCAGCTCGGCGTCCCGGCCTACCAGCGAGCGCAAGCTCTCCGGAGTCAGCTCGAGAAATTCTCCCGGCTGGGTCACCCGCCCGCGAACCAGGCTCGGCCGCCCGGAAATCATGTTCATCTCGCCCGTGAATTCAGCCGGGGAGTGTTGCGCGATGGGAGTTTCCTTGCCACGGTCAGGTTGCACAATCTCCATCGCTCCGGAGAGCAATATAAAAAAGGAGATCGAGGGGTCGCCCGGCTCGAAAAGAATCTCCCCGGCATTGACTTTTCTAAGCTTGCCGAACGGGCGCGCCCGCTCGATCTGCGCGGGCGTGAGCGTCGGAAATATCTGCGTTCGGCTGTCGAGCGCGCTGGGCGGCATAAAAGATGGAGGTTTATCGGCCATGAGGAACGGGTGCGGGCTCTACTTGGAGTCCCCGCGCAATACGGGTGCGGGCTCTACTTGGAGCCCGCGCAATAATCGTCCTGACGCGATCTAAGCGTATCATGCGTAATATCCAAACTTGTACTGGCTGCGCGCCGCCGAGCGCGCTCTCGAGATTGGAGGCAGGATGCGGATCGGCGTACCCAAGGAGATCAAAGTTCACGAATACCGCGTGGGGCTCGTACCCTCGAGTGCGCACGAACTGATCTGCGCCGGCCATCAGGTGGTGATCGAAAAGGGCGCGGGTGCCGAAGCCGGTCTCACCGATGAAGCTTACCTGCGGGCCGGCGCCAGTGTTGCCGACACCGCGGACGAGGTCTTCGCCGTTGCCGACATGCTCGTCAAGGTTAAGGAGCCGCAGCCTCACGAACGCCAGAGACTTCGCCCCGGACAAGTGCTTTTTACTTACTTGCACTTGGCGCCCGATCCCGAACAAACCCGCCAGCTTCAGCAAAGCGGCGCTACCTGTATCGCTTATGAAACCGTAACTTCTCCCGATGGCTCCTTGCCGCTGCTGACGCCCATGTCGGAAGTCGCCGGCCGCATGGCCCCGCAAGTGGGAGCCGCGTGCCTTGAAAAGGGCCACGGTGGCCGCGGTATTTTATTGGGCGGAGTTCCCGGCGTGCCGCCCGCCGATATTCTGATTCTAGGCGCGGGTGTCGTGGGCTCGAATACCGCTCTCATCGCTGTCGGCATGGGCGCGAACGTTAATATTGTGGATCGCTCGATGTCGGCGCTGCGCCGCACTGCGGAGCATTTCGGCTCCTCCATCGGGACGGTTTTTTCCACCCGCAACGCCATCGAACGCCTCGTCGTCAAAGCCGATCTGGTGATTGGCGCCGTGTTGGTGGCGGGCGCCGCCGCGCCTAAGCTGGTAACCGCTGCGATGGTCAAGACGATGAAACCGGGCGCGGTCCTCGTCGACGTGGCCATCGATCAGGGCGGATGTTTCGAGACCAGCCGCCCCACCACCCATGCCGATCCCACCTACCTGGTCAACGATGTGGTGCATTATTGCGTCACCAATATGCCGGGTGCCGTACCGCGCACTTCCACCTTTGCTCTCAACAGTGCCACCCTGCCCTTCGTCCTCGCTCTCGCCAACAAGGGCTGGCGCAAAGCCATGGCCGACGATCCGCATTTGCGCGCCGGCCTCAACGTGTACGACGGCAAAATAACGCATCCAGCCGTGGCCGCCGCGCTCGGCTTGCCATACACGCCCGCCGAACTCGCCATCACCTAACGCGGCCAGACCCATTCAAGATTTTCGGTTCGTTTTCACTAGCTCCTCGAGCCGGTCCAGCGTCTGGTTTACCCCCTCAAGCGCCCGGAACTCCTCGGCCACCTTGTCGCGCAGTTCAGCCGATTCAAAAACCATCCTCAGGGTAAGCTTGGTCTTGTCCCCCTGCTCGGCGAAGTTTACCGTCACGTCAAAATGCGGTTCGGAAAGGTGGGAGTAAACCAGACGCTCCGGCCTGACCACCTCGCGGTACACGATTTCATTCTGGTAGTCGACCCCATCGGGACCGTGCATCACAAAACGCCACACGCCCCCCGGTCGCACGTCCATCTCTTCAATCGTGTTCGTGAACCCCTGCGGGCCCCACCACTCCGCGATGTGCTTGGGATTCGTCCACATCTCGAAAACGGTCTCTCGCGATGCATTAATAACGCGCGTCACGCTAATTTCCCGCCCCGCCGTGCTGCTAGCTCTCTCCTTTTCATTTCGCAAATCGGTCCGCGAATCGTCCCTCATTGACTTGGCGGTCGAGGTAAACCGTTCCAGCCGCTCCAGAGTTTCTGTCCACCCCTGCTCCATCCCCGCAAGCGCCCTGTCTGTGCCCGGACCCGACTTCACAACCACCGCGTGCAGCGTGAGCATGGTTTTCCCGTTGTGCTCGGCAAATGTCACGGTGTTGAACACTTCCAGCTGGGGCTCGCCCGCCTCGTCTTCGTGCGCCGTGCTCGTGAACACGATTCGTTCCGGTTCCACGATTTCGTGAAACATTCCCCCCATCGGATAAACCGTGCCATCGGGGCCGCGCATATGCACGCGAATCGCGCCGCCCGGACGCACATCGAGCTCACAAACCGGATTTGTAAAACCCTTCGGACCCCACCACTGCGCCAACAGCTTCGGATCGGTCCAGGCCTTGAACACCACTTCACGCGGGGCGTCAAACACGCGCGTGATCTTGAGCTGGTGTTCCGCAGATTCCCGGGCAGGCTCAACTTTGGGGGCCATGTTTGTTCTCCTTGGTACTCAGTGCGGATATTTTTACTTTACGTGTTTTCACTTCGCGTGTTTTCACTTCTAGTGTTTTCACTTCTAGTGTTTTCAGCTCGCGCAAGTAATCATCCAGCCGGTCGAAGCTCTCTTCCCAAAACCGGCGATACTGTTCTACCCAGTCAGCCACGTCCTTCAGAGGACCCGCAGCGATTCGGCAAGGCCGCCACTGCGCCGTGCGTCCGCGTGCGATCAGCTTCGCCCGCTCGAGCACCTTCAAGTGCTTGGAAACCGCCGGCAGGCTCATTTCAAACGGCCGAGCCAGTTCGGTGACGGAAGCCTCTCCGCCAACCAAGCGCGCCAGAATTGCCCGCCGGGTGGGATCGGCGAGAGCAGCCAGCGTGACGCTGAAGCGGTCGGTCGACATTTGTATTTAACCTTTAAGTTAAATACTCCAGAGGTGTCTTCGTGTCAAGCGCTTTTCCCCACGCCCCGCTATATCGCCGAGTTTTCCACACCTGCCCCAAAACCGCAGCCCTCCGCCCGAATCTATATCTATTGAGTTTAAATTCTGCCGATACCTTCGGCGAGGAGTCCCTATGTACGTCGTGATAGGTGCCACTGGAAACACCGGAAGCGTAGTCGCTGAAAAATTACTGTCGCAGGGCCAGCAAGTACGCGTGCTGGGACGCGACCCGCATCGGCTTGAGCAGTTCACAAAGAAAGGCGCGGAAGCGGTAGTAGTCGACGTCTCTGACCGGGACGCGCTCGCCAAGGCGCTCTCCGGCGCGACGGCTCTCTACGCCATGATTCCGCCCAATATGAGCGCTCCCGACGTTCGCGCCTTCCAGTCCAAGGTGAGTGGCGCGATTTCCCAGGCGGTCCAGAAGAGCGGAGTGCAGCACGTGGTGGCGCTCAGCAGCATTGGCGCGGACAAACCGGACAAAACAGGTCCCGTAGTCGGATTGCACGATTTCGAGACCAAGCTCGGAGCCATTAGTGGGCTGAACGTCCTGTGCCTTCGAGCCGGCTATTTCATGGAAAATATTCTGCCTCAAGTGGGAGTGATTCAGTCTTTTGGAATGCTTGCCGGGCCGTTGCGCGTGGATTTGCCGATTGCCATGATCGCGGCGCGCGATATCGGCGCGGCGGCCGCCGAAGCCCTGCGGAAACTGGATTTCCAAGGCCGGCAAACACGGGAACTGCTGGGCCCTGCGGACGTGACTTATACGGAAGTCGCGAGAATTATCGGCGCCGCCATCGGCCGCCCGGATCTCTCTTACCGGCAGATGCCGGCCGAGCAATTGAAGCCCGCGCTCATGCAAATGGGAATGTCCGCGAATCTTGCCGATCTGCTCCTCGAGATGTCCGAGTCCCTTAATTCCGGTTACATGAAACCGTTGGAACCACGCTCGCCGGCCAATACCACTCCAACTAAGCTCGAGACATTTATCGCCGAGGTCTTTGTTCCCACGTACCGCCAAAAAGCGGCCGGCGCGTAGCATTCTTTTTGTGCCGCAAACCCTTCCCATCCGCGAGGTTTTGCCGCATTCTACTCAGGCTGCTTGATGGAGCCTTTTAACAGGGGCCGCTCAGTTCCCCGGCTCGCACGGTGAGTGCGATCCGAAGCGCGGAACGGGGTATGAAAAGCATCGGCGCAACCCGGGGAAATATATTTCGCCTTCGCTCGCATCACATCCAATTCAAGGAGGAAACACCACCAATGGTCCGTAAAGCTTCGGCAGTCTGGGTCGGTTCGTTGAAGGAAGGAAAAGGAACTATCTCGTCGGACAGCGGAGTGCTCGCCAATACGCCCTACTCGTTCAGCACCCGCTTTGAAAATGCGCAGGGCACCAATCCCGAGGAACTGATCGCGGCTGCACATGCCGGATGCTTCACCATGGCGCTTTCCGCGCAGCTCGGCAATGCGGGCATCACCGCGGAGAAGCTGGAAACGGTCGCATCCGTGACGCTCGAAAAGCTGGACGCCGGCTTTACCATCACCAAGATTCACCTGGACCTGAACGCGAATATCAAAGGCGCGGACAAGGCCGCCTTTGAAAAAGCCGCGCAGGACGCGAAAGCCGGCTGCCCGATTTCGCGCCTCCTCAAAGCGGAAATCACGCTGGCCACCAAACTGCAAACCTAACCGGCCATCAAGCCTTTGTCTCGGGGCCGCGCTCTGAGCGCGCGGCCCCTCTACAAAAAAATCCACAAAAAAGTTGCACAAAGAAATCTGCAAAAAATCCTTTACTGCGATTCCGCATACACCCGCCGAACGACATTGGCAATGCCAGGCGTGTTGCCCCAGTCCGGGTATTTTCCCTGAAACTCAGTCGTCAGCTGCCGCCCGGCATCTTCCACCGGCGTTCCTCCACGCTTTAATTCGAGCGCGCGCTGCTGCAAGTCCGCCAGGAACGAACGCTCGCGGCCGATAAGCGACCCGTCTCCCAGCTCACCATGGTCCGGAACCACGTAGCGCGGATGCAGCGGCTCAAGCATATCCAGGATCGCCAGCCAATTCTTCGGACTGGCTTCGGGCGTGGGCATGTTGGGAACCAGTTTGCTCATCACAATATCGCCTGGGAGCAGCGCGCTATCGGGCTCGACGAAAATCAGCTCGTCGCCGGTGGTATGCGCGGGGCCCAGCCAGAACAGGCGCACCGTAACCCCTCCCAGATCGAGGTGCAGTTCGGTGTCAAAGGCCACGTCTGCCCGGCGCAGCGTCACGTCTTGCAGCAGTTCCTTGTTGACCGCCGACATTCCGCGAAAGCGTTCGATGAACTCCGCTCCGTGTAGGTCCATCTCCCCCTGCTGCGCCACCGGCCGGATCAGTATCGTGCTCGGGGGAAATGCCTGCGCACCCGAGGCATGCTCGGGATGGAAATGAGTTGTGGTGAGATAAAAGTTGGAATTCGGCCGCGCCAGTTTTTGCGCCGCGCGCCACACCGTAGCCCCATTGCGCTCTCCCATTCCCGTGTCCACCACCAGCGTCGCGCCGTTCCCGACCACAAACTCCACATTGGGGAAGCCCATGATCACGTACACGTGGTCGGAGACGCGTTTTACGGCGTCCCCTTGCAAAATCGGTGACGCCGATCCCGGCATCTGCGCGCGCAACGTGCCTGCGCCCCCAAGCCCGTAAAGACCCACTACCAATAAGCACAGCGCAGCAGCGCCTTGGCCCCGCCGGTGCAATCGCAACATAGTGGCCTCCTGGTCGGACATATATTATCAGGCCCGCATTGATTATTATCGGCGCGCGCGTCCCTACCCTTCACACAGTTCGCAATCTAGGCAGACGATGCGGCATCGCGGCCGCGCGCTCAGTCCGCTGCCAAGTCCGTCGCGCTTTTGGAAACTGCGCGTCGCTTTGCACCTCGTTTCGCGCGAAGTTCGACAATTCACGGGCTAGAATGAGGAATGGAGCGCAAGGTCTTCTGGACGGCTTTTACCGTGTTGGGACTGGTGGCCGACGTGGCCTTCCCGCTGTGGTGGGCGCTCGCAGCCACGATTCCGATAGGCGTGCTAAGTTGGTGGCTCGCATATCGCAGTGGCTGGTTTTGATATTCCGGCACTGATCCGGCGCTTGAAAAAAACGGGGCTTTCCGCCCCACAATGCGCGGCCCGGAATTACGCGGCCCAAGACTACGCGGAATGCTGGAATTTTTCGACGAACGTCCGGCGTCGCGGATCGTAAATCAGATAGGGACCGGGCTGGACCCGGGACAGGCTGTCCAAATCCTGCCGCGCTTGTTCAATGGTGAAGACGGTTTTTATCCACACATAGCCGCCGACGGGAAGTTCCCTGAAGATATCAAAGGATGGTTTCACGTTGGTTCTCCTGCAAGAGGCCACCGGCCAAAAACCCGGCGGTACACTCTTTTATTGATATGCGGCCACTAAAGTTTACATCAAAGGTATTCCCTTGCAACTGAAATGTTATGTCGCACACGTTATTATTCTCCAACGCCTGAATGCGCATCCCTCGTTTTTCATTCTCTCGTGGTAAGTTTCATGGGAGGATGTTTGCTGGAGGTGTTTATGGCTGCAAAGTTGTACAAGGCCACGGCGACTTTTCCATCTCTAGGCGATGAATCCCGCCAGGAAGTTATGGTGGAGGCGGGAGGCTGGGCCGCCGCAATGGGCTTGGCGGCCAGAAAGTTGAAGGCGCTCGCCCCTCTCAAGCGCAAGCAGATCAAGATTTGCTCCATCGAGCTCCAATTGATGGATGGCGGAGCTCCGCAATCGATCGAGAATTCAGAGAACAGCACCGGCGCCGCCGAAGAGCAGGCTTCGTAATGTTGCGGACAATGTTGCGGCCAATGTTGCGGTGACTGCCGCACGAGTCCACTGCAACGCTTCACTAGTCCGCTTTGCGACGACCACGTAAGCGGCGACGACGCAATGCATCCCGCTCCGCCTGCCGGGTGTAGGGGGCGGCAGATTCCGGTTCAGCGCGTGCGATGAAAATTGCCACGTACAATGTAAATTCCATTCGCAGACGCTTGCCCCTGATTCTGAAGTGGCTCGAGGAACATCAGCCCGACGTCTTATGCCTGCAGGAAACCAAGGTGCGGGACGAAGATTTTCCCGCCGAGGCGTTCCGCCAAGCCGGATACCACGCCGCGTTCCGCGGGATGAAAGGCTACAACGGCGTGGCGACGCTCACTCGCCGTCCGGCCGAGCGCGTCGTTCACGGCCTGCACGAAGGCCCCGACAACGAAGATTACCGAATCATTCAAACCGTGCTCGCCAGTGCGGCCGGCGACATTCCGATCATCAACAGCTACGTGCCGCAGGGCTACTTGATTACCTCGGAAAAGTACGCCTTCAAGATCGAATGGTTCAGGCGCCTGCGCAGTTACATCGAGAATCACCTGGATCCCGGTAAGCCCGCGCTGTGGGTCGGAGACTTGAACGTCGCGCCGGAACCGATCGACGTTTATCATCCTGAGCGCCGCGTCAATGATGTTGATTTCCACATTGACGCGCGCAACGCCTACAAAGAAGTTCGCTCCTGGGGCTTCACCGATGTTTTTCGCGCGCTCCATCCGGAACGCGTGCAATACACGTACTGGGACTATTTCCGTAACGCGTTTGGCAACAACTGGGGCTGGCGTATCGACCATATTCTCGCAACCGCGCCCCTCGCTAAACTGTGCACCTCCGCGGATGTAGATCTTGCTCCCCGGCAAGCCCAGAATGCTTCCGACCACACCGTGGCCTGGGCTGATTTCGATTTACCGCTGACATGAACGGCATATTCGATAATCGAAACCCGGCTAAAAAGCTTATCGTGCAATGATCTAGGGGCAATGACCTAGGTCCCATCGGATAGCCCCTCTCCACTTAGGGCATTCGGTGTATTGCCCGCCTCCATTCTGCGTCCTACGCTTAATGGTGGAGGTCACTCCCATGAACATCCGACGCTTCGCCGCTGTTACGACGTTTGCGTTAAGCATGGCCGTTGCTGCGCCCGTAATTCACGCGCAGGATCGAGATCGTCGCGATGAACACCGCGATGACGCCCGCAGAGGCCACGATCGATTTGACGACCGTGACCGTGCTGCTGCACGGGATTGGTACCGAGATCATCATGATGCCTTCAGACACGATGAGGGCCGTTACTGGCACCGCGACTGGGAGCCTAATATCCGCGAGGGCTTCGTGTTGACGCCCGAGATGCGCGGAGCCATTCGTCCCGTACCGCGAGACCTTTACGGGCGGCTTGCGCCGCCGCCTCCGGGATATCGTTACGTGATGATTGGCGACCATATCGTGCTCGTAGACCGCGGATACCGGGTTCACGACGCGCTGCACTTTGAGCTGAATTTCTAAAGTTGCCGCTGGCGCGGAGGCCATCCGCTCCATTTGTCGAGCGTGGCCTTCGCGCGACTTTTGGCCGTCTTTTCCTGTAGAAGTAGGTAACGCGCCCGTTCCCTCGGTGCTTTCTCCAAGCCAGAAGGTGTTTATGGACGATGATTTTGATAGCGCGCTCGATCGGCTTAACAAGTTGGAAGCCGAAACGACCGGCGCCACCGAACGGCAATTAGCAGCCGAGCATAGGAAAATACTCCACGAACTTCGCCGGGACTGGCTGACGACGGTCTGCAANNGACCGTTCCTGAGCGCGGCCAGTCTGCAAAAGCGCGCAGGCAGGAGTGCCTGCGCTACTGGAGATGCCATTAAGTATTGCGGAATATTTGGATTCCTCCCCGAGAAAGTCGGCCCCCCACCCCCCGGTGTTTTTTGCAAGCATATCAAAACAGGTTAGTTGCTCCTGCCGTGTTTGTAAGGATATCAAAATGGGGGTATTGAAAGTGCCTGTTTTGATATCGTTGCGAATTCTTGCTTTGCTGAGGGTTGTGCGCGGCCTTTTCGCGGCGGGTATCGGAGGTAAATTGAAAGACATCGTTAACGCACCCACCAGGGCGGCGGCAGAGCTCCCGAGTGCTCCCGCGAGATTCCGTTATTTTTGCTTCTGACTCTATTTTAACAGGCGGGTCAATGAATTACGTGGCCGCGACCATCTACTCTACACCGACGAAGCCGCCACGTACTTCATATACCTCAAGCGGAATTTGATGCCGAACATCTGACCATGAATCACACTCGCAGCAATAAACTCACCGCCTCAGTGCAAAAATGGTAAGGTCTCTCCGTATGGAATGCGCTACCGCCAATATTCTTTCTGACGCCTATTTCATAGCCACTGCGGATTATTTTGAGGCCGTTGACCGATTGTGTCGTTTGGTGGGCTCGAGTGAAGAGTTCAAGACTGCCAGAACGTACACCAACGAAATGCATGCGAATTGCCGAACAGCCCGCTCGGCCCTAGAGAAGCATCGGGCAGACCATGGCTGTTTCACTGCTTCGTAAGTATCGGACCGCGCGGAAGAGTCGTGGAATTTTGCCACGCGTGGATCAAAAGCAATTTGGGCCTGCGGTAGTTTCACGCGCGGGGAATGGCGAAGGCGCGCTATGGGCCTGCCTCACCTACAACTTGCAGCAGTGGATCTGTCTGAGGAAACCAGTGACCGCTGCCGCGAGCTAAGAAAGCAGAGGAACAAAGCCCCACGACGTCCAAGCGATCCACAATAAAACTCACGCTGCGCCTCCCTACATGAAAGCGCTAGGAGTTTCTTCACAGCTTCTCTCGAAGGGTGCGGCACCCACTGCTCCTGCTCTCGACCATAACGCACGAATGATATAGTTTGCCGGCTTTCAACATGATGTGTGCGCCACCCGTCCCAGCCAAAAGAGCGCAGGCAAGAGTGTGTAAAGTTCCATGACAT
>PLJR01000340.1:0-3609 GCA_003140295.1 Acidobacteriota bacterium
CCGCGGGCCCGACCTGTGAAGACCTCGACCCCGTGAGGTATCTGACCAATCGCTCTTCCGGAAAAATGGGCTATGCAGTCGCGCAGGCCGCAGCGCGTCGCGGCGCGGATGTAATCCTCGTCAGCGGCCCGACCGCGCTCGAAACTCCCGCAGGCGTTCGCCGCATCGATGTGCGCACCGCCGAGCAGATGCATCAGGCCGTCACGAAAGAGTTCGCCGCCTGTGCAATTGGCATTTTTGCCGCCGCCGTCGCGGACTATCGCCCCGCGAAGAAGCATGCGGACAAAATGAAAAAGACTGCCGGCGCCCTGAGCGTGCAGTTGGAACCGACCGTGGACATCCTGCGGGAAGTGGCGCGCGCCAAAGGCGACAAATTCATCGTCGGCTTTGCGGCGGAAACCGCCAGCGTGGCGCAGAGCGCTCGCAAGAAACTTGCCGCCAAGAATCTTGACCTGATCGTGGCCAACGATGTCACCGCCGCAGGCGCGGGGTTCGACCATGAAACCAACATCGTCACGCTGTACCCGCGTGACGGCCGGGAACTGCCTCTGCCGCGTATGAGCAAACTCGAAGTCGCTTACCGCATCCTGGACGCCGCTTTGGAAATAAGGCACGCGCGGCGAAATGAAACCGGCGCTCCTTCTGTGGCGTCACCTGAAACCCCTGTTGCGAAATCCGTCTCATTGCCTAAGGTGCGCTGAACGATTATGAATTCGCAACGGTCCTACCCGGCGCTCCTTAAAGCCGAAGCCTGGCTGCGCTATTTCGATGACCTGGGCATCCACTCCTTCTATCGTGATCGCGCTGGTTCGAGCGTCATGGGAAATGCGCCTCCCGTGCCGGCGCTCTCCGGCGGAGAAAGCGACCTTTCCGATCCGGTTTGGAATGCACGTGATGCCGCTGCTACGCCGTATGTGGCGGAACCGCAAATAGCCGGCATTCGGCTTCCAACATCGACTGGCGAGCGGAATCGGCGCTTGCCACCCGAGCTTCACGCGCTGGTGCATCCGCCATCGCTTTTTGAAACTAATGACCCACCGCGAAACGAGACGCTGGAAATAATCCGCTCCGATCTGGGGGAATGCACGCGCTGCAAGTTGCATCGCACGCGCCACACCATTGTATTCGGCACCGGGAACCCCCACGCGGACCTCGTCTTCGTTGGCGAAGGACCCGGACATGACGAGGACATGCAGGGCCTTCCTTTTGTCGGCCGCGCCGGCAAACTCCTGACGCAAATGATCGAGGCCATGGGCCTGCGCCGCGAACAGGTGTATATCGCGAATATCGTAAAATGCCGGCCGCCGGAGAATCGCGCACCGCAAGAAGACGAAGTCGCCGCATGCATGCCTTTTTTGCTCCGCCAAATTGCTGCCATTGGACCCCAAGTCATCGTCTGCCTGGGCAGCACCGCCGCCCAAAACTTACTGGGTACCAAGAAATCGATATCGCACTTTCGCGGCCAGTGGTTCGACTTACACGGCGCGAAAGTGATCGCCACCTACCATCCCGCTTACCTGCTGCGCAATCCCAACGCGAAACTCGACGTCTGGATCGACTTGCAAAAAGCCATGGCCATTCTTGGATTGGCGCCACCGCCCCGCAAATCGTCGCGCGAACGGGACTAAAGCCTCACAGCGCGCGTAACCTCCCCAACGCCGCACGCGAAGTCCCTGGCACACGAATCGGGTTGCCGAATATCACCGCCTTGCGGCCAGTCATCTACTGGTGCTGCTACACTAGTGCCTCTGCATGGCCGGCTATTGCGAAGTCGCCCTTCCTGTTCCGCTGCGCACGACGTTTACTTACGGCGTGCCGGATGCCCTCGATGATTTGGTGGTTCCCGGCGCGCGCGTCGTGGTTCCTTTTCGAAATCGGGCCATAGTCGGCGTCGTTCTGGAACGCCTCAGCAAGCCGCCGGTGTTGTCCCCCCAGCCGGCTTACGCTAAGCGTGTCTTCAAGGATGTCGCCGAAGTCCTCGACCCGATGGCGGCGCTGCCTGAACACGTCCTCGCGCTCGGACGTTGGGTCGCCGGATATTACCTCGCTCCTGTGGGTGAGACATTTCGGGCCATGCTTCCGCCGGCGGTGGAACTGCGCGTCGCACGAGAGTGGCGGATCACCTGCCTTGGACGCGCCTACCTGCTCGAGCTGCAATCCCTCACAAATCGCAGTGCAACGGAAGTCGACGATTTGGCGCTTTTGCAGCTCGGCGAAGTGCAGGGCGCGCCCATACGCGGCGAATTGATACGCAGGCTGCCGGGAGGGCCGGCGGCATCTGCGCGCCTTCTCAGACGCGGCAGACTTGCCGTGCGCGAAGTCGGGCTGCGGCGGCCTGAACGCACCCAGAAAATTGTGGCGTGGCGTTCTGCGCCGGGCACAGGCCCGGCCGATCAAGCCCGCCCTAATCAAGCCCAATCGGCGGCCTCAGCTGCTTCCCCGGAAGCACGCGTCGAACGCGTGCTCGCTGAGGAGCGCGGGCCCTTGCCTCTAACACAATTACTGACGTTGGCGCGCGTTTCACGGGCCGTGATCGAGCGGCTACAGCGGCAGGGCCAGGTGCATGTCTGGCAAGAGCCCGCAGTCACCGCCGTTAGTCCCCTCGAAGCGGACTTCTCGCCGCCTTCAAACGTGCTGAACGCCGATCAGCAGCGCGCCTTAACCGAAATTCAAACCTGGCTGGACGCTCGTACGTTTACGACCGGCTTGCTCTTCGGCGTTACGGGCAGCGGCAAAACCGAGGTGTACCTTCAGGCGATCGAATCGGTGCTGGCGCGCAATCGTACCGCGCTCGTGCTGGTGCCGGAAATCGCGCTGACACTTTGGGTGGGGCGCCTGTGCGCGGCGCGATTCGGACCGGCCCTCAAGGCGACGCCTGGCGAAATAAGCTCCAGTCGCGCGGCGGACGGCGGAGTCGCGATATTGCACAGCGCCCTTTCCGACCGCGATCGCGCCCGTGAATGGTGGCGGGTGCGGCGCGGCGAAGCGCGCGTCGTGGTGGGCACGCGTTCCGCAGTCTTTGCGCCTCTCGAAAATCTGGGCCTGATCATCGTCGACGAGGAACAGGAATCCAGCTACAAGCAGGAAGAAGCCCCGCGTTACCACGGCCGCGACGTCGCCGTCATGCGCGCCAAACTGGAAGGTGCCGTCGTCTTGCTGGCCTCCGCGACCCCTTCGCTTGAATCGTTCCATCACGCGCGCCAGGGCAAGTACGAGCTGTTGCGCCTCGATTCGCGCGTCGCGAGTCGCCCTATGGCGCCAGTCGAGATCGTGGATCTGCGCGAGGATTTCCGGCAATCACACCGCGCCGGCCCCATCTCCGAGCGTCTGCGCTCCGCGATTGCCGCGCGGTTGGCCGCCGGCACGCAAACGCTGGTGCTCATTAACCGCCGCGGATATTCTTTTTTTGCGCTGTGCCGGAGTTGCGGCGCCGCAATCCTTTGTGAGAATTGCAGCATCGCCCTCACGTACCACAAGCGCCAGGAGCGCCTGCTCTGCCATTACTGCGGCTTCTCTCTGCGCGTACCGAAGGCCTGTCCGAAGTGCCACTCCGAGCATGTGTACTTCGTCGGCGCCGGCGCGGAACAGATCGAAGAGCGCCTGCGCGCA
>PLJR01000340.1:3621-5681 GCA_003140295.1 Acidobacteriota bacterium
GCGCGTCACGCTGGTCGGCGTGGCGGCCGCCGATGCCCAGCTGGCTTTCCCCGACTTCCGCGCCGCCGAGCGGACCTTTCAATTGCTGACGCAGGTTGCCGGGCGTGCGGGCCGCGGGGCTTTGGCCGGCGAAGTCCTGGTCGAGACATACTATCCCGAGCATTACGCCATCCAGCTCGCCGCGCGTCAGGACTACCCGTCATTTTTCGAGAAAGAACTGCACTTCCGGAGGTTGCTGCACTACCCGCCATTCGCGGCGCTTGCCAGCCTGCTCGTGCGCGATACCAAGCTCGAACAAGCGATTCATTGGTCGCGGCAATTGGGCTCATTTTTGGCGCCGATGGAATCGCGAGGCATCAAGGTCCTGGGCCCGGCGGCTGCGCCGCTCGCGCGTTTGAAACGGGAATATCGCTTTCAGTTCCTGTTCAAATCGCCACGCCGCGGCACGCTCAATCGCGTCCTCGCGGAGTGCCTCGCATTTTGCGCCGAGAAGGGCATCCCCGATCGCGCCATTTTACTGGATGTCGATCCCGTCAACCTTCTATAAGGCTCCTGTAGGGCTTTTGTAGCCGTTTAGCTGTAGCCATTCAAATCACAAACGGCGAAGGCATGAAACAAAGAACGAAGATCGCGAGCGCCACGCCCGCAAGGATACGGCGCCGGCGGTCGAGTGGTTCCCAGCGATCCATCAGTGGAGGATGCCGGAATCCGATCGCGAGCAGAAGAACCGCCCACAGCGCCCAGCCCATCCAAAGGTAGGACATCGGCACTAGCGCCAGCGCGACGCATAGCGAGATCAGCCGATGGCGGCCGCTTGCGAGCGTGTAGAGAATGTGCCCGCCATCAAGCTGTCCCGCAGGCAGAAGGTTGAGCGCGGTCGCGAAAAGTCCCACCCACGCCGCACGCCCCATCGGGTGTAAGAGCAGATTCACGTGCGGTATCCCCGGTTGCAGCCAGGCTTCGAGCAACCGCTCGATCAATGGCTGGCCAAAAATAAGCGGAGCCGCCTCGCCGCCCGCAATAACGCGCGAATGGCTAATGGCGATGGCCAGTATGGGCGTGGCCACCAGAAAGCCGGCCAGCGGTCCGGCCAAGGCCATATCAAAAAGCGCGCGGCGGTTCGCAATGGGCGAACGAATACGAATAAAAGCTCCAAGCGTGCCGATCAATGTTGGTGCCGGCACGAAATATGGATAGCTGGCCTCGATGTGGTAGTAACGGCACGCGAAGAAATGTCCGAGTTCGTGTACCAACAGGATGCCTAAAAGGGCGGCTGCGAAGGGGATTCCCGGAACGAAAAGGCGTGGATGCGTGAAGGGCCGCAGATAAGCCGAAAAGAAATCGTCGAAAACCGGTGCGTGCCCTGCCGCATACGCCGCAGCGAACTGTGCTCCCGCCGCCAGAGTGGACAATAGCGTGAGGCCAAACAGCCCGATCGCTACCGCCAACTGCGCGTGCGACCGCGGCTGCCGCGGCCACCGCATGGCCGGAACCGGATGCCAAGGTGTGGAAAAGTCCGGTTCGGCGCGAAGGACGTCCACCGGAAAGTCGTCATGGCGGTTTTCAGCGCTCATAACCGCTTAGATGCCATCTGCGGAGCTCGAGAGCATGGCTCGGAAACTGAGAACCAAGGCGCAATAAGAGGAATACCAGAACAGGATGGGCCTGGCCTTCACGCCATTCGTTTAGATGGACTGCAATTCCTTCCCGGGCTTGAACCGCACAGCTTTGCCGGGAGGAATGTTGACCTCTTCGCCGGTGCGCGGATTGCGGCCAATGCCCGTCTTGCGAGGCTTGACGTTGAAGACGCCAAACCGCCGCAATTCGATGCGCTGCCCGCGGCCCAGCGCATTTTTCATAGCGTCGAATACGGTCTCGACCGCCCGTTCGGCGTCAGTCCGCTTCACATTGGTCCGCGTAACCACCGCGTTGACGATGTCGAGCTTTATCACAACTCCTCCGACTTGCAGCGAGGCATATGCTAGACAGCGCTTTGCAAGTTGTCAAGCTAGGGCCCCGAAGGAATAACGTGTGCCTTGCTGTCAACGCAAAGTAGAAAT
>PLJR01000242.1 GCA_003140295.1 Acidobacteriota bacterium
AACCGGAACACCATCCCAACCGGCAATGAAGCTCCAATGAAGCCGATTCGGAAAGCATTCTGCGCATTTGCGTTTTTGACGTGCTCGGTGGGCGCTCCCGCCGCGCGAGCACGGCAGCAATCACCTGGCCAGCGGCCAGCGGCGCCCCCCGCCAACGCGTCTCCTGGCAATTCGTCTCCCGGCAATTCGGGAACGCCGGCGCGAAGCCCGGACTTACTCGCTCCTCTCGTTACGCAAGCGCAACAGGCGCTCGATCGCGGCGACTACGATGCCGCCGTCGGACTGCTGAAACAAATTCTCGCGCAGAGGCCTGACGAAGCGCTGCCGCACTTCGAGCTGGGCTACGCGTATTCGGAGCTGAAACGCAACGCCGAGGCCGCAGCCGAGTATCGCCGCGCGCTCGAGCTGAATCCCTCGCTCGTAGCGGCGCACCTCAATCTCGGCCTGGTTTTGCTGGCCTCTGATCCTGCTGCAGCGGTGGAATCTTTTCGCCGCGCGGCTGCGCTTGCGCCCACCGAGCCGCGTCCGCGCTATCTGGCCGGCCAGGCGCTCGAGCGCGCGGGGAAACCGCAGGACGCGATCGCGGAATACAATTCGGGGTTGTCGATTGCTCCCCGGGATCAGCCGCTCAAGTTCGCGCTGGCTCGCGCTCTGCTGGCTGCCGGGCGAACGGCTGACGCCGAGTCGCAGTTTCGCGAAGCTATTGCGCTCGATCCCTCTTCACCGGTTGGCGCGGCGAGCGCTGTACAGAATGGCGAGGTAAGCGCCGCACAAAATCGCTCGGCAAGCGCGGCACAGGATCAGGCGGTAAGCGCGGCACAAAATCCGGCGGCCGGGCCCGCGCGAAACGCCTCGGCAAATGGCGCAGAAAACCCCGCGCCCAGCGCGGCGGGAAATTTCACCGCGCCCGCGCAACTGGGCCTTGCCGAAACGCTGCTTCGCGAGAACCAGACGGCTGCGGCCGCGGACGCGTTCGCCGTATACCTGCAGGCGTCGCCGGGCGATCGCGCCGCGCGCTTCGAGCGCAGCGTTGCGCTGCAGAATCTCGGCCGCCTTCCGGAAGCTCTGGCCGAGCTGGACCGCGCGGATGCAGGGGCGGCGCCATCCGCGGATTCCCTAAAGCTGCGCGCCAGCATCTGCATGCAGCAGCGCGACTGGATTTCTGCGGGCGCGGCTCTCGACAAAGCGCTCGCCGCCTCGCCGCGGGACGCCCAACTGCACGCCTGGCAAGGCCACGCGCAAATGGAGCTGCGCAACTACGCCGCGGCGGAAACCGAGCTGAAGCGGTCGCTCGGCCTCGATCCCCAGCCGGTGGAAGTGCTCGGGGACCTGGTTAACGTCTACTATTTTTCGGCGCGCTACCCCGAAGCGCTGGCGGCGCTCGACTTGCTCGAGAAGCGCCAGCCACTCACGGCCATCAACTGGTTCTTCCGCGCGATCTGCTTCGATAAACTCAGGCAAGCTGCGGGCGCGCTGGTCGCCTACCAGAAATTTCTCGATCTCGATCATGATAGCCAGCCCGACCAGGACTTTCAGGCACGGCAGCGTATAAAGATTCTGCAACGGGAGCTCAAGGGGCGATAGAGTGGAACGGTGCTCAGCCTATCGCTGGGTGCTCCATATGGCCCAACATTGTTGGTCGCGGGATTTTTCGCGGATTTTCTCGCGGGCTTTTTCGCGCGGCGTGCCGCGTGTGGGAGTTTCGCTCGCGCTGGCAGCGAGCTGCCTCTGCGGGCCGGCGCTTCCCGCCCGCGCCCAGGACACGCATTCCAAGCTCGAGGCGCAGTATCAATCGGAAAACGATCCCGTGCGCAAGGCGAAAATCGTCGCCAAACTGGGACACTTTGAAATCGATCAATCCCGCTCGGACCTCAAGGCCGGCGACGAGGAGAAAGCGCTGGCCCTGCTCGAGCGTTACAATGATGAAGTCCGCAAAACCGGAGAAGCGCTTACCGCTTCCGGAATTGATCCCGAGCGGCGGCCGGCGGGTTTCAAGGAACTGCAGATCAGTCTTCGCGAATTTATACGCCAGTTGGACGACTTGATACTTACGCTGCCGTTCGATAAGCGGCCCTGGTTCCAGGCGGTGCGGTCGGATATTTCGGCCACGCAAAACTCGCTGTTCGACGCGCTGTTTCCCTCGGGGAGCGGCAAGGGGTCGAAGCGCAACCGGTCCGTGCGATGAGAGGTCCGGCGAGCCGGGCGATGACTTTTTCGCCGAAAATGTTCGCTGGCGCCGTCAGGAGGCGCTCATGGATATTGGCTTGAAAAATACGCCGACGCCGGCAACGCCGCAAAGCGCGGGAACGCGGAGGGCGCCGGCAATTTCGATGGCCGCCCTCTGCGTAATGGCTTTCGGTCTGGCGGCCGGCAGTGTGCCTGCGCGGGCGCAGAAAAAGGATTACCTCACCTCCAGCGAAGCGGACAAAATTCGTGACGCGGACACGCCTTCCGAGCGCGTGCGACTTCTGCTTTCCTTTGCTTCCGATCGCATCAAGAAATTGCAATATGAGATGTCCCACACCGGCGATACCCTGCATCGCGCCGACCGCGTGAACGCTTTGATCAATGGGTATAGCGGGTGCCTGGACGACGCCTCCGAACTAATCGACTTGAGCGTGGAAAAACAGCAGGACGTCCGCCAGGGAATCAAAGCCATGCAATCTCAGGCGCCGGCATTTCTCTCCTACCTGAAGGATTTGGCGGCCAAGAACCCAGAACAAGGCGCCTACAAGGACAATCTCGACGATGCCGTCGATGCCACCAACGACGCGATCAAGAGCGCTGACGAAGCTGCGAAGGAGAACGCGCCGCCTCCGGTGCGCCGCAGGCCTTGACGATGCCGCGCCACGCACGCACGTCCGGTGTTCCCGGGGGCGCCCAGCTCTTTCAACGTGTCTATACGCGCCTGGGATGCCAGGGCCGTCCTCCGCAATTTTCGGTGGAGTTTTACCCCTACGCGAATCTGATGCACACGATTCGCATCAAGCAGGATTGCGCGCACGTGCGCCTGTCCGACGTGCTGCGTTCGGCGCCGCTCGTCGTATTCGAGGCTGCCGCCGCCATCCTGCTTTCGCGCATTTACCGGCGGCGCGCGCCGCGAGAGTTGCTGGCGGTATACCGGCGCTACACCGTTGCGCCGGCCACGCGGCGCCGCATCAACGCGCTGCGCGGCGCGCGGGGCCGCCGCGTTAAAACCGGCCCGCGCGGCGCAGTTTACGATCTGGCGCCCATGTTTACGCGCCTCAATCGCGGCTACTTCGGCGGCCGGCTGCACCGGCCCCGCCTGGGCTGGAGCGCGCGGACCTGGCGCACCCAGTTCGGCTGCTTCGATCCCGCACTCGATCAAATTGTGATGAATCGCTGGCTCGATCGCGCCGTGGTGCCGCGCTTTGCCGTCGAGTACGTGCTCTTCCACGAAATGCTGCACGTCAAGCACCCGCTGCGCGCGGCGCGCTGTGGCATCGAGGCGCATTCGGTAAAATTTCGGCAGGAAGAAAAACGCTACGCGCATTACGAGCGGGCGCGAAAATTTCTCGATCGCTTGCCGTGAGGCGATGGTTCCGAGCGGAGCCGAGGCTACCCCGTGCCAGGCGGCGCGGCGTCGTGCTTGGATTTGCTCTCGAGATGGGCGATCCGCTCCAGAATCCGGCTGCGATCGGGTGCGGTGCGGTAGAGTTTAAGGTAGGTGCGATAAGCGGTGACCGCGCTGCCGGGGTCGCCCTTTTTCTCGTACGCTTCCCCTAACAGCAAGTATGGTTTGGCCAGCCCAGGTTGCAGGCGCGCCGCTTCCTGGAAGCGGTCAATCGCCGCATCGTAATCCCCTTTTTTTAAATAAAACGTGCCCACCTCCACGCTCTTGGTGGCGTGCAGAGGGTCCCAGGCGGGTGCGGGGGGCGTCACCGGTTCAGGTTCGTTCACTGGCGCGGGCACGAAACCGGGGCCGGGCGCGCGGTCCGATGCGCTGTCAGATGAATTGTCAGATGAATTTCCGCTCGGCGGAGGCGACGGTGCCGGCGTGGCCCCTGCATCAGGGGACGCGCTCGATGCCGGCGCCGCGACTCCCTCGGGAGGCGGCGGGCCATCGGCGAGTTTCGACCCTTGCGCAGCCGCCGGCATCGCGAAAACCGCGAGCGCCAGCATCACCACCGCCAGCAGGGGCATCCAATGTATGGCGCGCCTCATCAGGTTCTTCACTACGATGCGCTTTGTTATCATGGATGTTGCTGCGGCAAGTTTGCTGCGGCCGCCAAGGTCCGTCCCGGTATCATTGTACCTCCGCCATGGAACTAACGGAAAAAGTCGCTAACCTCTCGACCGAAGCGGGTGTCTATCTGTTCAAGGACGCTCTCGGCAAAATTCTCTACGTGGGTAAGGCCGGCTCGCTGCGATCGCGCGTCCGTTCGTACTTTCTGGAGTCGAATTGGGCGAACGCCAAGACGGGCTCGCTGGTGCGCGAGATTGCCGATTTCGATTACATCGTGGTCGACAACGAGCGCGAGGCGCTGGCGCTCGAGAACAACCTCATCAAGCAATATCAGCCCAAGTTCAACGTGCTGTTGCGGGACGATAAGACCTACCCGTACATCCGCTACACGGCATTCGAGAAGTATCCTCGCGTCTACGTCACGCGCCGGCTGCGCAAGGATGGGTCTATTTATTTCGGGCCGTTTTTCCCGGCCAGCCTCGCGTACCGTATCGTGCACTTCATCCACAAGAATTTTCGCGTGCCCTCATGCACCGTCGATCTAACGCGGACACACCCCCGCCCGTGCCTCCAGTACTACATTCAACGCTGCGTGGGGCCCTGCGTTGCCGGACTGACCACCGATGCGATCTATGCTGAAGCCGCGCACGATACGCGCACCTTTCTCGAAGGCCGCCGCCACGACCTGATGAAAAGCCTGCGCGAGCGCATGGCGCAGTCCTCGGAGGCCCAGCACTACGAGCAGGCCGCGGGATACCGCGACTTGCTGCGCACCATTGAGGATATCGAGCAGAAGCAAAAAATCGCCGCCGCCGCCGGGGATGACACCGACGTGCTCGCCTGGTACGCCGAGCCGCCGCAAGTGGCCGTGAACTTGTTCCACTTGCGCGGCGGGCGCGTCGTGGACCGCCGGGATTTTTATTGGGAGGATCAGGAGCAGTTCGATCCCGCCGAGTTTCTGCCGTCGCTGCTGAAACAGCTTTATCTCGATGCCGCGTTTCTGCCGCGCATAATCCATGTTCCGCGGGATTTCGAGGATCGCGCGCTGCTCGAGGAAATTCTCAGCGAACGCGCCGCGACGCTGGATTTGCCCTACCGGCGCGTCGACATCACCGCGCCCCAGCGCGGCCCCAAGCATGCCTTCCTCGACCTGGTCGAGAAAAACGCGCGCCACTCCTTCGAGCAGCGCTTTCGCGTGCTGCAGCCCACGGGAAAAGCCGTGGGCGAAGCGCTCGAGTCCGCGCTCAATCTTCCCGCACCGCCCAAGCGCATCGAGAGCTTCGACATTTCGCACATCCAGGGCACCGATACGGTGGCTTCGATGGTGGTCTGGGAAGACGGCCGCATGAAAAAATCCGACTACCGCAAATTCATTATTCGCGGCGACTGGGGCAACGATGATTTCGCCAGCATGGCGGAGACGGTCGACCGGCGCTACCGGCGGCTGCGCGATGAACGCAAACCCATGCCCAGCCTGATCCTGATCGATGGCGGCCTGGGACAGTTGCACGCCGCCGCGCAAGCACTCGAAAAACTTGAAATCATCAACCAGCCCGTCGCCGCGATCGCCAAGCAGGAGGAAATTCTTTTCGTCCTTGGCCAGGAGGACGAGCCCATTCGCCTGGAAAAGCATTCCCCGCTGTTGCACCTGATCCAGCAGATTCGCGATGAGACGCATCGTTTCGCCGTAACCTTTCACCGGCAGCGCCGCACTCGGCGCACTCTGGCCAGCGAGATTCACGAAATTCCCGGCGTCGGCGCGCGAACCGCGCAAAAACTTCTGCGCCGTTTTGGCAGCGTCTCGCAACTGCGCCGCGCGAGCGTTGACGATCTCGCGCGCGTGGTGGCGCGCCCCCTGGCCGCGCGCATAGCCGAGCGCCTGCAGAACGCGCCCGACGTCGCCGTTCCCCAGGCGGAGAACGGCGGAAGACCCTAAAACATCCGCGAGCGCCCCCTCCTGTGACTTTCTTGCATCGAATTATCGTGTGTGCTAGCGTGGCTTGAAAGTCCGTGAACGCTAGCCTGGGACTACCGGAGGCACTCACATGGGAAATGACAGTGGATCTAAGCTCACGTATTTCATCGCCGGATTGGGGATCGGCGTCGCGTTCGGCCTGCTTTTCGCGCCGACCAGCGGCGAAGAGGCGCGCGACTACCTGACGCAACGCGCCGAAGATGGCCGCGAATATGCACAGCGCAAAGCCCAAGAATTGCGGGACCGCGCGGGCGACCTGGTGGAACGCGGCAAGCAGGTGGCCAAGCAAAGCACCGAATCGGTTTCCGCGGCGATTGATGCGGGCGTCGATGCGTACAAGCGCGAGAAGTCCAAACCGGTATAACCAGCGGCACAAGAGGGATAACCCATGGAAACCTGGATGCCTATTTTTGTTGGCGTGGTCGCGCTCGCAGTCGTCATCCAGACCATCATCCTCGCCGTGATGGCCGTGGTCGTGAGCAAGACGGCCAAACGCGTGGAAGAGATTGCCGGCGAGGTGCATGGGCGCGTCAATCCGATTTTGTCGCGCATCCAAATCCTCGTCGAAGAGTCCCAGCCGCGCATTAACGCGGTAATTGTCGATGCCGCGGAGATCTCGAGTCTGGCGCGAGAGCAGGCGCAGCGCGTCGACCGCGTGATGACGGAAAGTCTGGAGCGCCTGCGGCTGCAGATGTTGCATTTGGATCAGATGGTCACCGGAGCGATGGAGTCGGTGGAGGACGCTGGCACCAAGGTAAGGCGCACGGTTTGGGCGCCGGTGCGCTCGGTCACCGCCGTGGTGCGCGGCATTCAAACGGGTCTCGATTTTTACCGTGGGAACCGCCGCCGCGATGATGGCGCACCGGTCGGTGTTGGCGACCAGCAGGACGACGATCTCTTCATCTAACGATTTCTTCATCGAATGCCCGCTCTAGCGGCCGTTACCGGTTAGGATTGCTTTCCACATTGCGATTTCTCTTTTAGACAATCCAGCCACCGCCAAGCACTTGCTCGTCGCGGTAGAAGACCGCGGCTTGCCCCGGAGTAATGGCGCGTTGCGGCGTGCGAAATCGCACACGCACTGCCGGCGCGGCGGCAGCCGATTGGCGCGCATCGCCATCGGGTGAGGAATTAGAGGCGGAGAGGAGGTCGCATGGCTCGATGAGCGCGAGCGCGGGCTCGTGCCGGTATCTGATTTTGACCAGAGCTTCGATGGGTTGCTCGAGGCGCTGCCAGGAAATCCAGTTCACGTCGCGCACGTTGCAAGTGTCGCCGAGCAACTCCGCTTCCGCGCCCACAATCACCCTACGCGTGCCGGATTCAATTTGCACGACGTAGAGGGGCCGCCCGGTTTGGCTTGGCCCGCCTTTTAAGGTTGCGAGTCCCAGTCCCTTGCGCTGTCCGATCGTGAAATGGTGCACGCCCGCGTGGCGGCCCAGCACTTCACCCGAGGTGGATACGAGGTCGCCGCCCTCGGCGCTCAAATCGGCTGGAGCGGTTGCGGCCGTTTCGTCGTCCGCATGCTCCGCCCGGTACGCTTCGATGAACTGCGCGTAGCCGCCCGCGGGCACGAAGCAGATTTCCTGGCTTTCGGGCTTTTCGGCGACGGGCAGGCCGGCGCGGCGAGCGATTTCGCGCACGTTTTGCTTTGAGAGTTCTCCCAGCGGGAAAATTGCGCGCGCCATCTGGTCCTGAGTTAATCCGAAAAGAAAATAGGATTGGTCCTTGGTGAGGTCGGCGGCGCGCAGCAGTTCGTAGCGTTGCGACTCGGAATTAAACCGAATGCGGGCGTAATGGCCGGTGGCGATGCGCGCCGCCCCAATCTGCCGGGCGGTCACCAGCAATTGATCGAACTTCACGTGGTTGTTGCAGTGCGTGCACGGAATCGGCGTGCGCCCCGCGAGATAATCCTCGACAAAGGGTCTTACCACGGTTTCCTCAAAGCGCCGTTCAAAATTGATGACGTAATGCGGGAGCCCCAGATGTTCGGCGACGCGCCGCGCGTCATACACATCATCGAGCGAGCAGCAGCGCTGGCCCGCGGGCTTTTCATCGCCGTTCGCCTGGGGTGCAAGCTGGGGCAGACGCCGCTGATCCCAGAGCTGCATCGTCAAGCCGACCGCGGGCGAACCCGACGCCTGCAAGATGGCCGCGACGGCGGAGCTATCGACTCCACCGCTCATGGCCACCGCGGTTAGATCGGCAAAATGTGTTTCGGCGGTCATTGTGTTTCGGCGCTCATCGAGTTTCGCTCATCGTGTTTCGGCGCTCATCGCCTGTCGCTCGTCGCGTCTCCGCGCGCGCTGACAGTGGCGTCGCCAGCGACTAAATCCTGCGGCAAAGAGCGCTCGGAGGAAACCGACACGGTGGCACGCCGCGCAGCGGCCCAGGAGGCGGAACCTTCGCGTTGCCGCGCGACGGCGGCGGGAATCAACTCAAGCGCGAGATCGATATCTTCGTCGGTGGTAGTGTGGCCGAGACTCAAACGCACGCTGCCGCGCGCTTCGGCAGGCGACAATCCAATGGCGGTGAGGACGTGGGACGGGTCGACGGCGCCCGCGGAACACGCGGCGCCCGCTGAACATGCGAGGCCGGCCAAGTCCAGAGCAATTACCAGAGCTTCGCTGTCCACATCCGGAAATAAAATGTTCGAGGTGTTGGGCACTCGTTCTTTGTCGCGCACTTCACCAGCGCGACCCGTGTTGCGCGCTTCACCTGCGCGATCTGTGTCGCGCGCTTCACCAGCGCGAGCTGGGTTAGGCGCTTCGCCACCGCGCAGCACACGCCCTCCATTTACCTGCGCACCGTTTACTCGCGCGCCGGGAACACGCGCGAGCAGGCCCTGTTCGAGGCGGTCGCGCAAGGCGCCGATGCGGTCTGCCCCAGAAGCGTGGGAGGTATTGTCGTCTGCTTCCCCGCTGCTGGCCAGGTGCGCGGACGCCAATTCGGCGGCTTTGCCCAGCGCGACGATGCCCGCGACGTTCTCGGTTCCGGCGCGGCGGTCGCGCTCGTTGTGGCCGCCATGCAAAATCGGCTCGAGACGGGTCTTCGCGCGCACGAAAAGCGCGCCTACACCCTTGGGAGCGCCGAATTTGTGGCCGGAAAGGGAGAGCAGATGCACGCCGAGTTTCCTGACGTCGATGGGGACTTTGCCGGCGGACTGCACCGCATCGGTGTGAAACCGAACGCCAGCCTCGGCAGCGATGCGGCCAATTTCCGCAATCGGCTGGAGCGTACCAATCTCATTATTCGCGTGCATGACGGTGATGAGCCTGGTGCCGGGGCGCAAGGCCCGGCGAATATCTTGGGGATAGACGACGCCATCGCGGCCGACTGGCACATAAGTGACGGCGACACTCCGGTCTACTGGCATACGCCGTTCGAGTTCCTGGCACGCGTGCAAGACCGCGGGATGCTCGATGGTGGTGGTGATAACGTGAATGATTTTGCCGTCGTGATCTATCGACTCCGATGTAGGCAACGAACCAAAGATCGCGGCGTTGTCAGATTCGGTGCCGCCGCTGGTGAAGACAATTTCGTTCGGACGCGCTCCCAGGAGGGCCGCGACGGCGGCGCGAGCGCGTTCGACCGCGCCGCGCGCGATCTGCCCAAAGGCGTGGATCGAGCTGGCGTTTCCATAGGCCTCGGAGAAATACGGCAGCATGGCCGCCAGGACTTCGGGGGCGACGGGAGTGGTGGCGTTATGATCTAGATAAATTCGGCGCATGTTTTTGCGTGTAAGGGACCGCGTGCCGCTGTTTTCAAATGGGCCTGAAACAGGATATAGACCGGGCGCAGAGGGGTCAATCGACGATCGAGAGTGAGGGTGGGCGCGCATTAAGCTAATCGGTCGGTGACCATTCATTACGTGGGCTCCAAGTAGAGCCCACACCCGTTTATTACGTGGGCTCAAGCAGAGCCCGCACCGGATTTGGGTAACCATAATCGGAAACGGTATACACCCCCGGCAGTTTGTAACCGATTGAAATGAAAGGCGATGGTTAAAAAGGCGTTCGTATATGTATGAAAATAAAGGGGCGTTTTTGAGAGCTGCGTGGTGCGAGAAATTCGTAAGTTCATGAAGATAAGAGGTTTGGTCAAAAAGGCCTTTGCATGTGTGTGAAAACAAACGGGCAACGTCCGACAGTTCCAGAGAGGAGTTTGTGTCCGGCATCAGATTAGGAAAAGAATGAGAGATTCTTCGTTTAATTGCGCGGGCTCCAGGTAGAGCCCGCACCCGGCGCTCAGAATGACAACGAAAGCCCGGACCGTCTCCCCTGTGCTGCTGTCGCGTGTGGCCAGGTCGCCGGTCGGCTGCGGGGGATAAGATGGTCGGGGAGCACCCGCGGCCATAAGGAGAATCACCGGGGCCGCCGAGGCGCGGATGGATTTCAGAAGACACGTGGGATGTTAGCATTTCTATACTTATATGTCAATGATATCTTGTTGGTAATACATTCGAATGCGGGGCCGTTCGAAGGGGCATTCCTGGTTCCTCCAACGCGGAAATAGTGTCCTGGTGCGCCGTCATTCAGTGACAAAAAACGGAGTGCTACCGCTACAATCACCGCATGAATCACCACACCGTGGCCGCCATCAGCATCACGGGTAGCTGCCTGGATGTGCTGGGTAGCCTTTATCTTGCTTACGACCTTTTGGGCGGGCAACACGGCCCGTTGCGCCTGCTTACACGCGCGGTGACTTATTCCATTGTCTTTGGCATTGGCTACGGGCTGGGTCTGGGTCCCTTCTTTGGCTTGGCTTCGGGTATTGCGACAGGCGCCACTGTTTCAATTGAATTTAATCGCGCATCTCGCGGCCTGGATCATTACTCGTTGCCCTGGGAAGGAGTGTTCGCCGCCATTCGCGGCGCCGCTTTCGGGGCTGGACTCTACAGGATTGTGGGTCTCGAATTCGCCGTCGCGTTTGCCGTGCTGATCACCGTCGGCCAGGTGTTCGCCTATTCTCGGGGCATGCGCCCGGCAACCGACTACGAGGCGTCTCGCCGATCACGCATTACGCGCCGCCTGTTTTGGGGAACCGTCGTGCGCACCTTTGGCTAAATTGGCACGGCGCTCATTTGCAGCGCCTTCGTACAGCACGTCGATCATGTGTGGCCGCTGGCGATTCGGGTAGGGTTGGTTACAGGAATCGTGACCGGCGTGGGTGTGACCATCAATCCGTACATCGAATACTATGCTGATAACCTGCCGCAGCGCTGGCTCGGGGTTTTCGGCATTGCGCTTATCCTCTGCGGGTTCGCTCTGCAATCGTTGCAGTATTGGCTGGCTTTGTTCGATGTGCGGCTGGCCTAGATAACTGGCAGGCTTTGATTCTTTCTTGAGTCTGGGCGTGAGGACGATTCCTTTTGGTGCGAGCGCAGCTCACGGAAAGACAGAAGAAAGTGGAACGGGCGCACAGCGCGCTGGCCTGGTTCGAGATCGCGGCGGCCGCGCTTTCGCTCGGCGTCGCGGCCTGGATTGTTGCGGAGGTTGCCGGGGTTCCGAATGTATTGGCGCGGCTAATGGCCGAGGGTTGGCCGGACTTCTGGGTGGGCGTGCAATCGTTGGCGGCGGTGGACCTTACGCTGGTGGCAATTTCGCTGGTTTGGTTGATTTTGGTGGCGGATTAACTCCACGGTGACACGGTATTCGGCTTCGCCACATGGCTGAACGCTTTCTTGACATTGGCGGGGGCGTCGGCTAGGTTGCGAACCAGTCGCGTTCGTTGTCGAAAAACGTCGCGGCTGGAGCGGGCCTTGTCGAGTCCTATCATTACACTGACTACCGATTACGGCACCAGCGATCATCTCGCCGGGGTGCTGAAGGGCGTGATCCTGCGCATCCTGCCGAATGCGACGGTGGTGGACATCAACCATCACGTGGCGCCGTTTGATGTGCTGGACGGGGCGCTGACGATTGGCACGGCGTACGGCTTTTTTCCGCCGCGCACCGTGCACGTGGTGGTGGTGGATCCGGGAGTGGGCACGGCGCGGCGGCCGATTATCGCCAGCGCCGAGCAGCAATATTTCGTGGCTCCCGATAATGGCGTGCTCTCGATGGTTTACGATCGCGATCCCGGAGCGATTGTGCGGCACGTGACCGCCGAACACCATTTTTTGAGTCCGGTGAGCAATACGTTTCACGGGCGCGACGTTTTTGCTCCCGTGGGGGCGTGGCTGGCGAAGACGTTTCAGACCGAGGCGTTTGGTGAAGAGATCACCGACTTTGTGAGATTTGCGCTGCCGCGCCCGAAACCGGCGGGCACGGCGCTGAAGGGCGTGGTGCTGCGCGTGGACGCGTTTGGAAATTTGATGACGAATTTTACTGCGGAGGATTTGCCGGCGGCCGCCGTGGAATCGGGAAAGATCAAGCTGCAGGTGGGCGGCAAAGTGGTGGAGAGGTTGGCGCAGAATTTCGCGGAAGGCGTGGCGGGCGTGCCGGTGGCGATTTTGGGTTCGAGCGGTTATTTGGAGATTGCCGTGAACAAAGGGAATGCGGCGCGTATTTTGGGCGTGAACCGCGGGGCGGAGGTTACGATTGAAACGAGCTAGCAGGCACGCGGTGCGGAGCCTCAGAGGTTAAAACCCCTGAGGGACGCTGCTTATGTCGCGGCTGAAGCCGCGACCTACAACGCTTCTGAAGCAGGACCTGTGAGGACCGCCTGAAGTGCGACGCACTGCGATGCTCGTGCAGCGGTGCCGGGCGCCCTCAGGGGCTAAAACCCCTGAGGGCACTGCTTACGTCGCGGCTGAAGGCCGCGACCTACAACGAACCGTGCAACACGCACCACGGTTGCGCTGCGGCTAGCGCGAGAGTTCTTGGGTCAGCAGGTAAGCGCGGGTGCGCGGGTCGAGCCAGTCGCGCAGCGCGTCTCCCAGTAAATTGAACGCCAGCACGGCCACCACAATTCCCAGCGCGGGAAATACCACCATGTGCGGCGCGTCGAAAATATGGTTGCGCGCATCGTTGAGCATGGCGCCCCAACTGGCCGTGGGGGAGAGCACGCCCAGGCCCAGAAAGCTGAGCGTGGATTCGGCGAGAATCGCGCTGGCGAGGCCGATGGTGGCCTGGATGAGCACGGGCGGCAGCGTATTGGGAATCAAGTGCCGCAGCAGAATGCGCGCGTGCGAGGCTCCGAGGGAACGGGCCGCGAGCACGAACTCGAGCTCTTTGACTTTGAGGGCTTGCGCGCGCGCGAGGCGAGCGTAGCCTGCCCAGCCCGTGATCACCAGGGCCAGAATAACTTTGCCAATGCCCGCGCCGAGGAAGGCGGCAAAGGCAATCGCGAGCAGAATTCCGGGGAATGAAAGAAATGCGTTAATGAGCAGATCGTTTACAAGATGGTCGAACCAGCCGCCAAAGTAGCCGGAAAGCGAGCCTACGGCGAGTCCGGCGAGTCCAGCGCCCAGCACGACGCTAAAGCCGACGAGCAGCGAGACGCGCGCGCCGTAAAGAGTGCGTGCCAGAACGTCGCGTCCCAGTTCGTCGGTGCCGAAGGGGTGCTGCCAGCTCGGGGAATTTAAACGTGCGGGTAAGTCTTGCGCCGACGGCGGGTGCGGCGCGATCCAGGGAGCGAAAAGGGCGGCCGCGAGCAGGAGGATACTCATGGACAAGCCCCAGCGGCCGAGCGGACTTCGGCGCAGAAAATCGGCGAGACGCGATCGGCCGGCACGCGGCGCGGGCAAGGACACGGCGCGAGTAATGGGAGGTGCGGTCACGACAGACGCACCCGCGGGTCGACCAGGGCGTAGACGATATCGGTAAGCAGGTTGACGAGCACGTAGGAAAGCGCAATCACCAGGATGCAGCCTTGCAGCAGCGGGTAGTCGCGCGCCTGGATGGCCTGAACGGCGAGGCGGCCGATGCCGGGCCAGGAAAAAATGGTTTCGGTGACGATGGTGCCGGCGAGCAGGGTGCCGAACTGCAAGCCGACGATGGTGACGATGGGAATGAGCGCGTTGGGAAAGGCGTGATGGAAGAGTACCGAACGTTCGGCCAAACCTTTGGCGCGGGCGGTGCGTACGTAATCGCTGTGCAGTTCTTCGAGCATCGCGCCACGCACCATGCGCGTGAGGATGGCCGCGAGTGCCGCGCCCAGCGTGAGCGCCGGGAGCACCAGATGCGAGACGCCGCCGCGGCCGGAAACCGGGAGCCAGCCCAGCTCGACGGAGAAAAGTAAAATCAGAAGCGGGCCCAGCGCGAAATTGGGCACCGAGAGGCCGAGCAGCGTGATGACGGAGGTCACGCGGTCGAGGGCCGTGCCGCGGCGGCTGGCGCTGAAGACACCGGCCGGAATCGCGATGCCGAGGCAGACGGCCAGGGCCGCGAGAGATAATTCGAGCGTCGCGGGATAGCGCTCGAAGATCAAGCCGAAGACGGGCGCGCGAAAGCGATAGGACTGGCCCCAGTTTCCGCGGGCCAGGCCGGCCAGGTAATGCGCGTATTGCACGCGGATGGGCAAATCGAGTCCGAGATCGTGGCGGAATCCCTGGACGTCGGCGGATTGCGCGTCGGGGCCGAGCATCTGGGTGACCGGATCGCCCGGAACGATGTGGATGAGGAGAAAAATCATGGTCAGGATCAGCCAGACGGAGGGGACGATCAGCAGCAATCGCAGCCAGAGATTTTGCTTCATTTTTGTTTTTCGCCTCGGGTGCCCGGCATTCCACCGATTTCATCGCCGGTCTCGGCGGCCGCATGGGTTTCGCGCCGTGTGGCGCCGGCGCTGGGGAGCGCCAACTCGGACTTGGCTGCGGATACGGCGGAATCGCCGGCTGCGCCCGCATTGGCCGCGTGGGCGGGTGGTGTGCCTACAGGGGCGGGCACAGGCAGGGGAACGAGACGCTGGATTTTTACGCGGGCGACGCGGCGGCGGTCCATTTCGACGACGGTGAAGTGGTAATCGCCGTAATCGAACCCTTCACCGCCGCGGGGGATGAAACCGAGTTGCGCGAGCACAAAGCCTCCCAGGGTGGCGTAGGCGGGATCGTCGGGCAGCGCGATATCGTACTGAGTTTCGAGATCTTTCAAGCCAAAGGCGCCATCGAATACCATGGCCGCGGCTGATCCGCTGCCCATGATCAGCGGGCCTTTGACCACATCGTATTCGTCGTGAATTTCGCCGACCACTTGTTCGAGCAGGTCCTCGAGCGTCAGGAGGCCCAGGATGCTGCCGAATTCATCGACGACCATGGCGAGGCTGGCGCGGCGGGTGCGCATTTCGATGAGCAAATCGCTGGCCAGCTTGCTCTCGGGAACGATAAGGACTTCGCGCAGCAGACGGCGCAGGTCAAAGGCGGGTGCGGGCGGGCGCAGCGGCGCCTCGGCGGGGACGCGTTTTTCGCCGCGGCGCTCACGGTCGAGCACCACCGACAACATATCCTTGATGTGCACGAAACCGAGAATATGATCGAGGGTGCCTTCGTAAACGGGCAAGCGCGATCGTTGGGTGGTGGCAAAAAGCGCCAGAGTTTTCTCGAGTTGCGCATCGACGGGCAAGGCATACATGTCGGGCCGCGGCACCATGATCTCGCGGACCCGCAACTCGCCCAAGCCCATGGCGCCGAGCATGAAGCGCTCTTCGCTGGGGGCCAAAATTCCGCGCTCGCGGGCCTGATTGATTTGAATGCGCAGCTCCTCGGAGGAATGCGGCAGAGAGTGGCCGGGGGAGGGGGCCACGCCCAGTGAGCGCACCACGGCGCGGCTCATGCCGTCGAGCAGATCGATGGCGGGGCGGAAGGCGTTCAGATACCAATAGAAGGGGCGCGCGATGACGAGCGAGGCCTGGCCGGCGCGTTCAAGAGAAATTGTTTTGGGGACAAGTTCGCCGAGAACCACGTGCATCATCGTCAGCAGCGCAAAAGCGAGCGCCAGCGCGGCTCCGTGCGCGAGAATTGCTGTACGGCTCCCTGGCAGCCAAGCCAGCATGGGACGCAGTATCTGCGCGAGCGTGGACTCGCCGAGCGCGCCCAGGCCCAGGCTCGCGAGCGTGACGCCTACTTGCACGCCGGAAACGACGCGATCGAGCTGCGAGAGCAACTCCTGGACCACGCGGGCGCGGGCATCGCCCTGTTCGATCAATTGGCGGACGCGGGACACGCGCACCGCCACCAGCGAAAATTCCGCGGCCGCGAAGAATCCATTTACAGCTACCAGCGCCAAGACCGCCAGCAGGCGCAGACCAATCATGCTGCCGATTCTACCAGTCCCCCGCCAATCACACGCAACCGTGGCCGCCCGCCAAAAACCAAGTGGGCGGCGAGATGCCATTGTCGGGTTGGCTACGGTACATTAGAATGCACGGGCAGCGGGCAGGAGCGACGGCATGAATAATTCCATTTCCGGGAAAAAAATCGAGGGGCCGAAAAAACCGGACAAGCCGGATTTCGAGCGCTCGCTCGCGAGGCTCGAGGAGATC
>PLJR01000122.1 GCA_003140295.1 Acidobacteriota bacterium
GTTTCCACCCGATGCCCTTCTTTGCGAAAGGCGATCTCTAACAGCTCGCAAATCGAGGGCTCGTCGTCAACAATAAGAATGTTCGCCATAAAAAAAAGATGAGTGTGCCGGTGCGGCGCGGGCTAAGTCAGCCTCGGTATTTCCACGATAAATTCCGCACCGCGGTCTTTCTCCGAGGTCACCGAAATGCGCCCGCTATGGGCCTGCACGATCTGATAGACAATCGTCAGCCCCAGCCCGGTGCCACCCGCGAAGCTGGACTGCAGTGGCTCGAAGATCTTCAGGCGATGCGCAGGATCGATGCCCGCTCCGGTATCGCGAAAGCGGATGCGCACCCAAAAAGGAACTACCTCGAGCGACACAATGAGCGTGCCTCCATTGGGCATGGCCCGCAACGCGTTGTCGCACAAATTCCAGAAAACCTGCTTGATGCGGTTCGCGTCCACGCGCGTGCGTATGGGGCGCGCCGCAAACTCTCGTTTGATCTTGTACTTCCCCGCGCCTTGCAATTGCGGATGCTGCTCTAGAAGAGTCAGCGTCTCTCCCAGCAACTCGGACACGTCGGCTTCGGCAAATTCGTAGCTCTTTTCGTGCGAATAGTTCAAGAAATCGGTGATGATATGGTTCAGCCGCTCCGATTCGCGGCTGACAATGCCCACTAGGTGTTTCTCGTCTTCTTCGAGCGGCACCATGCGTCCTAACTGTTTCACCGCCCCGGCCACCGCTGTAAGCGGATGCCGGATCTCATGCGCGATCGCCGCTGAAAGCCGCCCGATAGCCGCCATTCGCTCCTTGGTGACGACCTCCTGCTCGAGCCGCTTCAAATCCGTCAGATCCTGGAAGTTTATGACGTACCCCGTCGTGCGCCGCTCTCCGGTCCGCAGGGGTGACACCGAAAGGCCCAGATAACGCTGCTGCCCGTCGGCCGACGACATTTCCACCTCCCGGCGCCGCGCGAACAACCCCTCCACCTCGCTTCGCGTGGTCTCCCAGATCGCCGGTATCAAATCTCCCAGCAGCATTCCGCGCACCTGATTGAAGCGATACCCGGTAATTTCTTCCGCCGTGCGATTCAGGAGCGTCAGCGCTCCGTCGAGATCGGTGGTGATCAGCCCGCCGCGCATCGAATGAATGATGTCTTCGTTGAATGCTTGCNNCTTGCAAGTCCTGCAACTGTTCCCGTTTGACTTCCAGTTCCGCCGTCTGTCTGCGCAAGCTCTGCGTCAGCAAACTCGAAAGATAGGCGACCGCTAAGAGTGCGCACAAATTGCTCAAAATCCAGGTTTGCAGCGCCTTGGCCCCCGGCATGGCCACCGCCGTGCGCGGCAAAATGTTGTAGTACATCAGCTCGATCAGGGAGCCCAGCAGTACGAAACTTAATCCGGCCACCCAAAAAGTTGCCCGGCGGGAAAACAGTATGCTCGCCACGATAACCGCCAGCAGATAAAGCGAAATAAAGTAACTTTCGTGGCCGCCGGTGACGTACACCAATCCGGTGACCATGAACAAATCGCATACGATCTGTAGCGGCGCGTGCCAGCGGACCAGCGGCACCCAGCGGAATACAATCGTGTAGAAAATGGCGAGCGTGTACCACAGAACGATCAGGGAAACAAAGTAGCGCGTCGCAATAACCAGCTGCGTGTATTGGTGCAGAACCACGACGATGGCCAGGAGAATGGTGATCAGGAGAAATCGTACGCGAGTGAGCCAGGAAAGCCATTCCGTCAAATTTTGCGTGGGTTGTGCTGCAAAACGGCGCGCTCGAACACTCGACTCCCGAGGCCCGGAAGGGAACGCATGATCTGGCTCGCTGGTGCCCAGGGCGACGCGGGCGGGGGGCACCCCGCGCGCCTCAGCCACCCTCTCGTCCAATGGTCGGCTGGCGGTCCCGCTGCCCACCGCTTCCTCCGCTAAGCCCTCTCCCAGACCGATGCTGGAGCGCGCGTTAATGGGCGGTGCTCAGCTTGCCGATCAGCGTAAACAGCGGCAAGTACATCGAAATCACGATGCCGCCCACGACAACCCCCAGGAACACAATCATCGCGGGCTCGAGTGCCGACAACAAATCTTTTACGGCGGAATCCACTTCTTCTTCGTAAAAGTCAGCGATCTTTTGCAGCATGGCGTCCATGGCGCCCGTCTGCTCGCCCACTCCGATCATTTGCGTGACCATGCCTGGAAACACATCGGTTTCCTTCAGCGGATCCGCCAGGTTTTTCCCCGCTTCGAGCGACTTGCGCACGTGCTGCAGCGCTCTCTCAATCACCGCGTTTCCCGCGGTTCGTGCGGTGATATCGAGCCCCTCGAGAATTGGCACGCCCGAGGAGATCAGCGTGCCCAGCGTGCGGGTGAACCGCGCCACCGCGATTTTGCGCAGGAGTATCCCCACCAGCGGAAGCTTCAGCAGCACGGCATCGAGCGCATATCGGCCGCCCGGCGTCCCATACCAGACTTTCAGCCCGATGGCTACGCCGACGACAAAGACCACGATCAGCAACCCAAAGATGCTCCCCACAAAATTGCTCAACCCGATCACGATGCGCGTCGGCAAGGGCAAATCGACGCCCAACCCCACGAACAGCGTCGCGAAAATCGGCACCACCTTCCACAACAGCAGCGTGATCACGCCCCCGGCCACCAGCAAAACCGCCACCGGGTACACCAGCGCGGAACGCACGGCCCGTTTCAGCTTGACGTTTTTTTCGATATAGCTCGCCAGGCGCTGGAGAATGGTGTCCAGGATACCGCCCGTTTCTCCCGCTTCCACCAGGTTGACGTACAGCGGATCGAAAACCTTCTCGTGCACGCGCATCGCCGCGGAAAGGGTCGTTCCGCCCTCCACCGAGCTTCGTGTCGAGGTCAGCACCTTTTGGAAAATTTTGTTCTCCTGCTGCCCCGCCAGAATTTCCAGGCACTGTACCAGCGGCAAACCGGCGTCGATCATGACCGAGAACTGGCGCGTAAAAACGGCCAGGTCTTTGGCGTTGACCCCGCCTCCGAACGTGGGCATGTTGAATTCTTTGCCCTTCTCCGACATTTTTTTGACTTTGATCTGCTGGCGCTTGAGCAGATTGATTACTTCCGCCTTAGTCTCGGCGGTGTGCTCGCCGTTGACCTGACCGCCCGCCCGATTCGTGCCGCTATATACAAAGACCGGCATGGCCTGTTCCTCCTCGTATTCGCCAATTCCGGCACCCGCTGCCGGGACCCTTCGAAATCGGCTGTGCTCTTATCGCCCTGGTAATCGCGACCTCGCTAGCGGCGCACCCCCACGGGCGCCCGCGAAGCGGGACTGGTCACGCCCCGGTTAATCATATCTTGCAATTCGTCCGGATTCGACGATCGTGCGAGCGCTGTTTCCAGAGTAATCAACTTACTGGAATGTGCATTCGCCAGGCTTTGGTTGAAGGTTTGCATGCCGCTCGCCCCGGTGCCGGTCTGCATGGCCGAGTAAATCTGGTGCACCTTATCCTCGCGGATCAGGTTCCGGATGGCCGCGTTAGGAATCAGAATTTCCATGATCATCACGCGCCCCTTCCCGTCTACCCGGGGCAGCAGGGATTGGCAAAGAATTCCTTCCAGCACCATCGACAACTGCGCGCGGATTTGCGACTGCTGGTGCGCCGGAAAAACGTCGATGATGCGCGTGATCGTGGAAATCGCCGAATTGGTGTGCAGCGTGGCGAACGTTAAATGCCCGGTCTCGGCGATGCGCAGCGCGGATTCAATCGTCTCCAGGTCGCGCATTTCGCCGATCAGCACCACGTCGGGATCTTCGCGCAACGCCGACCGCAGCGAGGCGGCGAACGAGTGCGTGTCGGAGTGCACCTCGCGCTGGTTCACCAGGCATTTCTTGTGGTTGTGCAAGAACTCGATGGGGTCTTCGATCGTGATCATGTGCTCTTCGCGCTCGTTATTGATCTTGTCGAGCATCGCCGCGAGCGTGGTTGATTTCCCCGATCCCGTCGGGCCGGTCACCAGCACCAGTCCCCGGGGCTTATCGCACAAGCCTTTCACCACCGCCGGAAGGCCCAGGGCATCGAAGGTTTTGATCTCCCAGGGTATGGTGCGGAACACCGCGCCTACCGCGCCGCGCTGGTTGAACAGGTTGCCGCGGAACCGCGCCAGGTTTTTCAGGCCGAAGGAAAAGTCCAACTCCAGATTCTCCTCGAACCGATGCTTCTGCGCGTCCGTCAGCACGCTATAAGACAACGCCTTGGTGTCCGCCGCGGTGAATGGCGGCATGTCCAGAGGCCGCAGCTTCCCGTGTATGCGCACACGTGGAGGACTGTTGGTGGCGATGTGCAGATCGCTGCCTCCCATCTCAATCATCTTTTTCAGCAGCTCGCTCAGTGTGATGCCGGCCATATTCTTCTCCTCGTGCTGCGCAGCGCACCCTCCTGCAGCCGTTCAGAGGGAACGCCGCGAGGGAGTGCTGCGGGTTTCTCTAGATAATGGTTTCGCGCAACACTTCTTCGAGAGTGGTCTGTCCCAGCGCGCACTTGGTCAATCCACTGCGGCGCAAAGTGACCATTCCGCCCTCGAGCGCTTTTCGTTTCAGTTCGAGCGCCGAAGCGCCCACCAGGATCAGCTCCCGCAGTTCATCGGTGATTTCCATTACTTCATACAATCCCACACGCCCTTTGTAGCCGTTCTTGTTGCAAGTGCCGCACCCGGTGCCATGGAACACCGTCGTGCGCTTTACCTCTTCGGGCTTGTATCCCGCGTCCAACAGCGCTTGCTCCGGAATCTCCAGCGGCTCCTTGCAGGCCGCGCAGATGCGCCGCACCAGCCGCTGCGCGCAAATCAGGTTCACTGAAGTCGCCACCAGAAACGGCTCGATACCCATGTTCATCAGGCGGCTGATCGTCGACGGCGCGTCGTTGGTATGCAGCGTCGACAAAACCAGGTGGCCGGTTAGCGCCGCCTTCACCGCGATTTCCGCCGTCTCGAAATCCCGAATCTCGCCGACCAGAATAATGTTGGGGTCCTGCCGCAGAAACGCGCGCAACGCCGATGCAAAGTTCAGCCCGATTTGATCCTTCATCTGCACCTGATTGATCCCCTGAAGCTGAAACTCCACCGGATCCTCGGCCGTCATGATGTTGGTGTCGGCGGTATTCAGCCGCGCCACCGACGAGTAAAGCGTATTCGTCTTGCCCGAACCGGTCGGGCCGGTGACCAGCACCATTCCATAGGGCCGCAGAATGGCCCGCTCGAACTTGGCCAACGACTCGGGCTCAAAACCCAGCTTGGTCATGTCCAGCCGCAGGTTTTCTTTATCCAGCAAGCGCATGACGATTTTTTCGCCATACAGGGTGGGCACCGTGGAAACGCGGAAATCCAGTTCCTTTTTCTTTCCGTCGGCGCGGTATTTGATCATGATGCGGCCGTCTTGCGGCAGCCGCTTTTCCGCGATGTCCAGCTTGGCCATGATCTTCAGGCGGCTGGTGATGGCGTCTTTCAAACGCAGCGGCGGACTCATCACCGTCTGCAACTGCCCGTCCACGCGAAATCTCACGCGCAGCTCCAGCTCGTAGGGCTCCACGTGAATGTCGCTGGCTCCGCGCTTCACCGAGTCGGTCAAAATCAGGTTCACCAGCTTGATGATCGGCGCTTCTTCGGCGGCTTTCTCGAGCGAGGCCAGATCCATATCGGCCTCTTCTTGCGACAGCTCGACAGCCGCGTCTTCGCCCGCAAGGTCCTTCATCACCTTGTCGAGCTCTTCGACGCTCTCTGCCGCTCCGTAAAACTTGCCAATCGCTTCGGAAATCGCCGATTCCGACGCTACCACCGGCTCTACGTTGAATCCGGTCATGAACTTGATATCGTC
>PLJR01000368.1:0-59959 GCA_003140295.1 Acidobacteriota bacterium
CGCAAACATCGAGCGCCTGTACAACTCCGGCCATTACCAGGAGGCGGCGGAGGCGCTGACGGCGGCCGCGGAAGCCAAACCGAAGGAACCGGCGCTGCCCTATTGGCTGGGACGATGCTTTTACGAGATGCGGGATTTCGCGCGCTCGGTCTCGAGTTTCGAGCATGCCATTGCGCTCGATGCGGATCGGTCGGAATTTCACGACTGGCTGGGACGAGCCTGGGGGCGCAAGGCCGAGGAATCGGGCACGCTGGCGGCGTTCTCGGCGCTCAGCATGGCGCGCAAGGCCAGTCACGAATTCGCCACGGCCGTGCACCTGGATGCCGGCAACCTGGAAGCGCAGCGGGACCTGATTCGCTACCTGCTGAATGCTCCGGGGATCGCGGGCGGCAGCGAAGAACGCGCGCAGGAGCAAATCAACGCGCTGGCCGCGATCGATCCGATTGAAGGACGGCTGGCGCGCGCCGAACTATTCACGACGCATAAGAAGTTCGACCAGGCGGACGAGGAATATCAAAAAATTCTGCACCTTCCGCTGCGCCGCGAGAGTGTGGCGCTCGAAATTGCCGAGTATTATCGCGATAAGGAAGACGGCGAGCACATGCAAGAGGCCGTGAACATAGCCGCGGGACTAGATCCTGCCGACCGGCGTCTGCAGTATTACCGCGGGGTAATGCTAATCCTGACTCACCGGAACGCTGCCGAGGCCGAGAAGAACCTGCGCGCGTACATGGATAGCGTGCCGAACAGCGCGGAGGTTCCTTCCCATGATTCCGCGCATGAATGGCTGGCGCGGCTATACGAAGGAGAACAGAAGCTCGACCGGGCCGCGCAGGAATATGAGGCGGCGCTGACGCTCGATCCGCACAACAAGGGAATCCGCGAGGCGCTGAAGCGCGTGCAAAAAAAGTGATCTAGAACTGCCGGAAGACAGAACCTGCCGCGACTCGCGTATTATCAGTTCCCACCGTGAACAGAAGCGACGGAGTAACCGCGTAAACCGCAAAATTTCGATTGTCTCCTGCGGGATTCAATTGCAGGGTTCCGCGGCCGTTGGCAGCCACCGCGAGCGTGCCGGCAAGCGCCTGAGCGGAGATTTGCGAGCCGGGGACGGTGCTCAGATCGAGGGAGCCCGTGACATTGCCGGTAGTGTCGATCGATAACTGCGCGGCGACTTGCTGCGCGGCGGCAGATGCGGTTCCGTTCCAACCGGCGGCATAGCTTCCTGCAAATGCGGACTGCGTAAACGTAGCATTCTGGGCGGCGGAAACGCCATCGCTGGCGACCGACGAATCGGTCTCCTGAACGACTGCGCCGCCCTGCGCCGCTAGATAGAAAATGATTGAATAGGTACGGTTGGGAGCCTGGAAGGAAGCGGTGCCCCGCCCGGTGGAATCAATCAAATAGGAGCCGGAAAACGACTGGGCATTCAGCACGGACCCGTTATTGTTTTCGTCCAAACTGCCGCTCGTCAGGGTTCCATTACCGGCAGCCGAAAAACTTCCGGCCGTGGCGATAGTTCCCGATGGGCTAGCGCCGGACAGCAAAAACGCATATCTGCCGTTGAACGAACCTTGATTGAAAGTGACGTTAGGAGTTTGCTGGACGGCAGGGCCGGCGACGATGGGCGCGGGAGAAGGATCGACCTCGACGAATTTGGCCGAGCCGCGCGAGACGATGTAGAAGGTGAAATTGGCGGTGGTGCCCCCTCCAACGAGTTGCGCGGTACCGCGGCCATTGGCGGTCACGGTATAGGTCCCGGTAAGGGGAACTTTGCTGCTTAGAGTGCCGTTGTCGTTGCGGTCCTCGAGGCCGCTTGCGATCAGTCCGCTACCGTTGAACGAAAACTCGCCAATTTCAGAGAACGCGTGGGAGGTGGCGCCGACGCCGGCGAAATCGAACACGTAGGCGCCAATGAAAGCGGACTGTTGAAATGTTGATGGATCGCTGAGGCTCGCCGCGCCTTGGGCGCTGCCTGCAGCGTCGAATCCGATGATCTGCAGCTGGCTATTACTTACTAACACGATGCGAAAGTTGGACGGGGACAAGTTGTCGCTGAACGACAACGTCCCGCGCCCATCGGCCCCGACCGAGTAGGTTCCGGTGAAGGAGACGTTTTGCCGGACGCCGCTGGAATCGCGCACATCCTCGAGTCCGCCCTGCAGGCCGCCCGCGCCGTCAGCCGAAAAGCTGCCGGCGCGGGCGAAAGGCCCGGCGGCATTTTTGCCGGTTAGCGAAAAGGCGTAAGAACCGCGGAGCGATGCGGAGCCAAAGGAGAGACTTACGGTGGCGCTGGCCGATTGCGAGGGATCCGATTGCGCAATCGCCGTGACGCTCACCGTGGCGCCGGGGGGCGGAGATGGCGGGGCGGTATAAACGCCGGCGGCGGTGACAAATCCGAATGCCTGGGTTCCCCCCGGTTGAGCATTGACTTGCCAAGTGACGGTGCTGGTTGGCGCACCCTGCACGGTAGCGGTGAAGGGCTGAGTGGCGCCGGCGGTGAGCGAGGCCTGCGCCGGAGTGATAGTTACCGTGGCGGGAGGAAGAATGGTCACCGTCGAGTTAGCGGTTACGGTGGTCACGTCGGTTGAAACCGCGGTGACGGTGACGGTGTTGCCGGAGGGTACGGAAGCGGGCGCCGTGTAGGTTCCGCTGGTATCGATGATGCCGACCGTCGAATTTCCGCCGGTAGTGCCGTTTACCTGCCAAGTGACCGTATTCAAGCTGCCTCCCGATGCGGTGGCGCTGAAGGAGGTCCTGGTGCCGACGTTCAAGGATGTGCTGGTCGGCGAAATCACGACGGTTACGGTGCTCGCAGCGGTTGTGGGAGCAGCACTGTGGCATGCGGCCAAGGACAGCGTCGTGAAAATCAAGATAGCCAAGGTGAGCGGGGAACGCGTGCGGCGTGTGATTTTCGTGCGGCCTGTCACTTTCTTGCCGCCTGTCACTTTCTTTTTGCCTATGGGGCCGATGGGGGGAACCTTTTGGGCGAGGGTATTGGGCAGCATCACGATTCTCTGCCGGCCCTGCTCACCCGCTTGACGATGCATCCGGATTATCCCTTCTGTAGCCTTGGGTTCGAAGCAAGCCAAGGTGCAAGAAACGCGACAAGACAAGCCTCCCATTATGCAGGCACATGCCGGATCAACCAGTAAAAAAAGCGCGTGAGGCTGGGCCTGGGCACGGTTCGCCAGTGTTGACGGCCGCTAACCATGACGCCCGGATTACTTGGAGCGGCGGGACAACCTCCGGGGTTGCCCTTGCCCTGGAATGCCGCGCAACCAACGCCACTGCCGCCAAGTCCGCGGTGAAGTAGTGCGATGCGCGCGGCTGGGTTATATTGCTTGTGGAAAGCATTACCAGGTGCATTGATGCTACGTAATGAGACGGTGCGCGTCGCCGTGGAGGCGCTCTGGTCGAACAAACTCCGCGCCTTTCTGACCACGCTGGGCGTGGTGATTGGCAGCGCCTGCATCGTGCTGGTCATAACCGTGGCCATAACCGGCCGGCAGTACGTGATCGGCCAGATCGAGGGCGTTGGTTCGAACCTGGTTTACGCGAATTACGAAGTCAATCCCCAGCAAGCCGTCGTGAAAAGCGACGAGATCACCATTCCCGACATGTACGCCGTGAAGGCCAGCTTACCTAACGTCATTGAGGTGGCGGGAACGCGCGGAACGGTGGCGACGGTGGTAACCGGGGGAATTGAGCGCAGCGTGGCGCTGGTGGGAGTGACGGAGCGATTTCAGGCGATTCGGAATCTGCTGATTTTGAAGGGACGGTTTATAGATTCCGAAGACATACAGTCGCGCAGCAAGTCGTGCCTGATTACCGATGAACTTGCGGAGAAGGCTTTTCCAAATCAAGAGCCGGTGGGCGAGCATCTGCGTGTCGGGGAGATTAGTTTCACGGTTGTCGGAGTCTTTCGGGAACGCGTGGGCACATTCGGGCTGTCGGAAATCCAGCGGTATACGGTGCTAGTGCCGTTTCCGCTGATGCAATACTACACGGGCGACAGCTCGATCGACGTGTTGTACGCGCAGGCTTCGTCTCCCGACGTGGTGGAATCGGTGACTCAGGGAGTGGAGGCGGTGTTGCGGAGCCGGCATCCCGGAGGCGCGAATTACGTGGTGCAGAATTTGAGCGGGATTCTGGGGGCGGCACGCAGCATCGGGACAGCTCTGACGATTGTGCTGCTCGTGATCGGCGTGATTGCGATGATTGTGAGCGGCATCGGGATCATGAATATCATGCTGGTAACGGTGACGGAGCGAACGCGCGAGATCGGCATTCGCAAGGCCATCGGGGCGCGGCACAGCGAGATCCTTCAGCAATTTCTGATCGAAGCGATGTTGATCAGCGCCATTGGGTCCCTGCTGGGAATTTTGATCGCGCTGGCAATTCCGGTGCTCGTGCGGCCGCTGTTGCCCGGCAATTTGCGCGTGCCTGTGCCGTGGATGTCGGTGGTGCTGGCATTTATGGTGGCGTGCTCGACGGGGCTGTTTTTCGGTTATCTGCCCGCGAACAAGGCGGCGCGGCTCGATCCTACCGAATCGCTTCATTACGAATGAAATTCAGAGTTGGTTGCAGCTGTCGATTGGAGGAGTACGCATGACGCATTCCTGCAGGGAAATTGTGCATACGGTGCGAAATGTGCCGAGTCGCGTGAGAAAAGGACTTGCCGGAGGTGGCACGAGGTTCCGCAGGTTAGCACGAGCAGCTGTGGTGCTGATGGCACTGGGCGCGTACGGCGTGGCGCATGCGCAGGAAGGCGCTGGAGGGCGGCCATTGACTTTGAAACAGGCCGTAACCCTGGCGACGCAGGCGAACAGCGACCTGACGCTGGCGCGTTTGCGCTACGAAGTGACGCAGCGGCAGACGCGAGTCACCCGCTCCCGTTTTCTGCCCAATCTGTACGCAGGGTCGGGGATTGCCTATACCAGCGGCTTTCCGCTGGTGGCGGGAGGGGGTGCGCCCGCTTTGTTCAGCTTGTCGTACGACGAGGCGCTCTTCGACCGGCCGGCGCGCGGGGAACTGCACGTGGCCGAGCAGCAAATGGAGCAACAGGGCATCCAGGTGGATACCGTGCGCGACGCGGTGATTGTGCGAGTGGCTTCTTCCTATCTTGAGCTTGCAAAGGTGCGGCGCGAATCCGATCTTTTGCGCAAGGAGCGGGACAGCGCGCAGGAAATCCTGGATTACACGCGAAAAAGACTCGAGGCCGGTTACGAGCTGCCGATCGAACTAACCAAGGCGCAGCTGACTGCGGCGCGCATCGAGCAGCGCCTGGCGCAACTCGATGACGCGGACGAGTCGCTGGCTGATACGTTGCGCACCCTGCTGGCGTTTGGTCCCGACCAGCGCATCGATGTCACGGCGGAGGATATTCCCGCGGCGGCCAATCAGACTGCGGGCGACCTGGTTCAGCAGGCGCTGCGATACAATAACGAGATCAAACAGGCGGAATCGGAACGCGCCGCCAGTGAAGAGCGCCTAAAGGGCGAGAAGGGAGGGCGCTGGCCTACCATCTCGATCATCGGGCAATATAATATCCTCGCGAAATTCAATAATTACGATCAGTTTTTCAATAAATTTCAGAGGAACAACGTGATTGCCGGCCTGGATGTGAGAATACCGATATTCGCTTCGCGCACGTCCGCCTCGGTCGCTGCCGCGGAGGCGAGTGTGACGGCCGCGCGGGCCGCGGTCGCGAGCAAACGCAGCGAGCTTTCCGTGGACGTGCGCCACAAAGCGCGGCAAGCGCGAGAAATGGATATGGGCCGCGAAGTGTCGCGGCTGGAGCTCGAACTCGCGCAGGATAACCTCCAGGTGATGCAGGCCCAGTTCCAGGAGGGCCGCATCAGCATTCGCGACTTGCAAAACGCTCAGCTGGAGGAAAATGACAAGTGGCTGGCGTTCCTGGACGCCGACTTCGCACGCCAGCAGGCGCAACTCGAGTTGTTGAACGCCACCGGCCAGGTCGCTACGCTGCTGCAATAGGCCGGCTGTCCGGAGATGTGGATTGCCGGTCCAAAGGGCGAGGTTTGTTTTTCCGGGTTTTCCCGGAGGTATGCAAACGTTTTCAGGTAAAATGCAGATGGCACCCTGGTGTGCCTAGGCCGGGCATGAAGCTGGGCCGTTCGGCGAACCTCTGAGCGAAGCATGAAAGGGCCATGAAGGGCCACGAAAGGGAGTTCTACGTTGAAGAAAACGATCTTTATTAATCCGCCCAGCTATGAAGGTTTTGACGGGGGAGCAGGTTCGCGGTATCAGGCCCGCCGCGAAATCAAATCGTTTTGGTATCCCACTTGGCTGGCGCAGCCGGCGGCGATGGTTCCGGGAAGCAAACTGGTGGACGCGCCTCCGGACGGCTTGAGCGTCGATCAGGTGGCGGCGCAGGCTCGCGATTACGAGCTGGCCGTGTTGCATACCAGCACGCCGTCATTTGGGAACGATGCGCGGTTTGCCGCACGACTGAAAGAAGAAAATCCGGCGATGGAGATCGGCATGGTGGGGGCGCATGTTGGCGTGCTGCCGCTCCAGTCGCTGCAGGGCGCGCCAGCGGTGGATTGGGTGGGTGTCGGGGAATTCGATTACGCGTGCGCCGAGTTGGCCGCCGGCAAGCCGCTGAACGAAGTGCGGGGAATTGCCTATCGCGAAAATGGGCAGGTGCGCTTCACGGCGCCGCGGCCGACCATCGAGGATATGGACGCGCTTCCCAACGTGGTTGATGTGTATAAGCGCGACCTGACGATCGAAAATTATTTCATCGGCTACCTGCAGCATCCGTACGTATCGCTGTATACGGGCCGCGGGTGCCGCTCGAAATGCACTTTCTGCCTGTGGCCGCAGACTCTGGGCGGACACCGATACCGGGTGCGCAGCGCCGACAGCGTCGAAGCCGAGATGGCCAATGCCAAGAAATTTTTCCCGCAGGTGAAGGAATTTTTCTTCGACGACGATACGTTTACCGATGACCTGCCGCGCGCGGAGGAGATCGCGCGCCGGCTGGGAAAGCTGGGGATGACGTGGTCGTGCAATGCCAAGGCCAACGTGCCGCGCAAGACGCTCGAGATTCTGCGGGAGAATGGGCTGCGGCTGCTGCTGGTGGGGTACGAATCAGGAAACCAGCAAATTCTCAATAACATCAAGAAGGGCATTCGCCTGGATATTGCACGCGAATTCACGAAGAACGCCAAGGAGCTGGGCATCATCATTCACGGAACCTTCATTCTCGGCCTGCCCGGCGAAACACCGGCGACGATCAACGAAACGATTCGCTTCGCTTGCGAAATCAACCCCGAGACGCTCCAGGTATCGCTCGCAGCGCCGTATCCGGGAACCGAGCTCTACCGGCAGGCGCAGGAGCAAGGCTGGCTGCAGATTCAGACGGGAGAACTGGTGGACACGCACGGCGTGCAGGTGGCCGCGCTCAATTTTCCGAACCTGGATTCGAGCGTGATCTTCCAGTCGGTGGACGAGTTCTACCGGAAATTTTACTTCCGGCCGCGCAAGATATTTTCGATGGTCGGCGGGATGTTGCGGTGTCCCGAAGTGATGCGGCGGCGCCTGCGTGAAGGCGTGGAATTTTTCCGGTTCCTGCATGACCGCAAAGAGGCGACCCCGGCTTCGCGGGCTGCGGGCACCAGCGCCGCGGGTAGCTGATACCAGTTTCAGCGCCGGAGTCCGCCGCCGGGACCCCTAAGTACCGCCCAGCCAGCGATTTTTTTCGGGCGGCCCGCCTACCCGCCGATTACATGAGCTCATCCAGAACTCTGCACATCAAAACATACATTCTGCTGTTTTTGCTGGTTTCGGCAGGATCGATAGGGAACACCATTCTCGACAAGGGAATGAAAGACATCGGCACGGTTGATGTTTTCACGCGCGGCGGATTTTTGAGCGGTGCGCTGCATATTGTGACCAGCGGGACGATTTGGGCGGGTATTGCATGCATGTTGCTCTTCATGATTTTTCACATGCTGGTACTTTCGTGGGCGGATTACAGTTTTGTGATGCCCTTCACGGCGGTGTCCTACGCGCTCGTGCCGATTTTGGGACACGTGTGGCTGGGAGAACCGGTGCCTCCGCTTCGTAGCGTGGGTATTGCGCTGATCGTGTTCGGCGTGGTGCTGATAAGCCGCACGCCGCCGAGAACGACCGAACCCCTTCCGAATTTAGCCGGGACAAGACGCCCGTAAAATGCGCACCGCATTCATTCTGACGGTCGTAGTGCTGACGGGCACAGGCGGCGAACTCAGCATCACTCATGCGATGAAGCGGATCGGCGAGGTGCAGGAGTTTTCGCCGCTGGCGGTTTTACGCGTCATGGGCCGCGCTTTAGGCGAGGCCTGGCTGTGGGTGGGAATCCTGCTGATGACGGTATCGTTTTTCTCGTTCCTGACGATGCTTTCGTGGTACCCGGTAAGCTTCGTGGTGCCGGCGACGTCCTTGGCGTACGTGACGGGCGCGTTGGGAGCGAAATTTCTGCTTAACGAACGGTTGAGCGTTACGCGCTGGGTGGGCGTGTTGTTCATTTGTGCGGGCGTGGCACTTGCCTGGGTAAACCGAATGCCTGCGATGCCCGAAGCCGGCATGGTGCACGGTCCCGGAATGCATGCATTTCTGCGGATGGCGCTGCGCTATGCGGCCTTCACCGGCGCCGGTGTTTCATTGGCATTTTACGTTTTCGGCGCGTGGGCCGCGTGGCGCTTTTTTGGCGACGCGCGCGCCAACACGGCGGCAAATCGCGTTGGTGCCGCTGCGGTTTCTGATTTCACTCTACGGGCCTTCACTCCACCGGCCAGTATTTTGAAACCGGTTCGCGGGCTGGACCGCGGCGCGTACGAAAATTTCGCCAGTTTTTGCCGCCAGGATTATCCGGAATTCGAAATTATTTTTGCCGCCGGAGACGAATCCGATCCAGCCGTAGCGGTTATCCGGCAGCTTATGCGTGATTTTCCCGACTCGGTGTGGAACCCGCGGCGAAGCATTCGACTCTTGTTGGGAGTCGAACGCACCGGCACGAATGACAAAGTCGCCAAGCTCTGCCGGATGGCCGAGGACGCCCGTTACGGTTTGCTCGTGGTGACGGATAGCGACGTGCGCGTCGCGCCGCAATACCTGCGCGGCGTGGTCGCACCGCTGGCGGACCCGGGTGTGGGTGCGGTTACCGCGCTTTACCGTGCGATCGCACCCGCTGCGAACAATGTCGGCGAAGCGGCGCTACCGTTTGGCGCGCTGATGGATGCCGTGGGTTCCTCGGCATCGTTCGCGGCCTCGGCGTTGGTGGCGCGCTCACTGCAGGGGCTAAAGTTCGCCATGGGTTCGACGATTGCCACGAGGCGCGAGTGCCTGGAGGAAATCGGCGGGTTTAGCGGGCTGCTGGACTTGCACTCCGATGACTACGAACTGGGCAGAAGGATCGCGGCGTGCGGCCACCGTATAGAACTGGCGCCCGAACCTGTGGAGATGGACTTTCCTTCCGAAACTTTCGGCGAATATCTGCGGCACGAGTTGCGCTGGCTGGTCGGTATTCGCCATATTCGGCCGGGCGGACACTTGGGCTTGCTCATGACCCAGGGTTTAGCCTGGGCGGTGGCGGCGGCGCTGCTGGCGCCGAGTTGGAGTGCCGCCGGGGCTTGGTTCGGCGCGTATCTGGGCGTGCGGCTGGCCGCCGGCTACGTCGTGGGCGTCTGGGGACTGCGTGACCCCGTGTTGCGGAGCAGGCTGTGGTTGCTGCCGCTGCATGATTTCTTTGATTTTTTTGCCTGGCTGGCGAGTTTTGGCGTGAACCGTGTCGAGTGGCGCGGGTTGAAGTTTAAACTCGATAAAGGCCGAATGATTCCGGTGCCCGGCGCAGGCCGCGGCGAAGCGTAAGCCGATGGAATGCGATGCATCTTGGGCGCGGGTTCGCACCGCTTAACGGTAACTCAGTCGGTACGAAGGGCTGCGTGCGCCTGAGCTGTGCCGCGAGAGGCACTGTTTGGGTCGCCCGAAATGCGTGCAGCTTCCGCGCTACGTTGACAGCGGAGCAGGGAAGACATATGGTTTTTGTTGCGTGATAGCGCTAAAATCGCGGTTATAGTTTTACGCTACAAGTTTGTATGGTGTTTGACGTTCGCCGGCGGTGATGTACTCCAGATCGTAAATTTAATACTTCATTGTTTCTAAAAGTTGGGAGGTCGTCCAATCGGCAGGACATCAGCCTCTGGAGCTGACTATCCTGGTTCGAGTCCAGGCCTCCCAGCCAACCTTGCTATTTCCATGTCGATTATCATTTAAGGCAGTTCAGAGCATAATCAATACCGGCTCCCACGACCCAGCATCGCATTCGACGTTATTACCACACCATCTTCAAGGCCAGTTGAATAATCCGGTTCTGTCCTTGAGTGTTGGTGAGGAGGCCGAATGGGTTGGGGGGTGCCGCTCCGAGCGCGGTGAATGCCGCGAGATTGCCAGACGGTGCGAAGTTGGCATGATTCAAGACATTGAAAAACTCCGCACGGAATTGCACGTTGAAGGTTTCCGAGATTTTCCGCACGTAATTGTTCTTGAAGACAGAAAAATCAATATTAAAGAGCCCGGGACCAACCAAGGTATTGCGGCCCAAATTGCCGCGAATATTGGAACAAGTTCCCGCGCCCAGACGCTGATCGCAAACGGAGGCGTTGGCGGAAGTCAAAGGAACAAGTGAGAGGCATTTCGTGTTGACGTATAAAAGGCTATGGCGGTAATCGGGATTAACAAGATTTTGCGCTGAGCAACCGGAAACTAGGTTTGGTGGATCAACGGTGGGGATAACTTCACCCAGCATATCCGAAGTGATGCTCGGGAAGGTGGGAACGCCGTCGCTCAGCTCGATGATAATGCCCAATTGCCATCCGCCGAGGACGCGTTCGCCGAAGCTGCCGGCAAACATAGGAGTCGGGGCGTTCCACAGGCCGTTGATGACTAAGTTCCGCCTGACGTCGAAGTCCGATAGGCCTTTGTTCAGGCTGAGGTCGTACCACGGTAGAGTCGTGTAATCAAATGCAAACGTGTCGCCCGCATTGCTTCCCGAGGAAGTATCTATGCTCTTGCTCCAAGTGAAGGAACCTTGCACTTGAAAGCCCCGACTCATTCTTTTATCGACTTTGACCGTAAGAGCGTTGTACCAGGAGCTGGACTGCCACATGGTGGTGGGTATGCCCGCGGTTGAGGGATTCAAGAGCAGCTTCTGCTGGGCCACAGCGGAGAGATTACCGGTGTAGGTGGTACCGGCTGAAAGACAAGCCGCCTGCCCCGCCGCGGTAGCCGACGCAGCGCTAAAGCAACCAGGCCAGTAATAAAATCCGCCAGGGGCTTTCGTGGGAAGAATTGTATTGGACGAATCAGCTTGGAACGGATTATGAAACCCGCGCGAGCCAACGTACCCAATCAGGAAGGTCGTGCTCGGCGTGATTTGCCGCTGTATGTTGAGATTATATTGCAGAACGTAATTGCGGGGCGGAGTAGGCTCGACGTAATTCCAGGTCCTCGTATAGGTAGCTGCGACAGATGGCAAACCGGCTGAGAGCGCGGCGATATTATAAGGAAACTGGTCCGGAGCACCCGCCAGCGCGTTGGGAGAGAGAATTGCGTTTGGTCCGATGACCGTGCGAATGTTCCGGTACGGGGCGGTGGAAACGCTATTGAGCACCAATTCGTAAGCCAGAGGCAGGGCGTCAAAAACACCAACGCCGCCTCGAATAGCCGTCTTGCCGTTATGGAACGGGTCCCAGGCGAAACCAATGCGCGGCTCGAAGTTCCTGAGGGTAGCGTTCCTGGTGAAAAAAGTGTTGCGCAGGAGAGGCGTGGGATCACCGGGCACCGAAGCCGCATTGCCGGCTTCCGGACATATGGAGCTTCCACCTTGCGGAGTAAACGCCGGGCCGCAGGGAAGTTGCGTATAAATCGTGGGAATGTTCGCAATGAGACCGCGATTCTCCGTGGGGATCGTGGACATCTCGTAACGCAGTCCTAGATTCAGGGTGAGGCCGGGACGGAACCGCCAATCGTCCTGCAAATACCCGCCAAAGATTTTGTCGCGGAGGTGGTGAAAGGGAAGATTGGTAAGATCCGTGGGCTCAAACGCGCTGCGCGGTTGATTGGTCAGAAAATTTACCAGCGTGCCGCAGGTATTGTCGTAATTGTTTCCGTTGTTCACGGCACCACTGCCCTTGTAACAGGGGGCTTCTGCAGCCGTAGGAACATTGGTGCTACCGCCAGCCACAGGATAGGTCCCCGCGAATGAGAAGGTGCCGTTGCCATTGCCATTTCCGCCCGACAGCGGGTGGTAGCCATCGGTCTGTTGTGCCAGGAATTCAAAGCCCACCTTCAAACCGTGTTTTCCCTTGGTCACAAAGGCATCGTCGAACAGTTGGAACATTTGGCCGCGATAGTCCTGCACCGAGCCGCCCCAGACCAACCCCGAGGTTGCGGAAGTGACTCCGGCGGCGGTCAGAACGATGTTGGGCGAAAAAAAGCCCGACTGCATGGCGAGTGAGGGATCACCTGCGAGTGGGTTTAAGGCAATGTCGGTGTGGGCGCCGAAATCATTGGTACGATTCAAGCCTACGCGGAACGAATTCACCAGCGAGGCGCTGAACACGTGAGTCTCTTCCAGGATTATTGCCTGCCGCCAGGAGTCGTACTCTTGCGGCTCATTATTTAGGGCTTGGGGAATAATCCCTTTGGAGTAGTCGTGGAGATACGTTCCGAAGAAGCTGTCTTTTTCCGATAACTTTTCATCCCCGCGAAAGGTGTAGAAATTTTCGGTGGTGCGCTGGGTCCCTTGCCAGATGAACTTCGCCACGTTTGGATTACAAGCTCCCGGGCTGTAGGTGCCGGCGGCCAAGGGCAGGCAGCCGACTCCGCCCGGGGTGGCAAAGCCAGTGGAGGGCGCGGGCCAAAATCCCAAAAACTTTTTGATGTTCGCATCTATCGGTACAGTAACAACCTGGCCGGTCACCAGATTCGTAACCTTGCCGCTCTGGACCGCAGGAGTAAGTGTGGTATCGCCGCTGCGGGGAACTCCCCTGACCTGCCGCACACCTTCGTAATCGCCAAAAAGAAAGAGCTTGTCCTTCAATACTTTCCATCCGCCCGCTGCGCCGAACTGGTTCTGTCGCAAAGGGTTCTTGGGAAGATTACCGGCATTGTTAAAGAAGTTTGCGGCATCGAATGCGTCATTGCGCACGAAGTCGAAGGCCGTTCCGTGGAAAGTATTGGTGCCGGCACGTGTGACGGCATTGATGACACCACCCGAGGTGAAGCCATATTCCGCGGAATAGTTGCTGGTCAGTACTGTGAATTCCTGAATCGCGTCCACGCCCAGGTTCTGGCCCAGCACGCTGCCGGGGCCGGCGTTGGAATAGTCATTCACGATCACACCGTCGAGGCGATAACTATTCTGCGTCGGCCGAGCCCCGGAAATGGTCATTTGCATTCCCAATCCACGGCCCGCCGCGATCGCCGAATTGTTGGGGTTGAGTTGTGTGCGTACCGAGGCGACGCCGGGCTGCAGGGTGGCCAAAGAGGTCCAATCTCGGCCATTCAGGGGTAACTCGCGAACCGTTGCGGCGCTGACCTGATCGCTGATGGTGGAAGTTTCCAGCTCTACCTGGGGAGCCGCCCCAGTAACCTGCACTTCCTGCTGAACTTGTCCTACCGTAAGCATCAAGTCCATTTCTTGTTTGGCGCCCACGCTGAGCGTAACTCGGGATATCGTCGTGCTGAACCCCGGGGCGGTCACAGACACTTCGTAATCGGCGGGAGGAAGGTTCGGCACTGTATATGCGCCGGTCGAATTCGTCGCGGTCTCGGAGACGACACCGGTAGCCAAACTCTTTACCGAAACTTTGGCGTCGGCGACGGCTCCGCCCTGTGCGTCCGTGATGGTCCCAGAGAGAGTAGCGCCTGACACCTGTGCGCCAAGCGGTACGGAAATCGCGAAACAGAAGCCGAGCACGCAGGCGAAGAGAGCGAACTTGACAAGCGCCAGATTCATAAAATGTATTCCCCTTGTCTTTAACTCTCAAAGCTCAAAACATCGATAAACCGCGGTGCTCTTCACTGGCCGTCAGTCAGAGGTGAACGTGATGACGAAATTCCGTCCACCGACCACTTTTACAACGNNGCTTCCGGCCGGAAGCCCTTTTTTGTTTTCGGAAATTTCAACGTCCAAGCACTATTGTCGATGAGCTACCAAATGGCCTTCAGTGCGAATTGTATTTGCCGCATCGGTACTTGCGTCTTGGTGAGTATGCCGAAATTCTGACCCACGGATCCATCCGGATTAAGTGAGTTGAGATTGTTAGCAATGGGGGGAGCGTAGTTAACGCGATTGGTTATGTTGAAGAACTCGGCCCGGAATTGGATATCGAAGCTTTCCGAGATTTTCCGGATGTGGTTGTCTTTGGTCATGGAGAAATCAAGGTTGAGCAATCCCGGCCCGATGATCGCGTTGCGAGGGTCGTTGCCCAAAAGATTGATACACGTGGGATACGCGAAGGTTTTATCGCAACCCAACGGCTTGGCCGCATTATAGTAGGCCATGCTTGGCGCCTGGGGAAGGGTATAGCACGCCGTGTTGATGTACTGGAGACCTCCCGTGCGTCCCGTCGAAGGAAGTGTTCCTTGGCACCCAGGTACAAAATTTGGAACGGCATAGGCGCCTGTGATGTCCATGCCCACCGAGTCGCCGCCGACCATCAGTGGCCACAGCGGAATGCCGTCGCTGGCCTCGAAGTTTGCTCCCACTCCCCAGCCTCCAGCTACCCATGCCAAGGGTCCGTGAAGCGATGCGGGTGTGGGGACCTGCCACAGGCCGTCAATACTCAAGTTTTTTGTGACATTGAAGTCGGACAAGCCTTTGTCGAGTGCCAAGTCGTAATATGGGGTGATGGCGCTGGGGTTGTTCGAGTAGTTGTCGCTCGCGAAGCTGCTGGAGCTGGTGTCAATCGACTTACTCCAGGTAAATGATCCTCCCATCTGAAGACCATGGCTCATGCGCTTGTCAACCCTCACCTGCATAGAGTTGTACCAGGACGAGACTGGGAATATGGTCGACTGGATCTGGGCGGTGTGGGAGTTGATCAGCAGGCCGGGTGTAATCCCGTTATTGTTACTAATCGTACCATTGGAATTAAAGGTGGCGGGAAGGCCCAGGGCCAAATCCGTTTGGCTGCAGTCCGGCGGCCCCGGCAAACATCCAGAGCCAACGGGGTTCGGATACAGGTAGCCAGCGGAAGTCTTATAGGGCACCACAGTATTGAGGTCGTCGGACTGATACGGATCGTGCCACGACCTCGATCCGGCATAGGCAAGCATTACCGAGAGGTTGGATGTCAGTTGTCTCTGGATGTTGAAATTATACTGCACGACGTCATTGCGCTTCGGGAATGGGTCAACGTACTGCCACCTTGCGGCGGCACCCGAATTCGATACAGCCGCACCGCTGATAGCGTCGTTAGCTTCCAGGAGCGGGAAGTGACCCTGGCCTGATGTGCCGTTGTACTTCAGATCAACTTCGGCGCCGTTGGGAGCGGTTTGCAAGGAATTGAGCGCAAACATGTACGAAAGGGGCAAAACATCAAAGAGCCCGATTCCTCCGCGTACGGAAGTCTTGCCGTTGTGGAACGGATCCCAGGCAAAACCTATCCGCGGCTCAAAGTTATGTAGCGTGGGGTTGCGCTGAAACGTCGTGTGGTAAAAACCAGCACACTGCCCAACGCCGTACGCATCGGACACACAAGCGCCGGTAGGAAGGTTTTGAGAGAGCGTCTCCAAATTATTAATCTTGCCGTCGGCTTCGGTGGGAATGGTAGCCATTTCGTAGCGCAAGCCGAGGTTCACAGTAACATTGGAAAGCATCTTCCAATCGTCCTGAACATATCCGGCGTAAACCTTGGAGCGGTAATGGTGTACCGAACCTTGCGCAGCGAAGGGTTCGATCACCGGCATGCGGACCGACTTGGGTATATTCTGGAGATACGCCGCTACTCCGCCGCCGGGAAAACCGGCAACCGCGGAATAGGATGGCCCACCACCGCTGGGCCCGACTGGCCCATCTAGCCAGTTTTCATGGTCGTCGAGCCCCATAAAGCCGATCTTCACATTGTGTTTTCCAACAGTACGAGAGAGGTCGTCAAATATTTCATACTTGGCGGTTCGGGCGCTGAAACCGGGAGCGCCCGTAAACCCTCCCATGGCACCCATAACTGCCGTACTGTTGCCAGAATTTCCGTTACCACCAATCGAGCCTCCTCCCGCGAACCACCCCGGCTCAATACCGATTTGCGTGCCGTTAAGAGTTGTTAGATGTGTTGCGGGGTTATCGTTGGAAAATGACGGGCTGTAGAGGTTGGATACGTCTTTCCCGACTCGCAGGGAATTGACCATGGCGGAACTGAAGATATGGGTTTCCTCAATCATGCCGGCACCGTGCGGAACTTGGTAGCCGCTATAGGACAAACTGGGCTCGTTGTACAGACCGGGCCTTTTCCACGTCGAGGTATCGGAATACCAAGTGGCATCCAGGCTGTCCCTGGTCGAGATCTTGAAGTCGCCGCGGATGGTGGCGTAGTTGTCTTTCGCGTATTGCCCGAGGTCAGAAAAGTAAAAGGCGTCGTCGTTGTTGTTCGGCGAGATCAAGGCTCCGTTGGGCAGCGGGGCGAGAAGCCCGGCGGGGGTTGCAGCAGGGTTTATTTGGCTAAAAATAAAATTATCAACGCATATGGCCGCACGTCCCGGCGCCTCGTTGGTCATGCCATTCGGGTCTATCCCATTACCCCGGCTCGGGAGCGTACCCGGGGGCCCGGTAACCGGTCCCGGGTTCGCGGCAGTAAAGGGGCACGCGACGCCCGAGCCGGGAACGCCGGCCAATGTCGGGGGAAGGGGGTTGCCATTCGCGTCGTTGATGATCCCGAGTCTCGCGTTAGCTGTTAAGACCGCGCCCTGTTGGGGTACGGCCTGCACCTGGCGGAGCCCTTCGTAGTTCCCAAACAGGAAGACTCTGTCTTTTATGACCTTCCATCCAGCCGACGCTCCGAACTGGTTACGGACGAAGTTGCCCTTAGGAGTACCGGCGGGAGCTTGAGGATTCGGATCCTCAAAGCGATCTTTCGCGTCGAATGCGCTGTTGCGCACAAACTCATAAGCGCTTCCGTGGAATGTGTTGGTGCCGGATTTGGTGACGGCGTTGATGACACCGCCAGAAGTAAATCCATACTCCGCCGAGTAGTTACTGCTCAATACCGAAAACTCTTGAATCGCATCCACACCAGCGTTGGCGCCCAGCACGCTCCCCGGACCCGCATTTGAGTAGTCGTTGACGATTACGCCATTTAGCCTGTAAACGTTCTGCTGGGGGCGAGATCCGTTAACGACCATTTGTATTCCCAGCCCGCGCGTCGAGCCGCCAGGTGCGGTGACCTCTTCGTGAGGCCGCACGGAGTACACCCCAGGCGCCAGCGCGGCCAAGCCGACCCAGTCGCGGCCGTTCAGCGGCAACTGCACGATCTCTGAACCCTGAACCTCGCCGCTAAGGGTGGCGTTCGTCGTTTCCACAATCGGAGCCGCGCCAGTGACCTCAACAACTTGGGTTACCTGACCGACGGTTAAAGCGAGGCTAAGCTCCTGCTTGGCGCCCACGGTGAGTGTCACTTTGCTGGCGGCGGTACTAAATCCCTGGGCGGACACCGACACGTCGTAATCGCCAGGGTTGAGGTTCACGATGCTATAGGCACCGGAACCGTTTGTGGTGGTGTCCGTCGATACGCCGGTAGCGACATTTTTAGCGGATACTTTCGCATCGGCAACCGCACCTCCTTGCGCATCCGTAATCGTGCCCAATAGGGTTGCGCCGGCAACCTGCGCTCGCGACGGCGACGAAAGGATCAGGCATATCCCCAGAATCGAAAGAATCGAAGCAAAAAACGCGGACTTCGCTTTCAGATTCATACGTGTGTCCCCCCAGTTGTAAACGCCGATCGTTGAGTGCGGGTCCCGGACGATCAATGCGCGTCATGTAGCACGCAGCAAATACGGAGTCAAGTATTTTTTGCTACAGCATTTACCTTACCGGTGTAAGCCGGAGTCTGCTCATTCTGCATCGACAATAAATCATGTTCTCGAAGCGGCAGGATGCGAGATTAGGCCGACAGTGCTGACGCGAATTTATGAGCTACCTGTGTACAGGTTTTACTTTGCCGGTGATTCTGAATGCTGAGAGCCTGTGACTTTTTTGATTTTTTGCGAAAAGTGATGCTGAAAACAATTGCCTTACACGCGAAAGAATCGCCTTTTCGCAATTTAGTCACAGCCTCTGAGGATGACACGCAAGCATCAGGTCAACATGCATTGAGCACGTGCGGGTTGAACCATTCGGGTGATCCATGAAATGAACTGTACGTCGGAAAATGAACTCCTGGTCGGGGAGATCCTGAATTGGCGAGTGCAGAAACTTATCCTGCACCCACAGGCGCAAGTTTCGCTTGGGGTGGTGAGGCGACTGCCGAAGCCGAATCATCCTAGACCGGTAAGAAAATCCGGGCTGAATCTGTTGCCCGGTTACCTCGCCAGCAGGAATCTCTGCACTCGCTCGCCGTCGAACACTTCACCGGTATAAAGATTGCCCTTGGAGTCGGTCGCCTCCATATGAACGCCGAAGAACTGGCCGGCGTTTTGGCCCATACTGCCCATGGTGCCCAGGATCTTGCCGGTCTTGCGGTCGAGGAACCATATGTGGTTGTTGGTGAGATCGGAGATATACAGAAACTTCTGGTCTTTGTCGTTCGAGAACATTACGCCGCCGGCCGCGCCGCCTATGCCCGTCCATTCGGCCATCTTGATTTCCTGCTTGAAATTGCCTTGCTTATCGGTGACGTGAATCCGGTTGCCGGCGCGGTCGGCCGCGTAGACCAGCCCGTCGTTAGAGAAATTAAAGGTCAGGTGGCCGACGAACTCCTTGGCCATCGGACCATTGGGCGTGTAGGCGTGGTCGGCAGGCTTGGTGCTTATTTCCGAGAGTTTGTGTCCGTAGGCGCCCCAACCTCTCTTGAACTGGAACGTATCCAGCGAGAGCACCATTACGCGGCCGCCGAAGGCGTTGTCCGCGATGTAAATCTCGTTGGCGGCATCGTCGGTGCGGATCTCTTCGATTCCTCCTATGATCATGGGCGTGGTCGGCGGATACTTGGCAATGAAGGCCGTCTGTTGCAATGCGGCCGCTGTATTCGCGGCTTCTCCGCGAGCTCGCTCAGGAGCGCCAGGCACGGTGATAAATCCGGCCACTGGCCCCGCGCCGCCCTGACCCGGCGCACGCTTCGGAAGGGCGGGCTCGGTAAACGGCTGGCCGTTAGGCGTCTCGGGTACGTGAGGCACCGCCATCATCATCTTGCCGGTCTTAGGGTCGTATTTGCGGACCGTGTTCTGCCCCAGGTAAACGAATCCTTGTTTGTCCACCGCCATGCCATGACCTTGCGGCGCCTCAAAAGAGCCGATGACGTCGCCATCCTTATAGCCCGGGCCATCATGCCCTGCGATATGGATCATCGACGGAGGGTGGACGCAACAATCGGCGATTGGAGGGTTCAACTCCGCTTCGAGCTCGATGGATGTCAGGTCGTTCGGACGGTCGTAAACCCAAACGTTATCGTCCTTGTCTACGGCGAGTCCCGTGACGCCTCCCATCTTCCACTTGTTGGGCAGGGGCTTGGGCCAGGTCGGATCGACGTTGAACTTGGGCGCTGTTTGCGCCTGCTGTGGCGGAGCTGCCGCCAGGAAAAAGGCGAAACTAAGGCCGAGTGCGCCTGCACAAATCGATTTGTAAGTTGCCATCGCAATCTCCTCCTGTGTCAGACGAACTCCCCGAGCTAAAGGACTGCGGCGCGCAGTCTATTCCGCCCCAAGCGAAACGTCAACGGCGGAAAGCTCCAGTGGGAATGCGCCGGGCCCGACGTGGTACTGGCCGCGGAATTATTAACAGTTTGCGGCCGACCTTTCACCGTAACACCAACCGGTGCTCCCTGTTATCATTACGGACCAATGCGGCTCCGGCATTTTGGCTACCTGGTGGTTTTGACCGTTGGATTCCTCCCTTGGGCGAAGGGGGCTATCGCTCAGGATCAGGCATCCTTCGACGCGATCGGCTTAGATGCGGCCCTCCCGCTGGACAAACTCGCTGCGCAGCTCGCAACCAAACAAGTGGTTTTCGTCGGCGAGGAGCATACTCGCTATGACCACCATCTAAATCAGCTTGAAATCATCAGACGGCTTCATGAACTCGACCCCAACATGGCGATTGGCGTCGAATATTTCCAACAACCCTTCCAGCAGCAGGTGGACGACTACATAGCCGGACGAATTCCGGAAAACGAGTTCCTGCGCGCCACCGAATACTATCCGCGTTGGGGATACGATTATCGCCTCTACGCTGCGATTTTTCGATATGCGCGGGAGCAGCGCATTCCGGTGCGGGCTCTCAATGTGCCCACAGCGCTGGTTTCGACCGTCGCAAAAGTCGGCATTGCCGGCCTGTCCGAGAAGCAGCGCGCCTACTTACCGCAGGACATCGAAGCCGCTGATGAAGACTACAAGAATCGCCTGCGCAACGCGTTTGAGGCACATCCTGGTTTAAAACCCGATGCCTTCAACCATTTTGTGGAAGCGCAACTGGTGTGGGACGAAGGAATGGCTGAGAGCGCGGCCGCGTATCTGAATGCAAATAAAAGCCGCCGGCTGGTGATACTTGCCGGCTCCGGGCATGTGGCATTCGGTTCAGGGATTCCAAAACGTCTGGAACGTCGAACAAATGCAACGTATGCCATCGTGCTCAGCAGCGGAGAGGAAGTCGAACCCCGAATGGCCGACTATCTTCTGCTCAGTAAGGAGCAAGAACTACCGCCAGCCGGCGTCCTCGGTGTGAGCCTGGCGGAAAGCGGTGGACAATGCCGCATCGAAGCATTAAGTCCGGGAGGCGCCGCGGAAAAAGCCGGATTGAACAAGGGCGACGTCCTGGTCGCGATCGATGCTCAGACGATTGAGACGATTGCCGATGTACACTTGGCTCTTTGGGACAAAAAGCCGGGCGACAAAGTACGTGTCGAAGTGGGCCGCGAGCACCGTCTGCGGGCGATAACCAAGCTTGGCTTAGAGGTCGAATTAGCAACATCACCTAAAGCCGCAGGAAAAATGTCAGAATCGCGCGAATTGGCGGGACCCGAGTTCTAATCGCCACGTTTCTGGGCAGAGGACAAGAAACCTCCAACGGCGGCGTGTCTCGAATTGTTTTATGGCCCAGTGAGTCATAAGCCAAAAATAGGGGTGGGTGTCTTCGAAGACCCTACGGGCTTCGGACCTCACCTTTGTGGAGTTAACATTTCTGGCTGATCGGAGTAATTCGTGCTTGGTCTCGATCGTCGGACAGCCCAACAAACTTGGACAGTCGTTTTCATTGTTTTGTTACTTGTTGCGGTTTATCTCATTCGAGAGACTCTGTTTGTTTTTACTGCCTCCCTCTTGTTCGCGTACCTGTTGTGGCCTTTAGTCAAATTACTGGATCGGAGAATTCCCGGTGGCTCTAAGGTGTGGGCCTTGGCTGTAGTCTATCTGTCACTTCTCGCATTATTAGTGGGCGTTGGAATTATCATTGGTTCCCGGATCGAGGAGCAAGCGAGTGCGTTTGCGGTACGGATTCCGGAACTTCTCTCAAGATTCGAAAAGGTGAGCCAGCCAGTCGGTTCATCGTCGCTCCAGACAGCCAGGGCTGCAATCATTTCAACTTTGGGAAAGCAGGTATCCGAACATTCGCAATATTTTGTCTCACTTCTGCCCAACGCGGCCTTGGGCGTTTTGTCTCATGTCAGAATTCTTATTTTTATCGTGCTGGTTCCGATTCTGAGTTTCTTTTTCCTGAAAGATGGCGAACGGATCAGCAGGGCGATCATGGGCATCGTTGCTTCGGGACCTAGACGCGATAGCGTCAATGAAGTCGCCGGCGAACTGAATCTGCTTTTTGCGCAGTACATGCGAGCCTTGGTGTTGCTCGCGTCTGTCGCGTTTATAGCCTACGGATTGTTCTTCTCCTTGATCGGAGTCCCGTTCGGAATCTTGTTGGCGGCTATCGCTTTCCCGCTGGAATTCATCCCGATGGTTGGACCGTTCACAGGAGCCGTTATCATCTTGGCCGTCGCGGGATTAGGCGGCTTTCACCATTTGCTTTGGCTCATTGCTTTCCTCTTGGGGTTTCGCGTTTTTCAGGATTATGTCTTGTCGCCGCAACTGCTCAGCAAAGGGATGGAGCTCCATCCTCTTATCGTGATCTTCGGCGTGCTGGCGGGGGGGTCGGTCGCAGGAATTGCTGGAAGCTTCTTGTCCGTTCCAGTTCTAGCTACTCTACGTATTATTTTCAGACAGCTGCGCAAAGGGTATGGTAATTCCGCTGGCGACACTGGCGAAATTCGGAACCTGTGACTGTCCTTTTGGTACAAATAACGGGCTCGTTGATCATCCTGATTTCGTTCGCAGATGTGGATTTATTTTGGGGCGTCTATCCTGGTCGAATCATCGCACAAGGCACGGTGGGGCCACACTCCGTGGACGATTGACTTCCATCCGGTGACGCGCGCATTGCCGGAAGAAGTGGATTTTGTAGTCCTCGGGGGAGGCTTTTCGGGATTATCGGCGGCCACTTGGCTGCGCCTACTCGAGCCGCGGAAAAGTGTGGCCTTGCTGGAGGCCCGATCGCTCGGCGCAGGCGCCAGTGGCCACTCGGGGGGAATGACTCTGGCGGAATCCTCCGCAGGGGATTTGCCGGGCTTGGGAGATGTGCTCACGGGTTTTTCTTCTATCCTGCGGGAGTTGGAGGTTGATTGCGACTTGGCGCTTCCGGGCGCGTTTGAGCTGGGCCGAAAAGACCCGCTGCCGGATTCTCCCATCGCCTGGGATGACTCGGGCGATCTCCGCGCCGTAAAGCAGGTTCCGGGCGGCTCCGTCGACCCTGGCAAACTTGTTAGCGGCCTGGCGCGCGCAGCGCATCATGCCGGTGTGTTGCTGTTTGAAAATGCGAATGTCGAGAAAGTCGTATTCGATGAGCCTCTGCGTCTGTACGCAGGAGGCCGACAAATTCGAGCGCACCGCGCCATTTTCGCCACCAACGCGCAATCCCTGGAGGTAAGCGGCCTCGCGGGCGGCGCGCTCCCGAAATTCACCTTGGCCCTGGCGACCGCGCCGCTGACTGCGGCACAACTCACGGCCGTAGGGCTGGCATCTCGAAAACCGTTTTACACCACGGATTTTCCATATCTTTGGGGACGCCTGCTGTCGAATGACGGCATCGTTTTCGGCAGTGGACTGGTGCACCTCGACGACTGGCGCGGATTTTCCGAAATCGACATTGACGTGGGAGAGCCCGCGGCGCTGATGGCCCGTCTGGAAAGCCGGGTTCACGGCTTGCATCCGTTATTGCGCGATATTCGCATCACACATCGCTGGGGCGGGCCAATTCTGATCGGCGAGCAGTGGCGCCCTATCTTTGGGACGCATCCACAGAGTTCGCAAGCGCTGGTGTTCGGCGCCTATGCCGGCCACGGCGTGGCACTTTCGGTTTATCTGGGCCGGTGGGCGGCGGAAGCGATGCTGGGACGGCGGGCGCTGCCTGAATGGGACGAATCGTAGCTTTGTAGTTCCGTTTGCGTTCCCCCGAAAAGCGAGCGCGCTTAGCGGCGACCGTACACTCTGTGATCGAAATCGCCCTCTTGAATTTCCGCCAGGCCGATCTCGGCACGGGAGATGCGGTTTTGCTGCGAGGCGATCAGCCTCTCTTGATTGAGCGCGTCGCTCCAGACCCGCGGGGCATGATCGACATGGTATTCCACGATCTTGTGGCGCAGGATTTTTATTCGTACTCCAACGAGCTGCAATCGGAAATCGATATCCGTGTCTTCCCATCCGGGCCCTACAAAAGCAGCATTGAATCCGTTGATTTTTTCCAGATCTTTCTTCCACAGGGAAAAGTTGGAGCCGAGGATGCCGCGCCCGTAAACTTCCCCGGCGAAGGGAAACACGAAGCCATGCTCAATCATGTGGACTCGACCGCGAAGCCACAACCAAACCAGGCGCGCCGGGCCCAGTCCTACTCCTCGCTTGAGGATTTGCTCGGCCGAGGGAATGTCCTGGCGGGCAACCTCGGTACGCCGTCCCGCCAGAGCCATGTCCGGCTCAACGTAGCCCAGATGATTGCGCACGAAATTGTGGTGGGGGAGGCAATCGGCGTCGATGAAAATAAGGTAGGCGGACCTGCTGACCAGGACGGCCCGATTTTGAATGCGCGTTTTGCGAAAGCCCAAATCTTCATGCCTGACGTGCTGGATGGGATGGGCGAATCGAGGCGTCCAGCGCTCCAGCATTGGGCGGTATTCCTGGGACGAACCATCGTCAGCAATGACGATCTCAAAATCCTGGCGGGATTGGCGCGCGAAGGCGGCCAGATTCCGCTCGACGATATCGGCATCGTTGTAACAGGCGATGATTACGGAAGCGCTGGGAATATCCCCCGGAAGAGAACGGTCTCTAAGCTTGGGAGCGGCGGGATGTGAAATCGAAAAGTGCAGATCAAATTCCCCAGGGCCCTGCGACGCACCGGCCGCAAACCACGCAGCATCTGAATATACGTAGAACCGCGAGGGACAGTCAAACCTTCGCGATAGGCGCGACAGGCGCGACGCGCGGGACGCGCGCGCCGAGGCAACAGGAAACCAGGTGATGATCGCCAGGAAGCGAGTAGAATCCAATATTTGTACCAATGGTAAAAATATTTGCGATGCAAATGCCGCCAGCATGGCGAAGCGGCAAGTTAACAGAAAGCAGGGACTGATTTGTCCATGGGCGCTGAAGAACAACGTTTGGCCGAGTCGCAGAAACGGACCGTGCATTGGAAGCGCTGGGGCCCGTACGTCAGCGAGCGCCAGTGGGGCACCGTCCGCGAGGACTACAGTGCGAATGGAAGCGCCTGGGAATATTTCCCTCACGATCATGCACGCTCGCGCGCCTATCGCTGGGGGGAAGACGGCCTGGGCGGCCTCTGCGACCGCCACCAAGAAATTTGCTTCGCTCTCGCTCTTTGGAATCGGCGCGACCCTATTCTGAAAGAACGCCTGTTCGGCCTCACGGGGAACGAGGGAAACCACGGCGAGGACGTCAAGGAGTACTACTTCTATCTCGACGCCACGCCCACACATTCTTACCAGAAGATGCTGTACAAATATCCGCAGGGCGAATTCCCGTACGCGCGCCTGGTGGAAGAAAACCGCCGGCGGGGGAAGGCCGATGCCGAATTCGAGCTTTGGGACACCGGAATCTTTAGCGAGAATAGGTACTTCGATGTCTTTATCGAGTACGCCAAAGCCGCTTCCGAAGATATTCTCATCCGCATAACCGCGTGGAATCGCGGACCCGAGAAGGCCTCTCTCGATTTGCTGCCGACGATTTGGTTTCGCAATACCTGGTCCTGGGATTTGCAGTCCACGCGGCCGAAACTATGGCGGGAACCGGATCGTGAGGGGATGCGCGTTATCGGGCTGGAAAATGAAACCTACGGAAAACGCTGGCTCGCCGCCGAGGGTGCGCCGCAACTGCTGTTTACCGAGAATGACACGAACTACCGGCGCCTGTTCGGAGTCGATAATAAAAGCCCCTACGTCAAAGACGCATTTCACGAATATCTCATTCACGGGCGCAAAGAGGCCATCAATCCCGCGGAAACGGGCACCAAAGCGGCCAATTGTTACCGTCAGGAAATTCTTCCGGGCGCCTCGGCGACTCTGCGTTTGCGTTTTACCAATGACCCGCCCGAAAAAATTGCAGCGGGTCCCTTCGGTAAAACCTTTGATGAGACTTTCACCGCGCGAATCGGGGAGGCCTGTGAGTTTTACGGCAAGCGCATTCCAGGCAGGCGCACGGAAGACTCCGTGGGCGTGCAGCGGCAGGCGTTCGCGGGACTGCTTTGGTCGAAACAGTTTTACCACTACGATTTGAAGCGCTGGCTCGAAGGGGATCCGGCTCAGCCCGTCCCTCCGCCGGAGCGACTGCACGGACGAAATCATAAGTGGACACATCTGTACAACGGTGATGTGCTTTCCATGCCGGACAATTGGGAATTTCCGTGGTATGCCTCGTGGGACATGGCGTTTCATTGCGTTGCCCTGGCGACAATCGATCCTGATTATGCCAAGGACCAGCTCATCCTGCTGCTTCGCGAATGGTATATGAATCCCAACGGGCAGCTCCCGGCATACGAGTGGTCTTTCGCCGATGTGAACCCGCCGGTGCACGCGTGGGCTGCATGGCGCGTTTATAAGATCGAAAAGCGCATTCATGGCCATGCCGACCGGCAGTTTCTCGAACGCGTCTTTCAAAAGTTGCTGATCAACTTCACCTGGTGGATTAATCGCAAGGACCTCGAAGGCATGAACGTCTTTGAGGGCGGTTTCCTGGGACTCGACAATATCGGATTGTTCGACCGTTCCGCGCCTCTGCCCACCGGTGGGCATCTGGAACAGTCCGATGGAACCAGCTGGATGGGCATGTATTGCCTGAACATGCTCGCCATGGCCCTGGAACTTTCGCGGGAAGATCCAGCCTACGAAGATGTTGCCAGCAAGTTTTTCGAGCATTTTATTTACATCGCGCAGGCCATGAACGATTACGGCAGGGACGGAATCCAGCTATGGGATGAGGAAGACGGGTTTTACTACGACGCGCTGCACCTTCCCAACGGCGCGCAGTATTTTTTGAAGGTGCGTTCGCTCGTGGGGTTGATACCGTTGTTTGCGGTACAGACACTCGAGCCCGAAATGCTGTCAAGACTCCAGGGATTTAATCGCCGCATGCAGTGGTTCCTCGATAACGTTTCCGAGGCCAAGATGCACATCGACATGAGCCAGCGTTCGGCGCAGGGCGTGCGCTGCCTACTTTCGCTGGTGACGCGCGAGAGGTTGTTGCGGGTGTTGCGCTACATGCTGGACCCCCAAGAGTTCCTTTCACCGCACGGCGTCCGCGCGCTTTCAAAGGTGCATCAGGATCATCCGTACGTATTTTACGCCGACGGCGCCGAGTACCGAGTAGGATATGAGCCCGGCGAATCCCGCACCGGTGTCTTTGGAGGCAATTCGAATTGGCGCGGTCCAGTGTGGTTTCCGACGAACTTTCTGATCATCGAGTCGCTACAGAGGTTTCACTACTATTTTGGCGATGAATTACAGGTCGAATATCCGACCGGCTCGGGCCAAAGGGCCACGCTGTGGCAGATCGCCGCATCATTGTCGCGTTCGTTGTCCGGCATATTTCTTCCTGATAAGACCGGACGGCGTCCCGTTTACGCCGGCAGTGAACCTTTTCAAAGCGACCCCCACTGGAAAGACTTGATCTTGTTCTACGAATATTTCCACGGGGACACGGGCGCCGGCCTCGGCGCCAGCCATCAAACTGGTTGGACGGCCTTAGTAGCGAAATTAATCGAGCAGAATGGCGTATAGACAGTTTCAGCGAACCCGGAGAATGGCGAATGAATCATTTTGACGACAAAGTGGCGCTGGTCGCTGGAGGTACCGGAGCGCTGGGCCGTGAGGTGTGCATTGCGCTGCTCGGCGCCGGCGCTCGCGTAATTACTACCTATCGTCAGCAGCAGGAGTTTCAAAATCTGATCGCCGACGCGCCTAGTGCTCGCGGCGGCAAACGAGGAACGCTTACGGGTGTTGATGCAGATATAACTGACCCGGCCTCCGCCGCAGCCCTCGTGAACGAGCACATGCGCGCGGGCAACATCGACATTCTAGTCAATGCCGTGGGCGCCTATGCCGGGGGCAAGAATGTTTGGGAGGAAGATTTAACAACGTACGAGCGCATGCTGGCGCTGAATTTGAAGTCGGGTTTCGTGTTGGCGCGAGCCGTGCTTCCCGGCATGATTCGACAAAATCGCGGGTGGATTGTGAATATCGCCTCCCGCGCGGGCTATGGACACTCCGCAGGGGCGGCACTTTACTCGGCCTCGAAGGCCGGCGCGCTCGCACTCTTCGATTCACTGGCCGACGAAGTAAAGCCTTACGCCATCAATGTAAACTCCGTGGTTCCCAGCATATTCGATACGCCGGCGAACCGGCGCGCAATGCCTTCAGCCGACCCGGCCCTGTGGCCCAAGCCGGCGCAGATCGCGCAGGTGATTCTGTTTTTGTGCTCGCCGGAATCGAGCGTGATTCACGGCGCCGCCATCCCTGTGTACGGCAGAACCTGAGTGAGCGCACCGCTCACAGTCGATTTGGGCGCGGAAATTTGCGGCTCGCTTGCATCAGCAGCCGCGCGCGAGTGGTTGGTCACCAATGGATTGGGTGGCTTCGCCTGCGGAAGCGTCGCGGGCGTGCTCACGCGCCGTTACCATGGGCTTTTGATCGCCGCCTTAGATCCGGCAGGCGCTTCGGGCGCGCCGCAGACCTGCCTGGGCGCACGCACCCTGCTGGTTTCGAAATTCGATGAGACGCTGCACTACGATAGCCGCAGCTACGAGCTGGGCGCCAACTGTTGGGCGAGCGGCGGTCCAGAACCCACAATTGCTCCCGAAGGATTTCGCTACATACAACGTTTTCAGCTTCAGGGAACAACTCCGGTGTGGACATTTGCATGCGCCGACGCGCTGCTGGAAAAGCGCATATGGATGGCGGATGGCTCCAATACGACTTACGTGCGTTACGACCTGGTGCGCGGCTCGGCTGTCCCGGCACAGCTGGAAATAAAGGTGCTTGTAAATTATCGCGACTTCCATTCCACCACCCATGTGGCACAAATCGGAGATAGCGGGCGCTTTCAAATCACCCCGGTTGACCATGGGTTGCGCGTTATTGCCGGTCCGGGCGCAACGCCCTTTTACCTATTGAGTGATTCCGCGCAGGCCGAGCCTCAGCACGAGTGGTACTTGAATTTCGATTTGGCTGAGGAGCGTTTTCGCGGGCTCGATGACCGCGAGGATCATCTTCTCGCGGGAATTTTCAGGGGACGGCTGGAACTCGGCGGATGGTTGACGATGGTGCTCTCAACCGACGCCGACGCACCGCTCGATGGACACGCAGCTGTGGCCGCGCGGACGAACCTCGACGAGAAGCTACTGGATTACTGGGTGGCGGCGCAGCCGCGGCTTTCGTTGGATGCGCCACCGTGGATTCGACAGCTCGTGCTGGCGGCCGCGCAATTTCCCGTCCGCTCGCAGCCATGGCAGCCCGCGGTTTCGGTAAACCGCGATGAAGTTTCTAAAAACGACGAACTCGCTAAAAACACGATGCTCAATACTGGCGGCGATGCATCCCCAGGAGGGAAGTCTGATGCCGCCGCCAAGCTGGCGCCGGTTACCGGCTCGGTCATCGCCGGCTATCCGTGGTTTGGCGCTTGGGGGCGAGACACGATGATTGCGCTGCCCGGCCTGCTGCTGGAGACCGGCCGCCGCGACTTGGCGCGCGCGATTTTGCGAAGCGCCGCGAACTTTGTAGATCAGGGAATGCTCCCTAACGTTTTTGCGGAGGCGGGCCAACCGGCGCAGTATAACTCCGTGGACGCATCGCTATGGTATTTCGATGCGCTGCGGCAATACTACGACGCCACTTCAGATGGCACGCTGCTCCAGGAACTCTTCGCAACGCTTGAGGAGATCATAAATCGCTACGCCCGCGGCACGCGCTATTCCATACGCATGGATGAAGCTGACGGACTGCTGCACGCGGGCGAATCAGGAATGCAGCTCACGTGGATGGACGCGAAAGTCGGCAGCCAGGTGCTGACTCCCCGAATTGGCAAGCCGATCGAGGTGAACGCGCTGTGGTATAACGCCTTGCGCACGATGGCGCGGTTTGCATTCATCCTTGACAAGCCGACTTGGGAGTACAACCGCCTGGCCGAGCGCGCTCTGGCCGGATTCGCGGGTTTTTGGAACGCGAACGCGCACTGCTGCTTTGATGTGCTCGACGGGCCGGGCGGGGGCCACGATGATGCGATTCGGCCAAACCAGATCTTCGCCGTATCGCTGCCCGAAAGTCCGCTGGCACCGGAGCAACGCGCAGCGGTCGTGGACGTTTGCCTGCGGCGCCTCGTCACGCCGTACGGCGTGCGCACCCTGGACCCGGCTGACCCGCGTTACATCGGGCATTACGGCGGGCCCCAGGCGCAACGTGACACTGCGTATCACCAAGGAACGGTGTGGGCCTGGTTGGTGGGACCCTTCGTGCTGGCGCATTTGCGCGTGTATCAAGATTCACGGCTGGCTTTCACGTTTCTCGAGCCCCTCGCCCATCACTTACTTGCGCGCGGTCTGGGCACGGTAAGCGAAATTTTCGATGGTGAGCCGCCTTTTGCTCCACGCGGAGCAATCGCGCAAGCCTGGAGTGTCGCGGAAATTTTGCGCGCCTGGCGCGCCTGCCACAGTGCGGCATTCGAAGGAAAGCGCCTGCGCGCTGCTCGCTAACATTTACCGCTTTCGGGATTTAGGCGAAGGATTTTCGACCAGCTCAATAAGCGCTTTTCGCCCTTCGGCGACCGGGACCAGGAAAAAGTTCACGCGCGTTCCGTCAGCGCCGGCTCGCCCATCGGGGCTTTCTGAATCAGGAGAGACCGGCTCAAGGCCAAAGGCATCCCGTAGAATTTGGGTGGCCCGCCGAACGTCAGCGACATTGCATTCCACCTGCTGTATTCCTTCGCCGAAGCGCTCCAGGAAACGCGCAATGGCGCCGCCTCCACTGGGATTTAGGGTGGTCAGCACATCGATGCGCACACCGTGCGCGAATTCCATCTCGAATTCGCGCGCGTCTTGGCCAGGCGGCACTTCGGCCAAGCGCGGCTGGCCGCAGCTTGCGCGAATCTGCTCGAAATGAGCGGGTGTCACCGCAATGCCCACGGTGAGCAGAGGTCTGCCGGCACGAATGAGTGCGCGAAATTCGGGGTGCGCAAACCAATCTCGTAGCGCGGGCTCCGCGGCGGCGCAACCCTGGCGAAACAGTTCCCGTGCGGCTTCTTCGCGCTCGGTGGCCTGCGAGCTGGACAATTGCGCAATACACTGGGCTGCGGAGTTGCGCTGCTCCATCTCCACTCTCCTCTGGATTGAGATGGAAGTTTCAAAGAGAGGATCGCAGATCGAGCGCAGGTTTCGCAACCGCGCCGCACAGGATCGCAGTTGCTATTTTCACCGGGGATTTTTGGCTATCTTGCGGCAGTCACTGCGCTTCGTGTTCCGCCGATTCAATGGCATTCACGTTGGAGAGTTCCAGACGTGCAGTTTCACCGGCGCGAATCGTAACCAGGCGATCCCAGCGCAGGCGAACGTCTCCCGCAAGTGCGGGTATATCGAGGGTGGTGATCCAATAAGTCCCTGGCGCGACGCCCGTAAACGCGCCATGGCCTTCCAGGTCGGACTCCGTGGTGGCTGCAAGATACCGCGTCTGCGCGATTTCGAGTGTGCGCCTATCGGCACGCCGCTGCTGCTCGACCCGTACTTTTGCCCATGCGCGTCCAGGATTTTTGTCGCCGAGTTCGGCGTCCAGGCCATCGAGCGTGTCCGAGTTCGCCGTGATGTAGTGGCGCATGGCCTGCTGATACTGTTCCTCGGCGTGCTGAAACTTGTCGGGATTCTTCTGCCGATCGCGTTCCTTTGAGGTCGGGGAGGGGACGCTGGCATTCAAGGAGGCGCCATTAATGTTTTTGTAGGCTTCCAGGAATTCCGGAACTGTCATCACGTCATCGGCTGTCAGGTTCTTGGTAAAGTCCTTGCCCGTCAAATCGAGAGTGCGGTGTTTCTTCAGCCAAGTCTTCAATTCCTTTGAAAGCTCCAGCGCATCGATGAAATGGTCCATGTCGGGCGGGGGGTCGTTGGACTCCACTTCGCTGCGTATGTCAGCAAGACTTTTGCTGAGCAAATAGAAAGACATCTGGCGCGCGGGCTCACCGCGACCGTCGGCAGGCGTGACGCGCGCACTGAATTCCAGCGTACCGTTCGCGGGCGTATGAGTGGCGAATTGGGGACCTGCAAAAAGTGCCAAACTGCACGACAGCGCGGAAAGAAGCCAAAAGGATCTCATGCGGGCATCGTAGCAGAATCACTTCTCGCGGGGGGGAGGGTGACGACTTGGTGTTCGCGTCAGTCACCTGTGGGTTGGCACGAACGGCTCTCGGTGACAATCAAGTAATGGAAAACGGGAAAACAGGGCGATCTACACACTCACAGAAGGCGGAAAGTCACTTCGATAGGCGTAATGGTCGCCACTGGCGTGCCATTCGGCCCCAACGCCGGCTTGAACCGCCACGTGCGAACTGCTTCAATGGCTTTCTCTTCCAGTCCCAGCCCCGGACCCTTAACAATTTCTATGTTCGTGGCGTGGCCGTCGGGCTGAATAACCACTTGCAGCACTACAGTGCCTTGATACTTCGCTTTGCGCGCATCTTCGGAATACTGCGGTTCCGGGCAGTACAAGCAACTCGGGTAGCCAACGCCACCCGTTCCCGGACGGAAAGCGCCGCCTCCCGTTCCGCCGCCAGTACCCGGTCCCAGGCCGCCGCCACTTCCGCTGCCGATTCCGCCGCCTTCTCCCGTGCCGATGCCGCCACCTCCACCGGGGCCGCCCGAAGCAGTCATCATCTTGGCCAGCGGGTCGCCGAAATTCGCGTCATTGGGGCTGGGAATCTTCAGCTCCGGCGGCCCCAGCAGGGTCGGCTCCGCGGGCAGCTTCGGTTCAAGGTTGCGCGGCACCGCCATCGGCGGCGTGATCTGCGTCATGCTCCAACGCGGAAGTTTTCCGCGCGTAGGAGGCGTGGGCAACCGCTCACCACCGCCGCCGCCTCCGCCGGCCTTGTCTTTGCCCGCGGGAAGTTTCGCCAGATAGGGGGAGATATCGTCGACCAACACCACCGGCTGTACCTTGAGCTGCGATTGCACGATCTTGCGCGCGAAGGGCACGATGATCAGAAGGGCCACCAGCGCATGCAACCCGATCGAAATTCCCTGCGCCAGGCTGAACTCTTTTCGCTTGTCCCATAGCGGCCGCACCGGCACCGGCTTGCTCGTAAGCTTCAGCGGGGGCAGCTTCGGCGGTGAAATCAAGTCGCGAAGGTTGTGCCAGAAAACAAGGTAACCGGGCTCCAGATCCACGACCATTCCGGCAGGTAAAGCGCCATCGGTGGCCGGACCTTTTCGGGGAGCGGGCCGGAAAAATGCCTTGAAGCTCTCGGAAAAACTAGTGTCGAGACCATCGTTGCGAAATACGTCTTGTTGCGCATTCCGCGGAAGCCGGACGGAGCGCTCCGTTAGAAAGTCTTTGAGGTTGGTCCAAAAGCTCGGTGGACGCAATTGGCGCCCAGGCGCAAAACGTGGTCCGGACTGCCCGGCAGGGAGTTGAACCGCGCCCGTTTGCGGGTCGCGAGCCGTCGGATTGATATTGAACGTCTGCATAAACTAAAGCCTTACAGGACGAGCGTACGCTCTTTTGGCCTCAGAAGCGTTAGATTCAGCCCCGTCTGAAAGGATGCCCGCTTTCGAAAAGCTGACTTGCTCGCAATTCCATTGTACCATGTGACGTTTATTGTGAAAAACGCGTTTCGATTCGAGCAGGGACCGGAGCATCACCTGCAAAGAGCGTAAGCCCGCATCGATGCCGTTTAACGTGGATTTTACTCGATAGAACGCCCATGTTAAACCGCGGGCTGGCTTGAGTATTGCAGAATCGCACGGGAGTTCGTCCACGAATGCCGAAAATTGTTGACCTGAAAGGTACCCTTAGTCTCCCTCGCACCTCCTTTCCGATGAAGGCGGGCCTGCCGCAAAATGAGCCGCGCATGCTTGCGCAGTGGGAGAGTGGGGGCCTGTATCAGCGTATTCAAGAAGCGCGCGCCGACGCGCCGAGCTACGTTTTGCATGACGGCCCGCCTTATCCGACGGGCACGATTCATCTGGGCACGGCTCTGAACAAAATTCTCAAGGACATGGTCGTGAAATCCAAGTCCATGGCCGGTTTTCGCGCCCCCTACGTCCCGGGCTGGGATTGTCATGGTCTGCCCATCGAAACGCAAGTCGAGAAAGAGCTGGGCGGCAAAAAGGGCAGCGTCCCGCCGGTGGAGTTCCGCCGGATGTGCCGCGAATTCGCGCTGCGCTACGTAGATCAGCACCGCCGCGATTTCAAGCGCCTGGGAGTTTTGGGACGGTGGGACGATCCTTACCTGACCATGAGCAATAGCTACGAGGCCTGCATCGCGGAAACATTTCTTACCTTTCTCCAAAGCGGCTACATCTCGCGCGGCTTGAAGCCCGTCTATTGGTGCCTCCAAGACCGTACCGCTCTGGCCGAAGCGGAAGTCGAATATGAAGATCACACCAGCCCGTCGATCTGGGTTAAGTTCCCGCTGATCGATGGCCAATCGTCGAAGCTTGCAAACGCCTCGGCCGATAATGCAAATGATGCCAATTCGAATGTCGCCGCAGTCATCTGGACGACTACCCCATGGACCCTGCCACATAACCGCGCGCTGGCCTTCCATCCTGATTTCGACTACGTCGTGGCCGAAACGCCCGCAGGAGACTTATTGATTGCGACCGAGCGGCTGGCGGCGCTGCCTGAAGAACTCGGAATCGCGGGTGCCCGCCTGCGCGGTCCGTGGAAGGGCCGCGATCTTGCCGGGCTCGAATTCCAGCATCCCTTCCTGGATCTGCGCGTTCCCGCCGTGCTAGCCGATTACGTGACCCTCGATCAAGGCACCGGAATCGTGCATACCGCGCCGGGCCACGGCCTGGAAGACTTCCAGACCGGGCAGAAATATGGGCTCGAGACCTATGCCCCGATTGACGACGCCGGGCGTTACGTCGAAGGACTCCCCGAATACAGGGGTAAAACGGTTTTTGAAGCGAATCCCATCGTTATCGCGCTGCTGCGCGAACGCGGCATGCTTCTCGCCGAAGGGAAACTGACGCACAGCTATCCCCACTGCTGGCGCTGCCATAACCCGGTGATTTTTCGCGCCACCGAGCAGTGGTTCATCAATTTGGACCGGCCGGGGGGTGGCCCGTCGGGAGGGGACGCCGGCGCCCTTCGACCGCGAGCGCTTGCAGCCATTGCCGAAGTGAAGTGGACGCCGGAATGGGGCGAGGAGCGCATCTATTCGATGGTCGCGACGCGCCCGGATTGGTGCATCTCGCGCCAGCGTGTGTGGGGCGTGCCCTTGGTGATTTTTTATTGCGACGAGTGCGGCCAAATGCTCGAAGACTTCGCCGCGCTGCGCCACGTGATCGGCTGGTTCCGGCGCGAAGGCGCCGACGCCTGGTATCAGCATTCCGCGGAAGAATTGCTGCCTGCCGGAACGCGCTGCACCTGCGGCAAAGCGCGTTGGCGCAAGGAACGCGACATCCTCGACGTCTGGTTCGACTCGGGCTCCTCAAATCTTGCCGTGCTTGACCCGCCCGGAGCGAGCAAGGCCGATTTGCCTTGGCCTGCTGATATGTACCTGGAAGGTCCTGATCAGTACCGGGGCTGGTTCCACAGCTCGCTTCTGATCGGTGTGGCCGTGCGCGGCGCCGCTCCCTACAGGCAGGTTTTGACGCACGGCTGGACGCTCGACGAACACGGCCGGCCGATGTCGAAATCACTCGGCAACACCGTGCTTCCTTCGGAGATATGCGAAAAATGGGGCGCCGATTTGCTGCGGTTGTGGGTCGCCTCGCAGGATTATCAGTCCGATGTGCGCATGTCGGACAACGTCATGACGCAGCTTTCCGAGGCTTACCGCAAAATCCGCAACACGTTTCGCTTCGCGCTCGGTAATCTTTTTGACTTCGATCCCGCCGCCGATGCCATTCCGGAAACCGATCTCGAGGAAATCGATCGCTGGATGCTGCAGCGAACCCGGCAACTGATTTTTGAAGCTGAGAACTTTTACCGGGCCTTCGATTTTCACCGCGTCTACCACGCGTTGCACGATTTTTGCGTGGTCGAGCTGAGCGCCTTTTATTTCGACATCCTCAAGGACCGCTTGTACACGTCCGCGCCAAAAAGCTGGGCGCGGCGTTCGGCGCAAACTGCCGTCTATCGCATCGCCAATGCCCTGGTGCGAATGCTGGCGCCCATTCTGGCATTCACCTCCGAGGAAATCTGGACGCACTTGCCGCATACCGCCGATGAACCTGATAGCGTGCACATCGCACTTTTCCCGCGCCCTGCAGAGTGCCGGGCGTTTCCTGACGAGGCGCTCGACGAGCGCTGGGCCCATCTGCGCGAGGTACGCACGGAAGTCCTGAAGGCCCTCGAGCAGGCGCGCGCCCAAAAGCGAATCTCGGGCGCTCTGGAGGCGCGCGTGGTGCTTGCGGTCGAGGGCACCCTGGCGGAACTGCTGGAGCTATACGCCGCGTGGCTGCCCGCGCTCTTTATCGTTTCGCAGGTGGAGCTACGCCTGCCGGGTGCTGCCTGCGATCCGGAACCGGACGCCATCCGCTCGCAAACGCTGCCAGGGCTCAGCGTGGCGGTGCGCCGTGCTGACGGCACGAAGTGCGAACGCTGCTGGAATTACTCGATACGGGTGGGCGAGAGCGGCGACTACCCCTCGCTTTGCGAGCGCTGCGTCGCGGCCCTTCGTGAAATCGACCCGCCGGCAAATAGCGGCGCGAATTACTGATGGTCGCGGCGCCGACCTCTGATTGGCGCGGACGCTGGCTGTGGCTAACGCTGACGCTGGCGATAGTAGCGGCCGACCGCGCCGTCAAATACGCGGTTGAACGCTACACCTCCGAGGGATTTCGGCGCGATCTGGTGCCGAACATCATCGTGCTGGTGCACAATGTGAATTCCGGCATCGCCTTCGGATTATTTTCTGAATCCGCTTCCCGATGGATTTCGGTCCTGTTGATCGGAAGCTCCGCCGCCGTGATTGTTATGCTGTTGTGGCTGTTGATCGCGGGCTGGGCGGGGGACACGTTGTGCCAGGCGGGCCTGGCCTTGATCGCCGGAGGAGCAGCAGGGAATTTGCTCGACCGGTTGCTGCATGGCGGCGTAACCGATTTTCTCGAGCTGCACGCCCGCTCCTTTATATGGCCCGCGTTCAATCTCGCCGACACGGCCATAACGGTGGGCGCATTCCTGGTGATCCTCGATCTTGTGCACGGCGGCCAGCACGCCAGTCGCGAGCGCGTCTAGAGCCGGGCGCCGAATGCCAGAACGAATATCCGGTCAAGCCTTGCATTCCTCCTCAGGAACGCCACAGCGCGTAACCGTTTCCGTGGCCGACGCAGGGCGCCGCCTCGATCTGTACTTAGCGTCACGCCTTCCTGAGCTGAGCCGCACGCGCATCCAGGAATTGATCGACGAAGGACGCGTGCGCGTCGGCGACCTGCCGCCGAAACGTGCGCAGCGTATTGCCACCGGTGACGTAATCGAGATCGAGATGGCCCCGCGCGCCGCGCTGGCGGCGTCACCCGAAGAAATTCCCATCGAGCTGCTGTACGAAGACGACGACCTGGTCGTGGTGAACAAGCCCGCAGGCATGGTCGTCCATGCCGGCGCGGGGGTATCCAGCGGGACTTTGGTGAACGCGCTCCTGTATCGCCTCGGAAAGTTGTCCGCGGAGGCTGGCATGGTCCGTCCCGGAATCGTGCATCGGCTGGATCGCGGAACCTCCGGTGTGCTCGTGGTGGCGCGTCATGATGTCGCGCATCGCGCCCTTGCGGAGCAATTTCGCGCCCGCACCGTGCACAAAACCTATATTGCGTTGTTGACCGGGCGCCTCGCGCGAGATGCTGGCACCATCGGTTTACCCATTGCGCGCGATCCCCGCCGCCGGACGCGTATGACCGCGCGGCTGCGTTCCGGCCGCGAGGCTCGGACCGATTGGCGTGTGTTGTTTCGCCTGGGGAACTTCACCCTGGTCGCCGCCGAGCCGCACACTGGACGCACCCACCAGATTCGCGCGCATTTCGCCGCAGCCGGCCATCCGCTCGTCGGTGACACTCTCTACGGCGCACCCGCACGCGCACACGCCGGTGGCATCTCGTTTGCGGCTCTCGGCCGCGTTTTCTTGCATGCCGCGAAACTGGGGTTTGCGCATCCGCATTCCGGTGTGCCCCTCGAAGTACGCGCTCCCCTCGCTAAGGAACTGCACGCCTATCTTTACGAACTTGCCGGCGCGCTGGGAATCGACCGGCGTCAGGTTGACGCGGCTCTGCGCGGGTACCTATAATCACGGCAATGCGCTTTCACCTGATTCCCGCCGTTCTGATAGTTTTATGTATTTCGTTGGTGCCTGGAGTTCCGGCCGACCGCGCGCAGTCTGCGCAGCCTGCTCCGCCGCCCGCAGCCCAAAACGCACCGCAAACTACGCCCGATCAGGGTGGCTCGATCCGCCAGAACGTCAACCTGGTGGACGTGCTGTTTACGGTGTTCAACCAGCGCAATAAAATTGTTTCCGATTTGGAGAAAGAGAACTTCAAGGTCTTCGACGACAATGTTCCGCAGGAGATACGCTTCTTCAACCGGCAGACCGATCTTCCCTTGCGCGTGGGACTGCTTCTCGACACCTCGAACAGCATTCGCGCCCGCCTGCAGTTCGAGCAGCAGGCGGCCACCGATTTTCTTTTCAACGTGATTCGCCGCGATAAGGATCAGGCATTTCTGATGAGCGTGGACGACAGCCCGGAGGTGATCCAGCCGTTCACGAATGACTTGCAGCACCTGCGCGACGTTGTGATGCGCCAGCGCGCTGGCGGAGGCACCGCGCTCTATGACGCGGTCTATCAGGGCTGCCAGGAACTGCTTCGTTCGCCGGCGCCCGTACCGCCGGCAGCCACGGTTCCCGATGTGCGCCGCGTCCTCGTGGTCATCAGTGACGGTGACGATAACCTAAGCCGCCATTCGCGCGGCGAAGCCCTCGACATGGCCCAGCGCGCCGGAATCGTCATTTACACCATCAGCACCAGCATCGACTGGATCGTTACCGACCAGGAAACCAATGCCGCCAAGAGTTTCGACCGCAAATACCAAAAAACAGGTGGCGACAGCGTTCTCCAGCAATTCTCCGTGGATAGCGGCGGACGCGCTTTCTTTCCTTACCACGTCGACGACTTAGCGCAATCGTTTCAGGACATCGGGGAGGAGTTGCGCAGCCAGTACTCGATCGCATACGTGCCCGCCGGCCGGTTGCCTGACCGCAAATTCCATTCGATTCGCATTGCAGTGGATACTAAAGGCCTGCAGGTTCACGCCCGCAAAGGCTATTACGCGGCGCCATCGGATACGCCTAACCCGGTTCCCGGGCCGCCACGTTCTGGCCCCACTTCATAAGCGATCGCTTGACGCTAAGCTAATGAACGGCACGCGCCGACTGTGGCGGAATCGTGCAATTGGCGCGACCTAAGCCGTTTGGGCCACTAGCCTTTCGGGGCGTAATATCCGCGGCGCGTGAGAACATCGAGTTCTTTGCGGTTTGTCTCCACCTTTATCTTGCGGTAGCTGCCGTCTCGCGCCGGGTTCGTCGACGTATAGCCTATGGTGTACTGGCTGCGCAGCTCTTCGCTGATCTGATCGAATGCCTGCTCCAGGTTTTTTTCATTCCGGACCACAATCGTCCGGCCCCCAGTTTCGTCGGTAATCTTTCTGGCCACGCCTTCATTCACATTGAAGTGATATGGGTCCCCGATCAGCAGGATGTGCACCACCGTATCGGTGCGCTGCGCCACTTCAATGGCGTCTTGCACGCGCAACTGGCTGCCTTCGTCCTGGGCGTCGGTGAGTATGATCAGCGCCTTGCGCCCCGCTTCTCCCGCCAGCTTGTCATGGCACGCGAGGTAAACTGCGTCGTAAAAAACGGTCCCCGGTCCCTGTTGCGATAGGGGACCCTGGCCGCTGGGCGCATTGATGCGCGTGCGGCGGACGGCGCGGTCCAGCACGCCGATATCATCGGTAAAATCGGCGAGCAAATCGGTGTCCGTGTCAAAGCTGAAGACTGCCGTCAGATCGCCTTTGCGCATGATGCGAGACAAAAAGCGCGCCGCGGCCTCCTGTTCCGCTCCCAGCGTGTTTTGTTCGCTGCCACTGGTGTCGACCAGCAGCCCCAAGGTGACCGGCAGCTTGCTGTCCTTCGAGAAAAAGGAAATCTTCTGCGCGACCCCGTCTTCGCTGACATTGAAATCGCTCTGTTCCAGTGTGGAGATGATCTGCTTCGAATGCTTGTCGCGAACCGTGGCAAACAGGTTCACCAGGCTTACTTCGACGCGAATGGGCTGCTGCGATTGTTGTAATTGCGGTTGCGCACCCTGGGGATTTTGCGCCGCCTGAAGCGACGCACTGGAACGAATTGCGGATGAACCTGCGGCCAGTATTATCGCGATGACGATGAATAGAATACAAACTGGCGTAAACCCGCGGTTTCGCATCGTATAATGGGCGTCGTCACCACTTCCGTTGTGGTGCCCTGGGCCAGTCCGGCTATGTTCAATTCGCATGGTTTTTTAGGATGCGCGGTGGCTGTCCAGGGTTGCGGTTCGTGAGGGGCGCGAAATGCCCGTAACCGCGGTGTCTTGTAAGCGCCATCGCAGTAATCAGCCAAATGGACAGCAAATGGGCGTTCCCTCCAGATATCCCGCCGCCAGGCTCGAGGGGAAGACTATGCCAATATACTCGCAATCGTGCTTTTAGGCCGCCGATGATTTCCTCACCCAAGAACGTCACCGTGGCGGTGACTCTGGCTTTCGGTTTGCTCCTGGCCACCGCGCCGATCGCGCCGCAATTCACCCAAGCCGCTCAAGCGCCTCAAGCTCCACAAAATCCTGCTCCGCCTGCGCCGCAAGCCCCACCCAGCGGGGGTATTCGCACCACTGTCGAACTCGTGGTCGTCCCGGTCACTGTGAAAGATTCCCGGGGCGGTCTGGTTAGCGACCTGCGCCAGGACGAGTTTCGCGTACTCGAAGATGGCGTCGAGCAGCGCATTTCAATTTTCTCCGTGGAGGCAGTTCCGCTTTCCGCCGTCGTGCTCGTCGATGACGACTTAAAAACCAAAACATCCGCGCACGTTAAGGACAGCCTGATGGCGGTTGCCGGCGGGTTCAGCGCCTCCGATGAAGTCGCGCTCGCGCGCTTCGATGCCTTTTATACTCCGGTGCTGGACTTCACGGCCGATAACGACCAGCTCATCACGCAGCTCAAACACATGGATTTGAACAGCACCATCCCCGGTGTCGGCTCCGAGCCCATGACCGCTGGCCCTACGATCAATGGCCACGAAGCCCCTGGCGCCCCTTCGGTCGCCGAAAAACCTCTTCGCGCGGGAGAATCCACCAAGCACATGAACGACGCCATTCACGCCGCAACGGAAGTCTTGCGCACCCGCGGACGCGATCGGCGCAAGGTGATCGTGGTCATTTCCGATGGAATCAACGCCAGGAACAATACCTTCAGCTATGACGACACTTTGAAACTACTGCTTTCCGCCGACATCTCCGTCTACGCAGTCGGAGTGGATGCCGCCGTACTCAATCGCGGCACCACCGTTATGTCCCATTACGCCCATGCCACCGGAGGCGACGTCTATTACGCGGCGCATCCCGACGACCTATCGCGGCTGTACGCGCAAGTCTCCGAGCAAGCCCGCCATCAGTACACCATCGGCTACGTACCCACCACCGATCGCACCAAGGATTACCACACCATTGAAGTTCGCATACGCCGTCCCGGCCTCACGCTTCTCGCCCGCGACGGTTACTACCGCATTCCGCGGCCGTAAAGCACGGCGCGAACTAGCGCAGGCGCAACCATTCACCCCTTCTGCTTTGTCGCGTTATGGTTCCGAGGCGCTCAGCGGCCGGTCGTTACCTTGGCATTCCCGGCCCGTTCCGCGCGCTGCGAATCGCCCTCCGGCTCGAGCGATTGGCCGCACCACGATTCCTGTGACGGGCACAAAAACCGGTATTCGCAGGTTTTGCAGATAAACCCCGGCTTAATAGGAAATTCGCGGGCGCGGATATCGGCTGCCACTTCCTGGATGGCGCCACGCACCTGGTGGAGCGCATTTTCATCGCGAGTTGCCGCGACCACCTCGTTCGTTTGTAAGTTGTAGTAGACCAGCCGCACGGGCTCGAGTTCGAGATCTTCCCGCGCCGCCATCGCGTAAACGCTCAACTGCAGATCCTTCTGCGCTTGCGCTGCGGTCCTCGGCTTGCCGGTTTTGTAATCGACGATTTCCACTTCGCCGGCAGCGACCTGGTTGACCTGGTCCATGCGCCCCAGCACTTGCACGCCATTATCCAGTTCCAGCGTGAAGCGCCTCTCCAGCGCCAGCACGTTCGGTGGAGCCGCTACGCAACTGGCGTGAAACGCCCGCAACTGCGCAACACCGTCATCCAGGTAACACTGTTCCTGGTAATCGTCCTCAAATCCCGCCGACGTCCACTCACGCCGGAAGATGGTCTCCAGCTCTTCGCATGGCAGCGTCAGCCCCTTGCGCATCGCCGCAATGAATTGCCGGATGGTTACGTGCATGACATTGCCAAACGTTGTAGCCGCCCACGGCCCTCCGCGAATCCCCCAAACGTTGTTGAACAGGTATTTCTGCGGGCATTTCCAATACGATTCGATTGCCGACGCGCTCAATTGCAGCGGCTCGAAAACCGGAGGCCGGTACTGCGTCGCCCACGCTCCAATGCGCGAATGGACCCGCGAATGGACCCGCGAATGGACCCGCGCATCGGCTTGTGAATGTCCGCCAGCTTCCTCATATTTGTCCGTAAAAAGCTCATCCCCGAATAAAAGTTGCTCGCCGGCGCGCCCGCCGCTCTTGACAGGCGTCGCCGGAACCACCGGAGCCAATTGCTTCACATTTTCCCGGGCGATTCTTGGCGCGCTCAAAATGTCGTCGAGAAAAACCGAAGGCTTCGAGCGCTTGTGCACGACGGTCGAAAGCGTCAGTCGTTCGCGCGCGCGCGTCACCGCTACATAGAAAAGGCGGCGCTCCTCCTGGATATGAAAATCGCCCTTGGGCACTTCTTCCTTCATCAACGCTTCCGGAAACTCCAGCACGCGGCTGCGCGGCACCATCGGGAATCCCCGAGCGGTCAGCCGCAGCACGAACACATGATCGAATTCCAGCCCCTTGGCGGCATGCACGGTCATCAACTGGACCGCATCGCCCCCCTCCTGCTCGAGATTGATCTGCCCGCCGGCCTGTACGAAGTAATCGAAATACTCCACGAATTCCGCCAGCCGCGAGGTCTCACTTTTCAGTTGCCACTCGAGCACGAAATGACGCAGCCGGTCGACATAGCGCCGTTCGGTCGGCGACACCACGGAATGAAGTTCCAGCCATTCGGCGAGCGCGCCAAATAATTCCACGGCGGTCAACCGCCAGGCCCGCTGTCGCAGATCGTGGATGTCCAGGACCAGTGCATCCGTGCGGCGTTCGATTCCGTTGAACGGTAGCTCGCCCTGCCGCGCTTGCAATGCGTCCCACAGCGCCGGCTGGTTCTTCGAGGTTTGTTCGCAAAGCCTTACTAAGTCCGCCGCTTCCAGGCCCCACGCCGGTGCTGCCAGCACGCGCGCACACGAAACATTATCCGAGGGTTTCGCCACCAGCCGCAGGTATGCCAGGACGTCCCGAACCAGCGGATGCCCCAGAATGGACAGATTTCGAATGACGAACGGGATCCCTCGTTCTCCGAGAGCCTCCACCAGGGCGTCGCGGTGATTGTGAATGCGATACAGCGCCGCGAAAGTGCGCCACGGCTGGCCGGCCGCGTGGAGGCGTGCAATTTCGGCCGCAATCCAGCGAGCTTCTTCGCTCGCCGACGCGAACTCCACGATGCGAACCTTCTCGCCGTCAGGCTTATGCGCCGCCAGCTCTTTTGCTGGCAATAGCGGCGAACGCTCCATCAGGCTGGCCACTTGTGCGGCCACGCGCAAGATTCGTCCCGTAGAGCGGTAATTATCGATCAGCGGCCGCACAAAACGCGCCGCTGCCTGGGTGTTGGATCTGGGCACGCCGGCAAAGCGCTGCAGAAATATCGTAAAGCTGCCGAACGACGCGCCGCGAAACCGGTAAATCGCCTGGGCGTTGTCCCCTACGGCAACGATGTTGCGTTGCTCCCCACCCAGGCGCCAAAGCAGCTCGATTTGTGCGACGTTGGTGTCCTGGAACTCGTCCACCAGGATGTACCGAAAACGCCGGCGCACACTCGCCGCAAAAGCCGGGTCAGCATCGAGCGCGCGCACTGCGTCCAGCAATTGCATACCAAATGTAAGCAGATGGCGTTCGCGCAACAGCCGGTCGCTCGCCCGGTAAGCCCGCGCAATCTCCTGCTGCCTGCCAATCTCTTCTTTGCGCAGCCGGCGCTCGTCCTCGGGAAGCGCTTCGCGCTCGCTCGCATAGTGCTCCGCAAGCGACGCCACGTAATGTTCGTAATCGTCCGGAGTGACTAACTCGTCCTGGCAGCGCGAGAAAAACTGCACGAAGTCGCCCAAAAACTGTCCCGGCTCGGCCAGCCGGCGGTACCGCTCGAGCGCCAGAACCGATAGATTGCGGCGGAGCAGTACCCAGTGGTCCTCCTTTTCCAGAGTCTTCAGTTGCGGATCACGTTCGAGCAGCAGGCTGTTGCAGAACCCGTGAAACGTTCCCAGGCATACGGCACGTCCTCGTTCGCCGGCCGTTTTGGCGACCCGGTGCTTCATTTCCGCCGCTGCTTTGTCGGTGAACGTCAGGCCGAGGATCGCGGTGCCAGGAAGTTCCGGATCGCAGGCCAGCAGGTGCCGGATGCGCTCGGTGATGACACGTGTTTTGCCCGTGCCGGCGCCCGCCACCACCAGTAGCGGCCCCTCCCCGTGTTCCACTGCCGCTTTTTGCTGTGCATTGAGTTGCTCGCCGAAACCCGTGGACACCGGCGCCAGTTCAAAAAGATTTGCCACAGCGCCATCCTAGCCGATTTGCGCTGGCGGCGCACGCCACCACCGGGTAGGCCGCGACTGGGCCTAAGCTAGAAAAGTTTCACCCGGCCTTTACGCAGCTTGGTTTTGAACGTCCAGAACGAATCGGTTCCACGTATCGCGATGCGCTTTAATTCATAGGGATCCTTGGGCGGCAGCCTGTTGATGCGCGAGCCGATCCGCAGCGCAAACTCAATTCCGTGTTTCCGGAAGCAATTGCGCATCGCCTGGTTGACGCTTTGCTCTCTGGGCATGCGGCCATAAGGGTACGCGAAGACTCGCGTAAACGGGCAACCCTGCTCTTCGAGAGCGCGCACACATGCGGTCACATCCGCTTCGATTTGTGCCGCCGAATAATGCTCATAGTTTTCGTGCCGGCAGGAGTGCAGCCCGAATTCAATCTGCCCACCAGCGATCTCCTGTATGTCCTGGTAGGACATCAGCGATTCGTTCGCGCCGTCCCATTGGTTTACGCCCCCGATAAAGCCCACGGGCAGCAAAATGGTGGCCTTCACTTGATGTTTAAGCAGCAGCGGGTGCACCAGTTGAACCGTCCTCAAGTACGCGTCGTCGAATGTCACCAGGATCGGTTTCGCCGGCAAATCATGACCGTGGTTCAAGGCGTCGCTTAGTTCTGAAAACGAGATCGCTGTGTAGTTCTGATCTTTGATAAAAGCGAGCTGGCGATCCAGGCGGTCCGCGGATATCGTCAATGCGTCGTTTTCTTGTGGAGAAACCTTATGATAAAGCAAAATAGGCAGGCCTTGAGGCGCCGGCACGAACAAGCTATAGCGGTAGACCAGCCACACGAAAAGCAACAGCGCAGCGCCGGTTATCCACCATATTCCCGCCGGCGATATCAACGGCCCCCCAGTGATATCAACGGCCCCTCGGCGATATCAACGGTATGTTTGCTGCCTGCCTTTGTAAATCAGCAAGCCGATCAGCATCGACATAGCCGCGAAAACTACAAGCTGCGCTAACCCATCCGCGTCAGGCACGCAAAATTCCCCTCGTGGCTCAATTGCAAAGTAATCGAGCCCCGCCAGTGCCAGCACCGCCGCCACGAAGCCTGGCCGCACTCCCCAGAACCAAACCGTGGCTCCTATGGCCGCCAGCAGAACTACCGAATAATTCCAGGGGTTATCCCCGCCGAGTAGAACCATCAGCAGCAGCGCCACGGACACGGCCGCAGTCGCCAGGGCATAACCAAAAAGGCGAGTTTGATACACTCGACGCACGGCAGCCGCGCCCGGCAACCGCAGCGGACGCAAAGTCGCGCCCAGGGCCGCGCCGGACACCGTGGCCCACTGTCGGCTGGCCCCCTGTTGTTCGCTTTCGATCGGGGCCGGCGATGCTGTTTTCCCCGCCACCTGCGATCTTGCACTGGCCTCGGTCCGCCGAAGCTCCAGCACTTTAAGAAATTTAACCATCGAGTACAAAGATGAGAACAAACTCCAGACCAAGCCGACGGAGCCATCTCTGAAGAATCCTTTCAAGAAATACATACGAAAGAACGTCAATGGGAAGCGTGCGGCTGCTCCCAAGAAACTCGGGCGCGGTTGGTGCGCCGAGCATTCCAGCGCCGCCGCGCTCGTGTAGCGATTGAACTTCTCGAAATAATCGGCAATATTGGCGTAGGAATAGTTGTACATCGNNCTCGTGCAGCCGTTCTGTGCGGCCCTCGAGCAAAACCGACTCGTGCACCAATTGGTTTTGGAAGTTACCGTGGCGGCGGTCGAACAGCCTCAGCTTCGCTTTTGTGTGGCGCTGGCCGGTTCTCACCACGTGATCCCACAGAACCGTGGTAATCGGCACGTAAAACCCACGGCAATCTGGCGTGTCTGCGAGCCTTTTTAGGATCTCATCTCTGAGCGCCACGGACACTTCTTCGTCCGCGTCGACGACAAAAACCCAATCATTGACAGCCTGCCGCACCGCGAATGCTTTTTGCTCGCCGTAGCCGGAAAATTCATGCCGCAACACGCGGCAGCCATACGCCGCGCAGATTTCTACCGTGCGGTCACTGCTCCCAGAGTCCACCACCACGATTTCGTCACACCACTGGATAGACCGCAACGCTCGCGCGATATCGGCCTCTTCATTAAACGCAATGATAACCGCACTAACCCTGGGCATACTGCAAAAGGAGGATTCCCCGATCCGACTATTTCTGGTGCGAGACTATAAGCTCCCTCCCCTACAGGGTCAAGCGTAACTGTTAACCGACGGCGCTATTTTACCAACGGCGAGTCCTATACGATTCAGTACCGCTCGCGCGGTACACTGGCCGGGAGCTGACTTGTCGCGAGACATCGCACTTGTGCGGATCAGCTTTGCATTGGTCGGCCCTGCATTGGTCCGCCGTGCACCGATCGGCCGTGTATTGGCCGGCCTTGCATTGATTGGCGCAGAGGGCGGCCTTTTTGTTGAGCCAAACCACTAAACGCTATGTCAAATTGTTGAGTGTTATTTCAAATTCGCGCGCGTCGAAAGGGTTGTCCGAACGAGACTCCCTACTGAAGGCTTATGCAGATGCCCGATTTTCTTTCTTGGTGCCAGTGGCTGGAAAGTACGCCGATGTCCGCGACGCTGCGCGACTCGCTATGGCTGTTTCCGGCAATTGAGACCGTACATTTATTCGGTATCGTCGCACTGGTTGGTTCGACGTCTATCCTGGACCTGCGGCTCATGGGCTTTACCCTCGCCGGAACCCCAGTCCCTAAACTAGCGCGCCGCGTGCTCCCCTGGGCCTGGCTCGGCTTTGGCATCCAGGCGGCAACGGGATTCTTCCTGTTCGCTGCGGAGGCCTCGCGGGTATATCTGAACCCCGCATTTCGTTTCAAGATGCTCATGCTCGTAGCCGCGGGGCTCAACGCTTTGCTTTTTCATGTCATGACGAGTCGTAGCGCGGCGCAATGGGAGGGCCGCAGCACTACGCCCATGTCTGCGAAGATCGCAGGCCTGTCATCCCTGGCCCTGTGGTTTGCCATCGTAATCGCCGGCAGGATGATCGCCTACTTTGAATAATCGCGCGCGCAAGCGGCGCGAAATTGGCCCCGTAAATCTCGTGTAGCCCTTAAGTCTCGGAGGGCCTTAAGTCGGGTAGGAAACCAAGAGAGGATGCGGCTCGTGCTTTTGATCTTTTCATTCTGTGACTGGCTGCAGCGAACGCCCGTTGCCTCGTACATGCGCGCTTCTTTTTGGGCCTTTCCACTGGTCGAATCCCTGCACATTCTGTGCGGCAATGTTCCGTTGCTCGTGGCCACTTCGATTTTAAGTGCGAGACTTGCGGGGTGGGGGCTGCGCGAAGTGCCCGTCTCGAAACTAGCTCGCGGGCTACTGCCGTGGGCCTGGACGGGGTTTTTGATTCAGGTAATCACTGGCCTTCTGCTTTTTTCCTCGGCGGCCGCCAAGTATGCCTCTACGCGTATTTTCCCGCTCAAAATGCTATTGATCTTACTGGCGGGCACGAATGCTTTGATATTTATGCGCACCACTTACCGCCGCGTGGCCGCCTGGGACACGGCGGAAGTGCCTCCACTTGGGGCGCGCTTCGCGGGTGTCGTATCGCTCCTTTTGTGGAGCAGCGTCCTGGTGATGGGCAGGGTGCTTAATTCCGCGGTTTCACTGGTGGTCGCAGCGCACCTCTGGTTCGCTCGCTGAATGCGCCGCACCGGGAGTCCTGCGCTACTTGGCAGCCGGCTTCGCCGAAACCGTCACTGGGGGAGCCGGCTTCGCGAACTTTGCCGCATCAATAGGAACATTCGTTTGTATATTGGTGAAGTCGTAGGTCGAGCGCCCGTCCAGCCACGTCACGTTCCAGTGAAACGGCATTTTGATTCCCGCCACATCTCGATAATCGGAATAATCGACTTGCATGGGAATCAACCCGATTCGTGCGTCCGTATAACGCATAATTCGCGACAGCAGGCCGGTCTTCGAGTCGAAGTAAAACGTCACGGTGGTCCCGCCCGGACTCGTGCCCTGAACGACTTGCACATCCTGATCGTCGATCGTCGTGGGATAGCCCACTACCCATTTACTCAAGGCATCCTTGATCCGTCCGGGAAAAGCTAAATTTGCGTCAACCTTGGCGCTTTCGAGGTCGGGCCCCGTCAGCGCCAGCACCGGCACGGGCGAATCGGTATCCGGCGCGGCGCTCCACCCGTTGCGTCCATCGAAGGCGATGGTGCTGTCACCGGTCAAAGTATGGTTGATGACCGTATGCTCGTTGGGAGCTTTGGCATAAATCTCGAGCGGCCGCTTCTCTATCTTCTCGCCATATCCCGAAGTCGTGCCTTTCGCGATATAGCTGGTCAAGCCGTTCACGCGCTGCGCTCCTCCGAGCGCCTGAATATACTTGTCGAGAATCTGAGTGGCCGCGGGGGCGTCGGGCGCTGCCTCGACAACGTCAGGCGGCGGTGCCGGCGGAGGCGTGCCATAGAGCGCGGTCAGATCGGGCGTGACCACCGGACGATCCCCGCCGCGATGGCAGGAGTAACAAGTCACCTCCCGCTTCCCGTTGAAGTTGGCCTTGTTGATTGCGTTCATCATCAGGACCATTTTCCGCGCCGTCTGCTTGATGTCGTTGTCCTCGGCATACTTATCCCAGCCGCTGTCCGAGCCGCCATGGCAAAATTCGCAACTTTCACCCACTGAAGCGGAAAAGAAGCCCATGGTCTCCATGAATTGGCTTACCGGTATTCCGCGAAGCACTTGAATATTTTTGAAGGCCTCTTCTGCGAGCAGCGGCTTCTGTTCTCCTGTCACCGCAGTTGCCTGAGGACGCGCCTGCTGTGGCGTCGCCTGCCCGTGTATCAGCGCGGTGCCGGCCAGGCACACCAGCGCCAGACTGCCCAGGACTGGTTTCCGCAACCCGAAGTTCATGTCGTATCCTTTCTCACTGCGCGTCTCACTCCGCGCGGCGTTCGCGACCCGCGCTTCATCCAGCCAGTTTCGCTATTCATCGTTCGCTGACCCGGTCCACAATATACACGCTGCAAGTCTCGACAGGCAATCGGACAGGCGCGCGTCTCGTTCCAAAAAACGTGTCGGTTCCGTACTCCAATTGGCCATACGCAGTTGCCAAAGCCCCGGGGTAAGCTCTTTTTCGCGCCGCGCACAGACCGCCACCAAACGCCGCGCGAACGGAGATGAGCAAACCTCGGCTCGGGCAATGCCTGCCGTGTTTTGTCCAGTGGCCGAAGAAGTCATGGCCCGAGCAGTGGTTCCGGGAGCGCAAGATTTCTGGGTAACATAATTCAGGGGTCCATACCCCCCGGCAGTTTGCATGTGTATGAATCCAAGAGAGTTGCTAAATGATGCGTTTGTAATCTGCTGATTCTGCGCGGGTTGCCGAGCGCGGTTTTTGCTCGCGCGCGCAGGCGGAGCGCTGGCAGGAAGGCGGGACTTGCCCGGTGAGGCATAGTTGCGCTGGGTACGCGGGTTCAAAAATTGCTTTGCGGCTGGTGATGCGAGGCCGGATCCTGTATGGCGCGGACAGAAGATCAGGGCGTCGATGGCAAACATGTGCGATGGTATCATAATAGTAAACTAAAATCAATGCGTATTTACTGTATTCGAATAGTCGTAGATGGTGGCTTATTGGTTGAGTGTCAAAGTCTATTCGCTTGGGTCTTTTCCCCTGACGCGGCGTTGAAGGAGTTCCGGGGCGATATTTAGAATTCTCTTTTGTTCACCTGTAGCAAGCCATTCAAGGCACGTCTCTAAGCGATCGGTCCAACAGGCGCTCGCCGAAACGGAGACTGGCTGAAAGATTTCGATGAGAGCCGCGTTGGGACTTCGTGGAATTAGCCAATTGCTAAGGGCAAATAGGAAGTTGTGCCAGTCCTTTGTAGACGGATGCATGTTCACAGCGAGAATGTCGAACTCGCCGAAACGATACGGACGTGTATCTTCATTCGTTTGAAGATCGATCCCACCCCGGGTCTTTTGTACTTCGACGACATACATCTCTTTGGGATAGTACCGTCTCGCTTCAGACGCCCACATGGCCTGCTGCTTTTTCATACGTTGGAGTTTCACTTGAATCCGAACTTCATTTGCGCTGTGCACTTTCGAGCGAAGCAGAAAATCATATGCGCGGTCATCGACAAAGCGTACCGTGTCCCATTCCGTAAGGTGGGGTAAGACGTGCCGCTCAAAAATAGCCTCTGCGATGATGCCACGGACACCACGTTTGGTAAGGTCCGAAGACCGAGATATTGCGCTCAAAATTACTTCGGCGTCTACTCCCCATTCCTCTTCGAGCGGATGTCGCGGCAGCCGTGCCTTTAGATAGGTAAAAAGCGACGCGCGATCATCATCACTACATTGATCCAAGAGGCGCCTGACAGTTTCAAGAGATTCAATCATTTGCGCGGTCTTCCCGGCTGCTCTGGCTCATAAGTCGTTACATCGGATCGCCTCACGAGGACTTTTCCTCCAATTTTAAGGACTTGGAAGCGCCCTTTCTTGATTAATCGTGCAATCGCCTGCCGTGACACGTTCCGGATGCGCGCGGCCTCAGCCTGAGAAATCCACTCGTGTGGAACTAGGGGCGTCTGTGATAAATGGGTTGACACTGTCAATCTATTTATGTTATCCTCCATCTCGAAACCGGACTATGATGACACCAACTATGGCAATTCTTCCAAAGCGTCGGCAGAATACGTCTCGAAAGGATATGGGACGCACGGCATCCAAGCGACCACTGGAAACCGGGAAATCCGGTTCTCATCCTGCGTCTTTTTTGGAGGCCAGTCCCTATTTTCGCTCGGAGTTTGGAGCAGCCTACCTGGGTAACTCACTCGAACTTCTTCAGTCCATTCCGCAGGGCCAAGCAAATCTTGTAGTGACTTCGCCGCCCTACGCCCTTCACTTCAAGAAGGAATACGGAAACAGAACTAAGACTGAGTACATCAAGTGGTTTTTACCGTTCGCTCGACAAATTCACCGCATTCTAGCGGACGATGGAAGTTTTGTCCTAAATATAGGAGGAAGCTACAATTCCGGTACCCCGACTCGCTCTCTGTACCATTTCAAACTGCTAATCGCTTTGGTGGAGGAACTAGGCTTTCATTTGGCGCAAGAATGCTTTTGGTACAACCCTGCCAAGATGCCGATGCCGGCCGAATGGGTAACGGTGCGGCGCATCCGCGTTCGTGATTCAGTCGAGTACGTTTGGTGGTTGTCAAAAACGCCTTGGCCGAAGGCGTCCAATCTTGCTGTGCTGAAGGAATATAGCGAGGACATGATTCGACTCAATCGTAATGGCGTACGGCAGACTAAAAGACCTTCTGGACACGTGATTCGCGGCTCTTTCGACAAGATCGATGCAGGCGGATCAATACCTACTAATGTTACAGAAGCAGCTTTCGATGACCTGCCCGAGAGCATGCTTAAGATGGGAAACAACGCAGCCAACGACTCATATACTAAGCAGTGTAAAGGCGGTGGAGGCAAGATTCACCCTGCGCGATTTCCGGCATTGCTTCCGAAATTTTTCATAAAATTACTCACAGAGCCGAATGATCTGGTAGTCGATCCGTTTGCAGGCTCGAATACGACGGGCGCTGTGGCCGAAAAGTTAAAGCGCCGCTGGATTGCCGGAGAAGCAGTTGAAGAATATCTAAAGGCCAGCATTTTCAGATTTGGGGACATTGAAAGGAATGTGGATCCTCGCCAGGTGAGCCTTTTTGAATGAGATGGAATTCACACGCATCTCCCTAACGCGAGCTATTATAGAAACCAATAAGAAGGTGAAGAGAGGGTTTACCTGGTAGCGATGATCGTCAGACGCGGCGTCTAGTTACGATGTAATTTGGCCCAAGCGAGCAGTCGTTTGCCTCGAAAACGAAATATTCTTGCTCATCAAAATATTGAACGACTTGCGGAGAGCCGATTATGATCCACTCCAACCCATGAGTTCTCGCTCGGCCCTACTCTGTTCTTCATGCCAGCTCTGCCATTGCTCTTGTTCATGGCGAACCGCATCAGCGCTCACGGTGCGAGGACGCAGGGTAGGGATTTCGACATCCTCCGAGCATGAGAAAATGTACCGGTGTGCATGTTCAGCGATAACTCGGCGAATTAGGTTGGCATGAGGGAGCGATACAACTGATCCGCGGTCCGGCGGACGCTGACCAATTTGGGTGTAGAGAAGGTGTTGTGGATCGAGCGGAAGTAAAATTTCCGTGCCAGGACTTCCCCAGCCGCCATTGAAGTCATATCTGCGATCACAGTAATAGTTCAGCCGGACGACGGGATTATCACTCGTAAACCAACTTATGCCAACTGGGGGCCTGAGGATTGTCCACTTATGATTTTGCAAAATACTCGCTGTGCGCGAGAGCAAATGTTTCATATTGAAAAGCCAAGCACTCCGACCGACTATCGTCTCAGCTTTGATTGTCCCGAACCCTTGCTCTGGCTTGGTCCCCGTCCTTACGCGAATGGGTAATATTTCGCTATTGGGAAATTTCAAAGCTGTGATCGGATTTCCTGACCGACGCGCTTCTTCAAGCTTCTGAACTGCACCCTCAACACATTCTTGAAGAACGGCGGGCATTGTTTCGTTTAAATGCGAAAGTACTTGTGTGAGGCGTGCTGGAGTGCGCACGTCTTGTGCAGCGAGAAAACGGATTATTTTGTGCCAGTCGGTTTTTGCGAGTTGTAAACCCGCGGTTGCCTTGCGAAGTGGCTCTTCCGCCGGTGTTTCGAACTCACGTTCCAGCCATCTCTCAATCTCGTCGGATTCAAGACCTGAAATGATGCGGGTGTATAGATGCTTGTGATAGGCGACCCCTTTAATGGAACATCGTTTCCATACGGGGACACAACGGTCGGCGACGAGAATACGATAGGTGAACACATGCACTAGGTCTGACGAAAAACGCTTGAGATATACGCACGGTACGTAGTGATTCTTCTGACGTAGCGCCATCGTTTACTCCCCCGGCTGGCCGGACCGCCCGATGGGATCGGATTACTTGGTGCCGTTGGCGAGTGGAAAAATGCTTGTTCTGGAAGTGAAGGGACAGGATACGCAGGAACAGCGAACCAAGAGAGAATTTTTGGCGGAATGGGTTACTGCCTTAAATGGCGACCGACGATTTGGTGCTTGGGCATCTGATGTTTCTCTTAATCCCGCCGAGTGCACAACCTTTTGATAAGACATAGTCGGGCGTGAACGTCGAATACACCTGCTCCCAGTAACGCCCACACCCGTTATTGCGCGGGCTTCACGTAGAGCGCCCACCCGTTGTGAGTACAATGGGCTTTGCTTGTCGATGCCTAAAGTCGTATGCATTCTGTGACGTTCAGCTGTTCATTAAGCGCATCTTTGACTTTTGCGGTCCCAAGCACATGCGCCGGCTTCGCGCCTTTGGCTTGGGAAGTATTTCGAGGACGCGTTGTGCGCCTTTATGGGCGGGAGCACCGCAGGAGGAAATCCTGCGGCCATTGGGCAATACGTTCGGTGCCGGAAGCGATGATCGCTTAGTGGTCTCCGGAAGGCCTGGATGTGCGATGCGTTCAACGGGCCTGTCGAAGACCCTGGGCGGTAGACTTTCGCATCACCAAAACTAACCCGAGCGCCAGAAGCATAAGGCTGAGGGTGGAGAGCTCCGGGACAGGCGACACCAGCGTGGTCCCATTCACCTGATAAGCGCCTGGCGTCAGGCCGGATGGAGCGAACCAAGTCGTCCCACCGTCCGTGGAATTCGCTTCACTGGAAGTGTCGCCCGTCGAATTCAAATTCCACGCAATAGAGTCATTTGGATCGGAGCTAACCGTGATCCAGTATTGCGTCCCCGCAGTGAGCAAAGGCATGAGAACAGAGTTCAGAACGAGAGGCGGGTTATTGTTGCCAAACACACCTAGAGAAGCGCCGGAAACACTAAAGCTCTCCAGTGCCGCGCCGGGCGTGCCACCTTTGTTCGCGTCCAGGGATACACTCAAATTATCTGGGCAAGCAGAAAAGCAACTGAGCGCGATATCCAGCGAGCTGAAATCGGCGCCCGCCGTGGGCGTGAAGGTATCCCCTTGGGCGAAATTGTTATCGAAGCCAACGACATTGCCTATGCCCGTGTTATAGCTGAAACCGGCGCCAAAGTTGCTGAAAAGCACGCTGTCGGCGCGAGAGACAGCAGGAACGGCGAACAGCAGAGTCAAGATGCCGATACTCATCAGGATTCGTGAGCGGTGAGTCATAAATATCATCCTCCTAGGCGAATTCTGATTCTTACGTTCATAGCCCGGCTACTTCGGCCGCTGTGATGTTAATAAACACCGGGAACGACGAAATCCCGGCGCCGCTCACGATGAGAACGTAATTCCCCGGCGTTATCGCGGGATTGAGAGTGAAATTGACGGTCTCCGGCGTTGTTCCGCCGTCTACATTGGTAGAACTCCAGTTGGTTGCCCGAGCATAGTAAACGTTCCCCGTGGGGGTCTGCATACGGATAATCGGATAATTCTCATTCATCTGAGAGTCGTCGCCATAGGCTGCGCCAGCCGATTGCCCACTCAGTTTCTGGCCGGTAAGAGTGAAGACGCCGCCGCCATTATAGGTAACGCTATTGATTACCGGCCGCAATGCCGGGTTCGGCGCCCCGCTAGGCGTGTAAGCCCAAATTTGGCTGGTGCTGTCGGAGAAAAGCATCTGCCCTGTCGGGAGAACCAGCATGCGCGTGACATATGAACCGATAACCNNGGTTGGGATCGGGAAGCGCCGGCGAGACGGAATTAGTCGCGTCGGCTACCGGATCGAAATCAAAAATCTGCGTCGGAGGACTGAAGGTGCCGCCCCAAATTATGCTGTCACTGGCCTCCGTAGCCGTCGCATTCTGGCTGATGTGGACCTCAGTGGGTGAGTCCACACTCGTTATCTCAGAACCGGCGGGGATCCCGAAGCCCGTGACCTTCCAGACCCGCTGCAAGATGGCCGTGGAAGGAATATTCGTAATGATGTTCGATCCGCTGGTTATGTTCCCGGAGGACGTGAACCGTGATACTCCGGCGTCAGCCGTGAAAATCACGGGGCCGTTCGGCAGGATCGCGGCAGCGGCGTCGGCGGCGTANNCCGGACTTCCGCTCAGCGTCCCAATCGTGTCGGGGCCCGCGGCCCAAGTATTGGTGGAGGGAATGTAGAGCCCGGTGTGCTGGGTCGCTCCGATCACGAGCACGCGGCCGTCCTGTAGCCGCAGACTCGGGCCCAGTTCAAAGCCAAGGATGCTGCTGCTCAATTGTGGAATTGTTCCGGCCGCGCTGCCGTCGGATGGACTGATGCCGGACCAAGTGGCGTGTGATGGGGCGTATATTTCCGCGTAGCTGCCTCCCGTTGCTATGCTGTGGAAAAGATCGTAATTGAGGACCGTTCCGTTCGCTAACTTCGTCCACCCTTCCTCATCGCTGCTTTCGGGATAGTGCTTGGTTCCCGTTTCAGCGCCCACGAGTTGGTAGCGGTGGTGTAGATGTAGGTGTTGGGGAACTCCAGGTTCCCGACCAGAATCGTTCCTCCCGGCAGGAGCATGGACGGTTCGTCCCCGAGACATGCCGTTAGCTCGTAGGAGTGATTGAAGTTAACACGGCTGCCGGGGGGCTCTCCGGCGGTGTTGGCGGAAATCGTGATCTGCGTCGCCGAGTCAATGCTCACGATGGTTGCCCCAGATGGAATCCCTGTGCCGCTGACGCCCCATCCCACCACAAGACCGGTGGTGTAAGGATTAATCCCGGTAATCTGAGGGCTTCCAAACGTCAAGTTGCCCGAGACATAATTGATAAAAGGGCAGCCCGGCTGATTGGGGTAGGGCGCTGTTGTCGTCCAGGTATTGGCAAGCGGATCGTAAATGTAACTTGTGTTAGACCAATTTGCCAGTAAGCCAGGTCCGCTGTACTCTCCGCCCGTAACCCAGAACTTACCGTTCGGCAAGACTTGATCGGCAAAATACAGGCGTGCAATAGGCGCCGAAGTCAGCGTCGTCCAGGTTCCATCGATGTAGCTGCCGGTGATATCGGGCGTCAGCTTCGACCAGGACTGGCCGTTGTAACTCTGTACCAGGATCGTACCGTCGGTCATTTGGATCATCAAGGCGACGGATGATGGAGCGTGGTTTTTCAGTGGCGTCCAAGTGTCGGCGCTCCCCACGCCGGGTGAAACGAGAAACAGGAGCGCAAACACAGATAGACGGGATACACCCCGCCTAGCAGTTAGGCTTACCGGCATAACCAGCCCTCGAACACGAAGCCACACCTCGAGCAGCGCCATTTTCGGTTTCCCCCTTCCAGCCACGAAGAGCGTCACCATATGAGTGCAAATCGCCGCGCCCGGTGTGAAGGCACAGCCACGCAGGGGAATTTTAGTTTTCGGTGGCACGTTGGTTGCCAGTCTCTCGTTATCCTGATACGAAGCGACTTGCCAATACCAGGCCCCTACGGACTCGGCAACTCATTACACAAATTGAGCACGTATTTCCCGTTTTTACTGCGTATATTGCGGCGCGAAGGCTGAAGCAACCCGTACCCTCCGAATCGATGGGCACGCGGGGATACACAAGGTGATGCATAGGGTCTCAGTCAGGGACTGAACCGTCGCACCCTGGGCACGGACTTTTCCTGGTGGTCCTGGCTTTCTTTCACGCGGCCCCGCTGGCGGCGATTCTTCCGCTGTTCCCTCGCCGCCTCCAACTTCCGATCCCGCTCAGCCTGCATCTCCTGTTGATGCCCNNCAGGTTGAGACCGAGCGCTTGAGTGGGCACCCTGCCTCCCGATGAGGATGGGGAGATCGAACCAGAAATCATGGTCGCGGTAGGAGACCGAAGAGATGGATGGTGGAGCGACGGCGCTCGCACCGAGTGATTCGCAGAGTACGAGTGTTGGTCTTGGCAAAAGCAAAGGCTCTGGTAAAAAGAAAAACACCGCCACTGCGCCTGGTCCGCAGCGCCGTGTGGGTGTGTCTTGACATAGCCAAATTCGTCAGAGACGGGATGACAGATCGTCGGACACGACCGGAATCTAGACCCCAGACGTGAAAACGATGTGTTATTTGCGCAGGCTTCAAGTAAAGGCCGCACCCGTTGTGAGTACAATGGAATTTGAGTGTCGATGCCCAAACTCGACGAATACCGTCGCAAGCGCCACTTCGAGCGCACACCCGAACCCGCGCCCGCAAAGCCTGCGCCGGCTAAACCTACGCTTGCTGGCGACGGCACCTTCGTCGTTCAAAAGCACGCCGCTACCCGCTTGCATTATGACTTTCGGTTGGCGATCGACGGGGTGCTCAAGTCGTGGGCCGTGCCGAAAGGTCCTTCTCTCAACCCCGCTGACAAGCGTCTCGCCGTCCAAACCGAGGACCATCCCATGGATTATGCCAACTTTGAAGGGATTATCCCCAAAGGCAATTACGGCGCAGGATCGGTGATGGTTTGGGACCGGGGCACCTTTATCGTCGAAGGGAGTGTCAGCGCCGACCGCCAATGTGCGAGCGGCGAGATCAAGTTCAGCCTTCAGGGCGAAAAACTTCGCGGCAGTTTCGTCCTCGTCAAACTGCAGCGCAGCGAAAAGGGCAACGAGTGGCTAATGATCAAGCACCAGGACGATGCCGTCGATCCCCGCTGGAATATTGACGAGCACGATGGTTCGGTGCTTACCGGCAGGACGCTTGATGAAATTGCCGAGGAACGTCCCGCTCGGCAACAACCCAACCCTATGCAGCCTGCTGACCTGCAAGGAGCCCGCCAGGCCGCGATGCCCGCGAACCTTGCGCCGATGCTGGCGACGCCGATTGAACGGCCGTTCTCAAATCCCCAATGGCTCTTCGAAATTAAATGGGACGGCGTACGCGCGCTCGCCTGGAAGGACAAACACAAAATTAAATTGCGTTCGCGGGCGCAAAATGACGTCACGACGCAATATCCGGAGCTTGCCGCGCTGCCCGAAGCCTTGAGCGCCCGCGAAGCCCTTCTCGACGGTGAAATCGTGGTTCTCGACGAACGTGGCCGCAGCGACTTCGGTCGCCTTCAGCAACGCATGAATGTGCGCACGCCGTCGCCCCACGCTCTGGCGCAGTTTCCTGTCACCTATTACGTTTTCGATCTTCTTCGTTGCGATGGATACGATTTGCGCCACTCCCCGCTTCTCGAACGCAAGAAGCTTTTGCGCCATCTGCTGCGGCCTCACAATCTGATTCGCTTTTCCGATCACGAAGCCGGCCGCGGCGAAGACTTGTATGCCCTCGCGCAGCAAAACGGCCTGGAAGGCGTGATCGGAAAGCGCGCAGCGAGCCGTTACGTCAGCGCGCGCAGCAAAGACTGGGTAAAAATCAAAGCGACCCAGACGCTCAACGCCGTGATCGGCGGCTGGACCGCGCCTCGCGGCAGCCGCGCAAGGCTCGGTTCCTTGCTTCTGGGCTTGTACGAAGGCCATGCCTTGCGCTTCATCGGCCACGCGGGCAGCGGCTTCAACGAGAAAACTCTCGACCGCGTGGCCAAAGATTTGCAAAAACATCAAGCAGCGGTGTGTCCCTTCGACAAGAAACCGCAAACCAACGAAAAAGCCTTCTGGACCAAACCCGCACTGGTCGCCCGCGTCCGATTCCAGGGCTGGACCCACGACCAGCATCTGCGCGCCCCCGTTTTTATGGGACTCGAACCTGATATTGGCGCCCGCGATTGCCGCTGGGAGGACCACTTCGCTCAGCCTCCACCTGCAGCGCCCGAATCAAACCCGCGCTAGAACGCTAAACGCGCTTGGCGCCTTTGGCCGTCTGCTTTTCCCGGGGATTTTCCGCCGCCTCGCGGCACAGCGCCGTCAGCGGCGCCGGGATAAGTGATTTCATCTCCCTCAACGTGCGCAAAAGCAGTCACTGCGTGCACCTGGCCGCGTTTCTCATTCAAAATGTGCTGCACGCGAATTCCCCGGATCGCGAGCGCGTCCGCTATCATCGAGCGGTGGCAGCGCCACGGCACCGCTTCGGC